>NZ_JARWBG010000102.1:0-8739 GCF_029846775.1 Streptomyces chengmaiensis
CAACGCCAGCCACCAGGTCATCATGAACGGCCCCAGTTACCGACCGAACAAGCGGCCGAAGGGCCCCATCGACCCGAAGGACCCCACGGTCAAGTGACCGCCCCTCGCCCCAGGGGGTGGGGAATTACGTGACCACACCCCTGGGGAATTACGCGATCGTCGACAACCGGATCACGCGCATGGTTCGTTCGGCTCTGCACACCGCGGAGGAGACCTGGTTCGCGCGCATCGCGGCCCGGCTGACGGGGCAGGTGCGGGCCCGAGTTCTTGCTCTGGTCGCCGCCGCCGACGACGTCGAGGAGGACCAGGACGGCGCCGGGGCAGAGGACGGCGAGTCGGTGCTGACTCTGGTGAAGGCGATGCCGGGCAACGTCAGCCTGGAGTCGATGCTGCGGGAGATCCGCAAGCTGACCGCGATCCGGGCGATCGGCCTGCCCGTGTCGCTGTTCGCTGACGTGGCGCCGAAGGTGCTGGTCTCCTGGCGGCAGCGGGCGGCCGTCGAATCGCCTTCTCACCTGCGCCGCCGGTCGGATGAGGCGGCCGTGACGCTGCTGTCCGCGCTGTTGGTGGAGCGGGAGCGGGAGGTCACCGACTCGCTGGTGGATCTGCTGATTGCCACGGTGCACCGGATCGGTGCCCGTGCCGAGCAGAGGGTGACGAACGAGCTGATCAACGCCTTCAAGCGGGTGTCCGGCAAGGAGGACATTCTGTTCGCCATCGCCGAGGCGTCGTTGGCTGTGCCGGATGGCGAGGTGCGCGATGTGGTTTTCCCCGCTGTGCGGGGCGGCGAGCAGACGCTGCGGGAGCTGGTGCACGAGTACAAGACGAAGGGGCCGGTGTATCGGCGGACGGTGCAGACCACGCTGAAGGCGTCCTACACCAACCACTACCGCAAGGGCCTGATCGAGCTGTTGGGTGTGCTGGAGTTCCGCTCCAACAACTGCGCGTACCGTCCGGTCATCGACGCCTTGGGCCTCGTCCAGCGGTACGCGAAGGCGGGGAACACCACCTACTACCCGTTCGGGGAGAGTGCTCCGGAGCACCGGGGCACCCGCGGGCAGTGGGCGGAGCTGGTGCACCGGGCGGACAAGCGTGGCCGGCGCCGGATCGTGCGCATGGTGTACGAGGTGGTCACCTTTCAGGCTCTGCGCGAGCAGTTGCGGTGCAAGGAGGTGTGGGTGGTCGGCGCCGGGCGGTGGCGCAACCCGGACGAGGACCTGCCAGGGGACTTCGAGGCCCGCCGGATTGAGCACTACGGCGAGCTACGTAAGCCGCTGGACCCGGCGGTGTTCACCTCGTCGCTGCGCCAGGAGATGGAGCGGGCCCTGGCCGACCTCGATGAGGCCCTGCCGGAGCTGGACTGGGTGGAGGTCAAGGAACGCAAGGCCGGGGCGATCAAATTCACCGCGCCGGATGCGCAGGAGGAGCCACGCAACCTGCGCCGGGTCAAGAACGAGGTGAGCCGCCGCTGGAACGCGGTGCCGCTGATCGACATGCTCAAGGAAGCGGTGCTGCGGACCGGCTGTCTCAAGGCGGTCGCCTCGGTGGCCGGCAGCGGGCACCTGGCGCCCGAGGTGCTGGCCGAACGCCTGATGCTCGCGATCTACGCCTACGGAACCAACACGGGGATCCGGTCGGTGGCCGGCGGGGCGCACGGCCACACCGAGGAGGAGATCCGCTACGTCCGCCGTCGCTATCTGACTCCGGAGGCGGCCCGGGAGATCGCCGTCGAGATCGCCAATGCCACCTTCGCCGCCCGGGATGCGGGGCTGTGGGGCGCCGGGTCGACGGCGGTGGCCTCGGACTCCACGCATTTTCGTTCGTGGGACCAGAATCTGTTCACCGAGTGGCACTCCCGCTACGGCGGCCGGGGCATCCTGGTGTACTGGCACGTCGAGCGGGGGTCGGTGGTGGTGCACTCCCAGACGCTGAGGGCCTCCGCCTCGGAGGTCGCGGCGATGGTCGAGGGCGCCATTCGGCACGGCACCACGATGCGCGTCGAGGGCAACTATGTGGACTCCCATGGCCAGTCCGAGATCGGCTTCGGGGTCACGCGGCTGCTGAATGTGGACCTGCTGCCGCGGATCAAGCAGATCAACCGGGTGCGGCTGTACCGGCCGAATGCCGACGAGGCGGGCGCCTACCCGAACCTTCAGACAGCGTTGACGCGGCCGATCCGTTGGGACGTCATCGACGCCAACTACGACCAGGTCATCAAGTACGCCACCGCGATCCGCACCGGCACCGCCTCCACCGAAGCGATCCTCTCGCGCTTCACCCGAGCCGCTTCCCACCTGGCCTACCAGGCCATGCTGGAGATCGGCCGTGCTCAGCGCACCTGCTTTGTCGCCCGCTACCTGCGTGACCGCGCACTCCAGCGGGAGATCGAGGAAGGGCTGAACGTGGTGGAGTCCTGGAACGCGGCCAACGCGGTGATCTACTACGGCAAAGGCGGGGAGATCTCCACCAACCGTCGTGAGGAGGTGGAGATGGCCGCGCTGTGCCTGCGGATCCTCCAGGCGTCCCTGGTGTACGTCAACACCCTGATGCTGCAGGCGGTCCTCGCCGAACCCGCCTGGTCCGGCCTGCTCACCCCGGCCGACCGGCGCGGCCTGACCCCGCTGTTCTGGGGCCATGTCCGCCCTTACGGCGAGGTCCGCCTCGACCTGGGCACCCGGCTGGCCCTCCGCGCCCACCCACCGGCCCTGGAGGCCCAGTGACGCGAACGGATTGGGGGCCCGCGGCGGGCCGTCAGCGTCGGCTGCCGCGTACGGCACGGATCACCTCGGCAACGGCCCTCAGGACCGTGGCACGGTCAGGCGGGGCGGTGTCTTTCACCGCGACGATGACCATCAGCACGGCAGCAGCGGCCAAAACCAGCAGGCCTGCCACCGGCAGCATGGCCAGGACGATGATGTCCATGGCATTCCCTCCGTCCGCACGGCCATCGGTCGGGCCGCGCGAGGGACATCGCAGCCGACCCGCCGGGAGCGATCGAGTCTTGCCGGACCGGCCGGATACCAGCACTAAAAGACCAGGTCACAGTCGTGCTGGGTCGATTGCCGGACGGATCCGACGGATTCGGAAGACCGGGGAGAGCGCGCGGTGAGCAAGAGGAGGGGCCTGAGCCCCGAGCGGCAGGCACTGCGTGACGCACTGCGGGAGCTGGAGGACAAGGCGCTTCGGGGCCGCGACCGTACGGAGGCCATCTCCGAGGCCAACCGTCGGCTCCAGCAGGACGGGCTTTCACCGCCCGCAATCACCACCGTCGGCGGCTGGTTCGAGAACGGCAGCCGGGCCAGGGACTTCAGGTTCCTGTGGGCACTGGTCAGGGTGCTCCTGGAGTGGTCCGGGCAGCCTCCGGCCGACACGCTCAGTGGCCACCAGCGTGCCGAGGCAGCAGGACAATGGGCCGCCACGAAGAAGTATTGGAAGACCCTGTATGAACAGGTCAAGGCTTCTCAGCCTTCCGGTGCTCAGCCTGCCGAAGACAACTCCGTGCCGTTGGCCCGGCGTCTGAACAGCTACCTGCATGCCGCTGTGCGCGCGGCCCGTGAGCACCCCTATCCAGGAATCTCGGGCGATAGGCAACTCGCGTTGGCCGATGTTTACGTTCACCAGCAGGCATACCTCTGCCAGGCATCCGGCAGCGAGGACACAACGAACGACGACGCAACGCCAGTGGAAAGCGCCGCTGACTCATCAGTGCCTGCCGAAGCGGTTTTCTGCACTGACAGCAGCATCTGCCTCCTCTCGGCCGGACCGGGGGCAGGAAAGTCCACCCTGCTGCGCAACCAGCTCGCAGACTCGGCCCACCGGCTACTCAACAACAGGACCGGCAAGACGGTCCCAGTTATGGTGCGCGCAACCTCCCTGACCAGCACGGACCCGCTCCCCACCGCACTTGCCAAGGACACAACCAGCTCTCTGAAACAGTTCGGGCTTCTTGAGGAGCTGAGAACGGACTTCTTCCGCCACCCCCCGCGCGCGGGAGCGCGCTGGCTGGTACTGGTTGACGGCTTCGATGAGTTGCCTGACGCTGACACCCGCAGCGCTGTTCTGCAGATGCTGACCAACACCGTACAGGTCGAATCCGGCCTGTATCGCTTCATCGTGACAACCCGCCCTCTACCCCAAGAGGAACTCAGATCTCTCGGCTCGCACGTACCACATTTCAGGCTGCAGCCCTTCTCTCATGATGATCTGCGTGCCTACGCGACGAGGCAGTTCCGCAGTCTGGACAATCCAGGTGAACGAACCGAGGCATTCATGACTGGGCTCAAGCGCGGCGACCTAACTTCCTTTGCCTGCACCCCACTAATGGCCTCCATGCTGTGCCAACTCTACGCAGCCGATCCTGCTCGCCCCCTACCCGAGGGCCGCACCGGCGTCTACCAGGCATTCGTCGAATTGATCTATGAGCAGAACACCCACAAGAGCATCAAGACCACCCATGATCAAGCCATCCGCCGCTTCAAGGACTGCCATCAGATCCCGAAGCACAATCAGGCCGCCGAGCGGGCAGCACAGCAGGTACGTGACCACCTACCGGAGCTGATCGGCCGTCTGGCGTGCAAAAAGATCTTCAGCACCACAGTTACGGCCGTCGAGGTACTCGCTTCGCTCAACCTCAACCGTCCCGAGAAGGTTAAAGAACCCCTCTGGAACGCTTTCCTAGGCGACCTTCTGCGGCCCACCGGTCTGCTGATCCAGCACGCCGATAACTTTGATTTTCTGCACCAGACGCTGCTCGAATACTGCGCGGTTCAACATCTCACCCGAAATGAACAGATGCGTACCCTAATGCTGCGCAACCTGATTGATTTCTCCAGCTGCCGTGCGATACGTCTCACACACATCCCTCCGGCGATCTACAAACCATCCCCCCTTGGCTTCCTCCTCGATGGCCTACTAGCCCCCAGAGATCGCGTGACAGATGCAACTGTCCGTTTTCTGGAAAAGCTTGCGCGTAGTGACGATGGCGTGTCACTGCTTGCCACGCAGGTTCACTTGAGAACCATGCTTCCCTCAGATTTCGTCGCCGCCCACTTGACGCGCATGAGCGGCGATGAGGTTCGGGGCTGGAGTCTGGAAAGTGTCAAGGCAGCCACCGCCCTAATGCACGTCGACGGGCACCGGGAAGCTGGCGCGACCCTGCTGGCACGGCAGGCCAACGACCCCCGCTTGGACTTCTCCGTGCGCTATGAGGCGGCCGAGACCCTAAAAAGCGCTGCCGGGTACCGAGACGTCGGTGCGGCTCTGCTGACGCGCGTGACCATGGACCACCCCTTTCTTCGACGCGGGTTTCGCGTGCGGGCGGCCGAATTGCTGTTCGAAGAGAGTCAGAAGGCTGGCACACCCTCGCTGATGCGGCTGGCCAACGACCTGACCGTGGACGACTCTGAGCGTGGGCGGGCGGCCGCAATCGTGTTTTACGCGGACCGGGCAGCAGGTGCACCCTTGCTGACGCGGCTGGCCAACGACCCGACCCTGCACAGCCCTGAGCGTGTGCGGGCGGCCGCAGCGCTAGCCTCGCGCTTTCGCGCGCCCAGCAGACTCGGAGGTCTTCGTGATGTAGCTGATCTTGAGTCGTAAGCTCGTTGTCGCCTGCCGGTGGAAGTCCGGTCCGGGTAGCTGCCAGGAGGCCCGGTAGCAGACTGGCGGCGTCGGGGGGAAACGCCCGGCGTCGAAGCCCAGTGTCGAAAGCCCTGCAAGGGGGAGCAAAGCAGCGGTCCGTAGCATCACGCGAAGCCTGCGGCGTCGTTAGAGGCCCGCCTTTCGAGGCGGGGACAGGGAGTGCCGAGCCCCCGAAATCAGGGCGAAGGCCATGGAAGCGGCGAAGGTCCTGGAGATGCAGCCGTGAGGGACTCCCCGGCGTATGGGGCATGGAACGTTGCGACGGTGACAGCGGGAACTGGGGAGGCCCTCCCCGGCCCGGCGGCCTGCGGATAGCTGCTGCCGGAAGCTGCGCGTCCTATAACCGGGTGATCCCCGGGAAGTGGGCGCGGGCCGGGTGGGCGTCGGAGGCGGCCGTAGTACCGCGATGAGCCGGCGGACAACACAACCGTTGGCCAGGGAAGGGCCGCTGCTTCGTCGATGTGCAGGTTGCCTGGAGGGGCTTGGTGAGTGTCGTTTCGGCTAGTTCCACCACGTCGGGATCCCTGAAGCTGGATCCGGTCCGAGCCTTGCAGCATGCGCTCTACCGGGCGGCCAAGGCCGATCCCGGACGACGGTTTCACGCGCTGGGGGACAAGGTCCACCGCAGGGACGTCCTGAGGCGCGCGTGGGTGACGGTGCGTCGCAACAATGGCGCGCCGGGCGTTGACGCCACCACTCTGGCTGAAGTGGAGGAGTACGGCGTTGACCGTCTCCTTGGTGAGGTGGCCGCGGAACTGCGGGAAGGCCGCTGGCGGCCGTTGCCCGCGCGCCGGGTGTTCATTCCGAAGCCCGGTGTGGCGGAGCAGAGACCGTTGTCGATTCCTTCGGTTCGCGACCGGATCGTGCAGGCCGCGTTGAAGATCGTGCTCGAGCCGGTCTTCGAGGCCGACATGCTCCCGTGTTCGTTCGGGTTTCGGCCCAGGCGCGGAGCACACGATGCCCTCCAGGTCCTCGTGGATGAGGCGTGGCGGGGCAGGCGTTGGGTGGTGGAGACGGATATCGCCAACTGCTTTGAGGCGATTCCGCATGAGAAGTTGATGCAGGCGGTCGAGGAACGCGTCTGTGACCGGTCGGTCCTCAAGCTCCTGCGCGCGATGTTGCGGGCCGGGGTCATGGAGGACGGTCAGGTCCGTCGGCCGGTGTCCGGCACTCCCCAGGGCGGGGTCATCTCCCCGCTGCTGGCCAATGTCTATCTGCACCGGCTGGACCGGGCATGGTGGACACGGAATCACGGGGTGCTGGTGCGCTATGCCGACGACGCGGTGGTGATGTGCGCCAGCCGCGAGCAGGCCGAAGCAGCCCTGGAGCGGCTTCGGAGCCTGCTGGCCGAACTCGGCCTGGAGCCGAAGGCGGCCAAGACCAGGATCGTGCACCTGCGGGTGGACGGCGAGGGGTTCGACTTCCTCGGCTTCCACCATCGGTGGGTGGCGTCCCGGCCGCGCGGCAACCGGCGCCCGGTTGCCTTCCTCGCCCGGTGGCCCTCGGCAAGGGCGATGCAGCACGCCCGCGACCGGATCCGTGAACTCACGGACCGGCGCAGGCTGCTCAGGCCGGTCAAGGTGATCGTGGAGGACGTGAACGCGTTCCTGCGCGGATGGGCTGCGTATTTCCGGTTCGGGAACTCGGCCCATGTCTTCGACCAGATCGGCTCGTACGCGCGGATGCGGATCGGTGGGTTCCTCGCCAAGAAGCACCGGCGCACCAGGAAGTTCGGCTGGGCGGTAGTTGCCTTCGCCGCCCACGACTCCCTGGGACTGATTGCTCTGCACGGAACCGTTGTTGCACCCAGACCCTTCCGGGACTGGCGGGGCAGGCCGAATGCCGGTGGTGAACGGCGTCGGTGAGCCGTGTGCGGGAGAACCGCACGCACGGTTCGATGCGGCGGGGGCTGGAAACGGAGCGTACGTACTACGCCACCGCGCCAGCCCCCGACCCTACATGAAGCAGGCTGTCCGACAGGCGGTCAGGTAAGCGAAAAGTGCCTCTGACCAGCGAGAATGAGGATTGCTGAGGTCCTTGTTCCCGCTCCTGTCGGAGGCACTTTCCAGGTGAAGCAGCCTACCGGGTCCTACCCCCATGTCCGTGTCCAGGATGACGGCCGAGCCGTGGTCTCCCAGGCCGGGTCGGTACTGCTGGTCGAAACGGTCCGCAAGACCGGTCTGGATCAGGCGATATCGCAGGTGCTGGCACCCTGGCGCAAACCGCGGGCCGTCCACGACCCGGGCAAGGTCCTGCTGGACGTCGCCCTGGCGGTCGCACTGGGCGGGGACTGCCTCGCCGACATCGCGACGCTGCGGTGTGAGCCGGCCGTCTTCGGCCCGGTCGCCTCCGACCCGACCGTCTCCCGCCTGATCGACACCCTCGCAGTCTCCGGCGAGAAAGCCTTGCAGGCCATCCGGTCCGCACGGTCCGAAGTCCGGCAGCGGGTCTGGTCGTTGGCCGGGGGTAATGCCCCGGCCGCCGACGGAAAGGTCACGGTCGACCTCGACGGCGTCCTGGTGGTCGCGCACTCCGACAAAGAGGACGCGGCCGCGACCTGGAAGAAGACCTACGGCCATCACCCCCTGACGGCCTTCGTCGACCACGGCCCGGGCGGAACCGGAGAGCCGGTCGCCGCTCTGCTCAGACCGGGCAATGCGGGCTCGAACACGGCCGCCGACCACATCACCACCGCCCGCCTCGCCCTGGCCCAGCTGCCGAAGAAGTACCGGCGCGGGCGGCAGACCCTCATCCGCTGCGATTCCGCCGGCGGCACCCACGATTTCGTGGCCTGGCTCGCGAAGCGAGGACGCTGGCTGTCCTACTCGGTCGGCATGGTGATCACCGAGGCCATCCACAGCCACGTCCTCAAGATCCCGGCACCGGCCTGGACCCCGGCCATCGAAACGGACGGCGAGGTCCGCAACGGCGCCTGGGTCGCCGAACTCACCGGCGATGTCCTCACCGGCTGGCCGAAAGGGATGCGGCTGATCATCCGCAAGGAACGACCGCACCCCGGTGCCCAGTTGAGGATCACCGACGCGGACGGCATGCGGATCACCTGCTTCGCCACCAACACTCCCGACCGGCCGATCGCCGAGC
>NZ_JARWBG010000103.1:0-8545 GCF_029846775.1 Streptomyces chengmaiensis
GGCCCCACCGGCGCTGGTCGTTTCTCGCGAACGGCTCGAACATCTCCGCCGCAAACGCCTCCAACTCACCACGCGCCAAAGTCATCTCGTCCGGAGTCACACCCACTCAACGCCACACCGGGCCCGAAGGACACGCACCAGGACAACCAACCTGACCAAGCACTACTAGTGCCTCGCCGGTGCGCCGTGGGCTCTCCGCCGGCGCACCGGAAGCAAGGCGTCAGCCCTTGCGGGTACGGGTCCGCGCCGTGGCCGTCTTCTTGGCCGCCGTGCTCTTGGCCGCGACCGTCTTGGCGGCCTTCCTGCTGACAGCGGTCGTCTTCTCGGCGCCGGTCGCGTCAGCAGCGGCGGTCTTGGCCGCGGCCTTCTTCTGCACGGCCTTCCTCGCACTGCGCGGGGGCGGCACCGCGTCGCTGATCCGCTCGGCGTCCAGGATCTCCCTGAGGAACTTTCCGGTGTGGCTGGCCGGCACGCCGGCGACCTGCTCCGGAGTGCCTTCGGCGATCACCAGTCCGCCGCCGCTGCCCCCCTCGGGGCCCAGGTCGAGCACCCAGTCCGCCGTCTTGATGACATCCAGATTGTGCTCGATGACGATCACGGTGTTGCCCTTGTCCACCAGGCCGGAGAGCACATTGATCAGCTTGTTGATGTCCTCGAAGTGCAGGCCGGTGGTCGGCTCGTCCAGCACATAGACCGTGCGGCCCGTGGAGCGCTTCTGGAGCTCCGAGGCCAGCTTCACCCGCTGCGCCTCGCCGCCGGAGAGCGTCGGCGCGGGCTGTCCGAGCCGCACATAGCCCAGTCCGACCTCGGTGAGGGTCTTGAGGTGCCGCGAGATCGTGGGAACGGCCTCGAAGAAGTGCAGGGCCTCCTCGATCGGCATGTCCAGCACCTCGGCGATGGACTTGCCCTTGTAGTGGACCTCCAGCGTCTCCCGGTTGTAGCGCGCTCCGTGGCAGACCTCGCACGGCACATACACATCCGGCAGGAAGTTCATCTCGATCTTGATGGTGCCGTCGCCGGAGCAGTTCTCACAGCGGCCGCCCTTGACGTTGAAGGAGAACCGGCCCGGGAGGTAGCCGCGGACCTTCGCCTCCATCGTCTCGGCGAAGAGCTTGCGCACATGGTCGAAGACGCCGGTGTAGGTGGCCGGGTTGGAGCGGGGGGTCCGGCCGATGGGCGACTGGTCGACGTGCACCACCTTGTCGACGAGATCGTCGCCCGCTACGCGCGTGTGACGCCCCGGCACCGACTTCGCGCCGTTCAGCTCGCGGGCGAGGTGGGTGTAGAGGATGTCGTTGACCAGGGTCGACTTCCCGGACCCGGAGACTCCGGTGACGGCGGTGAGCACCCCGAGCGGGAAGGACACGTCGATGTCCCGCAGGTTGTTCTCCCGGGCGCCGTGGACGGTGAGCCGGCGTGCCGGGTCGACGGGCCTGCGGACGTCGGGGGTGGCGATGGCGCGCTTGCGGGAGAGGTACTGCCCGGTCATCGACTCCTTGTTGGACACCAGCTCCGCCAGCGGGCCCGAGTGGACCACCTTGCCGCCGTGCTCGCCCGCGCCCGGGCCGATGTCGACCACCCAGTCGGCCACCTTGATGGTGTCCTCGTCGTGCTCGACGACGATGAGCGTGTTGCCCATGTCGCGCAGCCGCACCAGGGTCTCGATCAGTCGGTGGTTGTCACGCTGGTGCAGCCCGATGGAGGGCTCGTCGAGGACGTAGAGCACGCCGACCAGACCGGAGCCGATCTGGGTGGCCAGCCGGATGCGCTGGGCCTCTCCGCCGGACAGGGTGCCCGCCGCGCGGTTGAGCGAGAGATAGTCCAGGCCGACGTCGACCAGGAACCTCAGCCGTTCGTTGACCTCCTTGAGCACCCGCTCCGCGATCTTCTTGTCGCGGGCGTTCAGCTTCAGCCGGCCGAGGAAGTCGGCGCACTCGCTGATCGACATGGCCGAGACATCGGCAATGGACTTTTCCATGACCGTGACCGCCAGGACGATCGGCTTGAGCCGGGAGCCCTCGCAGGTGGGGCAGGGCACCTCGCGCATATAGCCCTCGAAGCGCTCCCTGCTGGAGTCGCTCTCGGCCTCGGAGTGCCGTCGCTTGACGAACTGCACCGCCCCTTCGAAGGCGGGCGTGGTGTAGGCGCGCTCCCTCCCGTACCGATTGCGGTAGCGGACCTCGACCTGTGTCTTGTGTCCGTGCAGCAGAGCCTTCTTGGCACGCTGCGGCAGTCCGGCCCAGGGCATGTCGGTGGAGAAGCCCAGGGCAAGGGCGAGCCCGCCGATCAGCCGGCCGAAGTACTCCTTGGTGTGGCCATGGGACCAGGGGTGGATCGCGCCTTCGTCCAGGGACCTGTCCGGGTCGGGCACGATCAGCTCGGGGTCGACCTCCATGCGGGTGCCGATGCCGGTGCAGTCGGGGCAGGCGCCGAAGGGGGAGTTGAAGGAGAACGAGCGGGGCTCCAGCTCCTCGAAGGACAGGTCGTCGTAGGCGCAGTACAGATGCTCCGAGTACATCCGCTCCCGCTCGGGGTCGTCCTCTGGGAGGTCGACGAAGTCGAGCACGACCATGCCGCCGGAGAGGCCCAGCGCGGTCTCCACGGAGTCGGTGAGCCGGCGCTTGGCGGAGTCCTTGACCGTGAGGCGGTCGACGACCACCTCGATGGTGTGCTTCTCCTGCTTCTTGAGCTTGGGCGGATCGGCGAGCTGGACGGTCTGTCCGTCGACACGCGCCCGGCTGTATCCCTTCGTCTGCAGATCGGAGAAGAGGTCGACGAACTCCCCCTTGCGCTCCCGGACCAGGGGCGAGAGGACCTGGAAGCGGCTGCCCTCGGGCAGCTCCAGGACCTTGTCCACGATGGCCTGCGGCGACTGGCGCGAGATGGGCCGGCCGCACTGGGGGCAGTGCGGCTTGCCGATCCGGGCGAAGAGCAGCCGGAGGTAGTCGTAGACCTCGGTGATGGTGCCCACCGTCGAGCGCGGGTTGCGCGACGTGGACTTCTGGTCGATGGAGACGGCCGGGGAGAGTCCCTCGATGAAGTCGACGTCCGGCTTGTCCATCTGGCCGAGGAACTGCCGGGCGTAGGAGGAGAGGGATTCGACATAGCGGCGCTGCCCCTCGGCGAAGATCGTGTCGAACGCGAGCGACGACTTGCCCGACCCCGAGAGCCCGGTGAAGACGATGAGGGAGTCACGCGGGAGGTCGAGCGAGACGTTCTTCAGGTTGTGCTCGCGAGCGCCACGGACGATGAGACGGTCGGCCACGCCGGTCCGCACCTTTCTTGAGAGAAGCGGGGGCACAGCCCCCGTCCCAGACTGTTCCAGCCTATGGGGGCGGCCAGATCGATGAATGCCTGACAACCAAGGATGCCTCCCCCGAGCCTATAGCACGTGCATTCGATTTACTGCGGCAGTTCGCCACCTTCACCCGAACGTGTGGCGGGGCTATCGTCGAGCTCATGATCGATCCTGTGCATGACCTGGCCTCAGTACGTGATGCGACGGAGCGGCTCCTGAGCGCAGCCGCCGCTCTGGACGACGCGGCGGTCGCCGCGCCCTCGCGGCTTCCTGGATGGAGTCGGGGCCATGTCCTGGCCCATATCGCCCGCAACGCCGACGCGCTGGTGAACGTCCTCGAAGGCCGCCCGATGTACGAGAGCGCCGAGGCGCGTGACGCCGACATCGAGCGCGGCGCCCATCGGCCCCTGGCCGAGCATCTCGCGGACGTGCGCGAGAGCGCCGCCCGCTTCCAGTCGGCGGGCGCGGCCGACTCCGACTGGGCCCGCACGGTCGAGTTGCGCAACGGCGTCACCGACACGGCGGCACGACTCCCCTTCCGACGGCTCGTCGAGGTCGAGCTGCACCATGTCGACCTGGGCGTCGGCTATGAGCTGGAGGACCTGCCCGGGGACTTCACCAACCGGGAGATCGAGTTCCTCACTCAGCGCTTCAGCGGTCTCGCGGCAGTCCCGCCGACCATGGTCTCGTCCGCCGACGGCGGCGAGTGGCGGACGGGCGGCGCGGAGGGCCCGCAGATCAAGGTCTCCGGGGCCGCCCCCGCGCTGCTGGGCTGGCTGGCCGGCCGCCGGGACGGCGTCGAGCTGCATGCCTCGGGCGGCCCGCTGCCCGCACTGCCGCCCCTGTGACCGGGTGACCGGGTGACCGCTCGGCCGCTCGGCCCGGGAGTGCCCGTAACGGGCTCCCCGGGCCCCCACGCCTCGCCCTCCCAGCCCCCCAACTGCGGCTGGGAAGCGCCTCCAGCGAGGCTGGAGTTTCCAGCCCGCCCGGCGGCGCCCCGGAGGGAAGTGCGGGCGAGTTCGCAGACACGGCCTTCAGGCCGTACCCGGGGGTCCGGCAGGCCATACCCGGAGGGCCGGGGCGAAGCCCCCGGATACGGGACGGGGCGGGGTGGGGGAAAGATCCGCCGGACACCGGTAGGGCATACGCTGGGCCCATGACGTACAGCGGAGTGGTAAAGGTCGGCGGCCCGGCGGACGTTCATGAGCTGACGGACCTGATGATCTCCAAGGTCGCGGTCGGCCCGATGGACAACAACGCATATCTGCTGCGCTGCCGGGCCACCGGCGAGCAACTGCTGATCGACGCGGCCAATGACGCCGAGACGCTGCTCCAGCTGATCGGTGAGGACTCGATCGCCTCCGTGGTGACCACGCACCGGCACGGCGACCACTGGCAGGCGCTCGCCGAGGTGGTCCGCGCGACCGGCGCCCGCACCTATGCCGGGCGGCATGACGCCGAGGGCATTCCGGTTCCGACGGATGTCCTGGTCGACGACGGGGATGTCATCCGGGTCGGCCGAGTGGAACTGACGGCGCGTCATCTGGTGGGCCACACCCCGGGGTCGATCGCCCTCATCTACGACGACCAGCACGGGCACCCCCATGTCTTCACCGGCGACTGCCTGTTCCCCGGCGGAGTCGGCAACACCTGGAAGGACCCGGAGGCCTTCGCCAGCCTGCTCCGCGATGTGGAGACCAAGCTCTTCGACCGCCTCCCGGACGAGACCTGGGTCTATCCCGGCCATGGCAAGGACACCACGCTGGGCGCGGAACGGCCCCATCTGCCGGAGTGGCGCGAGCGCGGCTGGTAGCCGCCGGGCGGCCCCGGCCGCTTCAGCGACGCCGCACAGGGCGGCGTACGTCGCCCGGGCCCAGATCGTCGAAACTGTCCGCCACGGTCGCCGGCAGCGGCCCGAGCCGCAGCAGACCGGTGACCAGGCGGGTGGTCAGCGTGTGCCAGACCCATGCGTGGCGGAGCATGGCGTGATCGCCGCCCGGGATCCGCAGCGCGCAGGTCTCCGCCCCGGCGGCGCGGGCCCTGGCCGCCAGGTCCCAGCTGCCGCGGGGGTCGGTCACCCGGTCGCGGTCGCCGTGGACCAGCACGATCCGCCGCCCTGCCAGATGCTCCACCGGCTCGCCGTCGGGGCACCAGGGCGCGAGTCCCACGACGGCCTCCACCGCCGGATGCCCGGCAGCGCGCAGGGCAGCCCGGCCGCCCATCGAGTGGCCGACCAGCACCACCGGCACCGGGCCGGCGAGAAAGGCCAGTTCCTCCAGGGCCTGCAGGGCGTCCCGCGCCGCGTCGGCGCGGTCCCCGTTCCAGCCGCGGCAGCGGTAGCGCACCCGGCCGAGCACCACATCATGATCGGTGGTGGCGCGGGCGACGGCCCGGCCGAAGGGGCGCATCCGCACCCCGGGGAGGTTCCACGCGGGGGGCGGCTCCAGGCTGTCGGCGCAGCCGCCGTGGAGCAGCAGCACCGCGGCCTTCGGCGGCGCTGCGGCCCGGTCGAGCAGCAGTGATCTGTCCGGCTGCGGCCCATGCCTTCTGGGATGGCTGACGCCTATGGGAGTCACCTCCTCATCAGTACTGCCGGGAGGGCCGCGGGCGGGCGGCCGTCGGACAGCGAATCATGGCTACCCCTCTCCCGGCAGCCGCACTCCGCGACTGTCGCACTCCAGACACCGGCGCCCTCCCTGGGGGTCAGGCCCCGACGCTGTCCTCGTCCTTCGCCGGCTCCGGCTCCGGCTCCGGCTGCCGCTCGTCCTGCTTCTTCGAGGCGATCAGGCTGGTGATCGTGGTGACGATCAGCACGCCGCAGATGACGGACAGGGAGAACGGGATCGAGATCTCCGGGACGTGCACCCCGGACTCGTGCAGCGCATGCAGCACCAGCTTGACGCCGATGAAGCCGAGGATCACCGACAGACCGTAGCTCAGGTGGACCAGCTTCTTGAGCAGCCCGCCGATGAGGAAGTACAGCTGCCGCAGGCCCATCAGCGCAAAGGCGTTCGCGGTGAAGACGATGTACGGGTCCTGGGTGAGACCGAAGATGGCGGGGATGGAGTCCAGCGCGAAGAGCACATCGGTGGTGCCGATGGCGAGCATGACCACCATCAGAGGGGTCAGCACGCGCTTGCCGTTGTTGCGTATGAACAGCTTGGTGCCGTGGTAGCGGTCGGCGACGCCGAAGCGGTTCTCGATCGACCTCAGGAGGCGGTTCTCCTCGAACTCCTCTTCCTCCTCGCCGGAGCGTGCCTCCTGGATGAGCTTCCAGGCGGTGTAGATCAGGAAGGCGCCGAAGAGGTAGAAGACCCAGGAGAAGTTGGCGATGACCGCCGCCCCGGCAGCGATGAAGATCGCCCGCAGCACCAGGGCGATCAGCACGCCCACCAGCAGCACCCGCTGCTGCAGGTGGGAGGGCACCGAGAACTTCGCCATGATCAGCACAAAGACGAAGAGGTTGTCGACGCTCAGCGACTTCTCGGTGATGAAACCGGCGAAGAACTCTCCCGACGCCTGGCTGTTGCCGAATACCAGCAGACCGAGGCCGAAGAGCACGGCCAGCACGATCCAGACGCCGGTCCAGATGCCGGCTTCTTTGATCGACACGTCATGGGGCTTGCGCCCGATGAAGAAGTCGACAGCGATCAAGGCGGTCAGACCGAACACGGTCAGCGCCCACAGGGTCCATGAAACGTCCACTGAGCCTCCGGCTTCACAAGGGCTGCGGTGCAGCCTCGTCTCGTGCCGGAGGTCTCCTCCACCCGGGCGGCGCTGGCGCGCCATGGGCCGACGCCCCGGGACCGGTTCAAGACCGAGTGGTCCGTACTGACGGGAACGCCGCGAGGTGGGAGTACTCCCCTCCGCCCGGACGACAGTACAGCAAACCCCAAGCGAAGGTAAAGGAATCGGTAAAAAGATCTTCAAATATGCAGGTCAGCGCCCCCATGCTCGATGGGCGGCCGCCACCTGGCCCAGCACCTGCCGCACCACGTCGCTGCCGGGCGGAACGGTCAGCGGCTCATAGGTCCAGGCGTGGCGGACCCACGGGTCCGCCAGGTGGTCGTCGGGCGCCGGAGTGATCCGCAGCAGGGAGCGCCAGAGCGGATCGAGGACGGGGCCGTACCCGCTCGCCTCCTCCCGGTCGGCGACCATCAGCAGATGGACGCCGACGACCGGGCCCTCGTCCGCCAGATAGCGCAACTGGTTGACCGCCCGGTCGTCGAAGCCGTGCGGGAAGTCATGGACGATCAGCAGTTGTTCGGCGGCGTCCACATCGGGCGGCAGCGAGTCCGCCGCCCCGCCGCGCACCGCCATCGTCACCAGGTCGACGCGCCGGGTGAGCCGGCCGAGCACCTCGCGAACCCCCTGCGCCCCCGGCGCGGGCGGCGCGCCGAGCAGCCCCGAGCCGGACAGCGGCGCGAGCGCTGCCGCGCCCGCGCCCGCCGGGTCGATGACGTGGACGGAGAACTCCCCCGGCGGATAGACAGCGAGCAGCCGGGCGGCGTGTCCGACCGCGCAGTCCAGCGCCTGCCTGCGCAACTGCGCCTCGTCGAGCATCAGGGCGGCTTCGGATCCGGTGCGCCCGCTGTCGACCCACAGGCCGCGTTCCAGGGGCAGCCGGACGAGGAAGGGAATGCGCAGTGCGGGGTTCTCCGGCAGATGGAGATCGCCGATGCGCAGCGCCATCGGGACCTCCATGGGCACCCGGTAGCCGTGCCAGCAGGGGTTGTCCCACCGGGCGAAGGCGGGCGGCAGCGCGGGCTCGACGACCTCGGACTCGGCGGCCAGCTGGGCCAGGTCCCGGTCGAGCACCCGGCGGGCCTCGTCGGCAAGCCTGCGGCACTCGGCACGGGCGGCCTCTCGGGCGGCGTCGCCCGCCCCTCCGATGCGGCTGCGCGGATCGTCCAGGACCCGGTCGAGCTCCTGGTCCATCCGGGACTCCGCGAACTCGACCGCGCTGCGGTAGGCGGCGGTCGTCCGGGCGAGGTCTTCGAACATGCCCCAGATCTGGTTGTAGAGCCGCTCTTCCATGGACCATCCGGTGGCATCGCCGGCGACGGGGGCGGCCGGCTGTCCCGGCGGGGCCGGGGAGGCGGCTGGGGGCGGCGGGGGCGCGGCGGAGCGGCGCGGATGCGCATAGTCGATCCGGCCGCCGCCCGCGGCAGGACGCTCGGCGTCGGCGGGCGCGGGCTGCCCCGCGTCCGTCTCCCCGCCCGGCGCACCCGACGTCGCCGCCCCGGA
>NZ_JARWBG010000104.1:0-9096 GCF_029846775.1 Streptomyces chengmaiensis
TCCACGCCGAGCACCTCCACTTCCCCGACGTCCGGCTCGGGCAGGTCCCTGACCAGCCGCAGCAGCATGTCCTTGCCCACGCTGACACCGACCACAGCAGCCAGGCGGGCTCCCGCTCTGCCAGCCAGGGCCAGCCCGATCTGCGTCAGCAGCCCACGTAACAGCGGGGTGTAGCGGCTGTGCGGGGTGGTCAGTCCCGCTATCTGCTCGGCGAACGTCACCGCCGGGCAGGCGGGGTTCTCGCACCGGAAACGGCGAACGCGTAACTCGATCACGACGCCGAGCCCGCCCACGGCGACGTCACGCAGCGTGCGTGCATACCGGCCGTGCACCCACGCCGAGCTCTGGCCGCACCGGCAGGACCCGGTCATCGCCCGCACCCGGGTCCTCAGCACCACCTTGTCCGGCCGCCGCTCGACCTCCTCGATCACCAGCGCGGACAGGTACGGAAACAGTTCCAAGAGCACATCACGAGAGCACGCGATTCATGATCGCGAACAGGCGGCACGGCCCGCTCAACCGTCCGGATCACAAGATCGTCGACAGAACCAANCAGCACCACCTTGTCCGGCCGCCGCTCGACCTCCTCGATCACCAGCGCGGACAGGTACGGAAACAGTTCCAAGAGCACATCACGAGAGCACGCGATTCATGATCGCGAACAGGCGGCACGGCCCGCTCAACCGTCCGGATCACAAGATCGTCGACAGAACCAAGATCCGCGACGGCCAGGTCGCCAACCGGCCGATCTACCTCGCCATGGCCGTCACCGTGGAGGGCACCCGGGACATCCTGGGGATCTGGGCCGGTGACGGCGGCGAGGGTGCGAAGCACTGGCTCAGCGTGTTCACCGAGCTCCGCAACCGCGGCGTCGAGGACGTGCTCATGCTCGTCTGTGACGGATTGAAGGGCCTGCCGGACGCGGTCGAGACCGTCTGGCCGCGAACTGTGGTGCAAACATGCATAGTTCATCTGATTCGGAACAGCATCCGCTACGTGGCCCGGCAGGACTGGGACAAGGTCGCGAAGGATCTCAAGCCCGTCTACACCGCCCCGAGCGAGGCCGCCGCGACCGAACGGTTCCTGGAGTTCTCCGAGAAGTGGGGCACCAAGTATCCGGCCGTGATCAAGCTGTGGTCCGACGCCTGGGCCGAGATGGTGCCCTTCCTCTCCTTCGACGTGGAGATCCGCAAGGTCATCTGCAGCACAAATGCGATTGAGAGCGTGAACGCCCGCATCCGCAAGGCCGTGAGGGCTCGCGGCCACTTCCCGTCGGAGAACGCCGCGTTGAAGTGCGTCTACATGGCGCTCATGTCGCTGGATCCGACCGGCAAGGGTCGCCGCCGCTGGACGATGCGCTGGAAGGCACCCCTGAACGCCTTCCAGATCGCCTTCGAAGGACGCCTCACCCCCACCACCAGCAACTGACTCAACAACCAAGATCAGCCGTTGATTGGACAGACCCGGCCGAGAGCGGCTGGTACGGGCACTGCATCCAAGTCCTCCGATGGTTCCTCGCCTACAACGACATCGACGAGAGCCAGGCTCAGGCGATCGTGGAGAACGCGGTCGGCGGCCGGTTCGGCAGTTGGATCGCACCTGACGTTCCCGTGGTCGACGCGGTGAGCTCGCAGTTCGCCAGAGGCGTGGGCGAAATCAGATGACTTCCGGGCCCGGCCAACCGAAGGACAGCCTTGCCGACTGGCTGCGCATCCGGACGAAGATCTCCTGGCCGTCCTGGCGCGGCGCACGCCCCGACTCTGGAGCACCAGCCAGCGACGGCTTCCGTAACTTCTTCATGACAACACGAGGCGGACGCGACAGCGAGGGAACCGCGCGGGTCCTGACCGCCCTCGACTTGGCCTTCGACGACGCTGAGCAGGGCACACCACTGACCTTCGCCCTCATGGCGAAGTGGCAGCAGATCGTACTGGGCCACGACCTCGTCGGTTTCCGCACGATGCCGGCCTTCGCGAAGGGCGGATGGGAGCGCTACGGCCTCGCACCCGATACGCAGGCGCTGTTCGAGCGCTGTCTGTCCGAGAGTTCTCACCCTGATCTGCCCCTCCCCTCACGCGCCGCCCGGACCTACCTCGACATCGTCTTCTTCCATCCGTTCGAGGACGGCAACGCCCGCGCGGCCATGCTGGCGTTAGCCTTCGTCCTGGCACGGGAAGGCGTCCTCCTCGACCAGGTGCACCCACTGCAGACCACGCGCTGGGCCGACGATGCCGAAGGCGCGGCCGATCTGGCGGTGCTGCTCGGAATCCTGATCATCGAGGCGGAGCGGAGTCTGTCCCACGGGAGGCAGTCATGAAGGAACGCGACGTCCTGCTCAACGAGCTCGCGCAGGGGCTGCGCCGGATGTCAGAGGGCATCGAATGGTTCGACGGCCTTGGCCAGGAAGAGCAGTCCGAGGTGCTGCTGTTCCTGCGCCATCACTGCGTCCAGGCGGGTGCCGTCGCCGAGGACGTACCGGAGAGCATCCGCCGTGCCGGGCTGCGCCCGACGCATACGCCCGCAGTGCTGATCTCACGAGGCCGGATCGACGAGCAGCTGGGAAAGATCGCCGGTCTCGTGCCTCTCGACGAACGCCGCAAAGCGTTCAGGCTGCTGATCGCGGTGCTCACGATCGCCGACGAGCGGCGTCGCGAGCGCTTCTGCTCTGGCGGCTGCAGTCATTGGTGGCACAGACTGCCCGTCGCCTGACAGCCCAGCACCGCACACCTGAAGGCCACCTCCCTGTCGAACATCTTCTGGGGAGCGGATCAGTCCCACCAGAAGTCCCAGTGGTGGGCATCGCTGATCCGCTCGGCGTATGCGGCCAGTGTGTACGGCCTGCTGCCCTGCCAGATGTTGTCCGGGCAGAAGACGAAGTGCTCGGCCGCGACCAGGAGAGCCTCGTGCTCGTCCACCGGTGGCGCGGCAACGCTGAGGTGCAGCGTGGAGAAGCCGACCGCGACGACACGAACACCGAACCGATGTTCCCAATCTCGGATGATCGCGGAGAACTTCGCGGTGTCGTTGTCGTAGTTGCAGGGCCCGGACCAGCCCGCGACCGTCAGAGCCTCGGCTCCAGACGCTGCGGCAACCAGCCCGAGGCGTGACTGGGGGCGGTCGGCGAGGAACGCCTGCGCGTATTCGGCGGCCAGTTGGTCGGGATTCGTCGCTGGCTCGCGCCCAGCCGCGAGGCCAGGCCAGGTGTGCCCGAAGGGGGCCGTGACGGCGAGGCAGGTTTCAGGGGGCATGGGTCGGAGGCTGGTGCTGCGACCGGGAGGTGTCACTGCGAGGTACCGGCCACTCGATCGCGGAACTGCTGGAAGGCGTGCCAGCCCGACGTCCGCCCCGGAGTGATCAGATCCCCTCCGGCGCAGTCGAGCGCCTTGCACCGCAGAGCATCGGCAAGCCGGAGGACGGGCGTCAGGACGTCATCGCCGGAGCCGCGCATGTGGAGCATGATCGAGTCCACAGGGTCCTCGGCGCCGATGTTGAGTTCCATGGACCAGGTTGGTCCGAGAAGCTCACCCCAGGTCGGGTCTGAAAGATCGACGTCAGGGACGGCCTGGGCAACGGTCGAGAGCACGTCGTGGAGGTGACCGAGCGGGTCCGGGGTGTAGTCGGCGGGGATCTCCTCCATCGAGGTGACGTCGTCGGGCAGGCGGAGGAGAAGCACATCCCAGCTCATGATGGCCTTCCGGGTTCGAGTAGCGGTTGCGGTGGGTCAGATCAGGCTGAGCTGTTCTCCGGGCGGCTTGGGCAGGAGCGCGTTCTGCAGGCGGCGAACGTTCGCACGCCAGGGGCCGCCATCCGATTCCGCCCATAGGACCATCAGCTCGGACGGCTCGGTCATGACCCGGTCGAGGGCCTGCAGGGCGAGATCGCGCAGGCCGGTAAAATCAGGAAGAGGCTCTTCCGGCCCATAAACGGGATCGGCCGGCTCACCCCCAGGGCATTGCGCGGCAACGAGGGCGACCCCAGCCACGGCTTGCTCGGACTCGGGTGCTTCCAGATAGCCCGCGGTGTCGATCACACGGGTGAGAATGCCGCTGATAATGCTCTCGCGTTCGCCCACAGCTGCCTCATCAAGGTCGCCACAGAAGTCCGCTGCGGTGTCGTTGTCGAAGGGGCCGACGTCCCAAGTACCCATGCTCTCTCCCGATCATGATGTTGACCGGGGCATCCTGACAGAGGCCACTGACATCAGCACCCGCGCAGTCCAGGGGATGCCCACGAGCTGCTCCGGTAAGGCGCCTCAGATGGAGAAGAAGATCGTTTCCCGAAAGTGGCGGATGTCCCTGCCGCCCCCGGTCGGTGGCCCCAAGGTCCTTCCGGTGTCAGTAGCAGGAGCCAGGATGGGCAGCATGACGAAGACCGGATCGGACTACACATGGTTCGAAAACGACTTTCCAGATATCGCCGAGGCGTACTGATTCACCGTGGTGCGGGGTCTGTCGCCAGCCGAGGTGGTGTCCCGACTCGAAGGACGACCGGAGGCACCCTTGCAGGGTATAGCCGCGGTCGTCGACGCCGCCTTCGCCCAGTACGACCTGGAGAAGGGCGACCGTCAGCTGGTCGCTACGACGACTGTCGGCGCCTGGACACTGCTGATCGAACCCAACGGCTACATCGGAGTCACCGAGAGTCGAGCCCTGCCGGCCTCCGCCGGGGCGAGCTGGATCTCCCACTTCACCAACGTCAACGCCGTTGGCACCTTCCTCTGGGCAGAGGACCAAGTGCTGCGACAGTGCTTCGACCCCATGTCCCCCAGGACCGATGGGGCACCACACCGGACGAACTCCTCGACGTCATGGTGCGGATCGGCTTCCATCTTGAGGAGGAGGCCCCGGAAACGGATCTGTCCTCACCGGCAGCGTTCGCTCTGGCAGAGCACCTGACCGGCGTCGCCATCACTCCGGCGCTGCTCCAGGACACGACGTTCACCTGCGCCACCATCCAGATCCGGTGACATCTTCCGTCCGCACTCCCACGACCGGGTCCGTGGATGCGGCATGGATGTTGGCGCGGTGACGAACATCAGTAGCGACCACGTGAAGGTCCACTTCCGGATGGACATAGATGAGGACGGCTGGCCGCTGGCGAGCGTCGAGAGCCTGTGGGCGGTGGACCTCGGCGACGACACGGTGCGATTGGACAACACGCCTTGGTTCGTACGTGGAGTGGCCAGCGGGGACATCATCAAGGTGGAACTCGACGACGAGGGGATTCTTTGGGCCGGTGACACGGTCCAGCCGTCGCAGAACTGCACGATCCGGCTGATCGTCCTGAAGGACGAAGGCTCAGCTGCCACCCGGCAGAGCGTGTTGAAGGTTGAGCTGCCCCGAGTTTCGTGGAGTCCGGTGATCTTGTTTCAGGCGGACTGCGGGGTTTGCTCCTGGCTCCGCCAGAAGGCTTGCTCGTACTCTGCGGGCGGTACGTAGTCGAGTGCGGAATGGAGGCGCTCTTCGTTGTACCACGTGATCCACTGGAAGATCGCCCGCTCGACTTGGCCGACGTCCTTCCAGGGGCCTTGCATCTCGATCAGCTCGGCCTTGAAGGTGCCGTTCAGCGCCTCGGCCATGGCGTTGGCATTCACCGTCGAATGCGCTTGTTTCCCGCGATGACGATGGACGTGTGCGGTTGGTCCATCCGTTCCATCCGCGGTCCGGCGAGGCGTTCGAGTTCCTGGAGCGGATGAACTCGTGGCGCGGGGACGTGGTCCTGGCCCTGGACGAGCAGGGACGCAGGTGCTCGTTCCCGGTGGAGTGGACGGACATGGCGCCGGTGGATGCGTTCGTCGAGGAGGCCGGCGGGACCTGTCCGTTCCGGACCGGGGACCTGGTCCGGCTCGTGGATCTGGTGACCGGCCTGCGGGACGGTGTCGGGGGGATGACACCGTGACTGTCGCGCGATCAGCGCCGGTGTCCTTGCCGGACGGGCCGTGCGCCGGGGGCGTGCAGGCGTCCGGCTGTGTCTGCGACCTGCTCCTTCTGCTTCTGTGGGCGGCGTTCGCGCCGTTGGCCTGCAGTGAGGGCGGCCGGATCCTGGTGACGGCGGCGATCCCAGGGAGGCGCGATGACCCAGTCGGCGGGCAAGCAGAGCGTGTTGAAGGAGTTCCGGGCGCTCAATCCGCGGCCCGGGGCCGTGATCGACGAGGACTTCGCCGCGTGTCCGTTCCTCGATCCGCAGGACGTGGTGCAGGTCAAGTACGAGATGGTGCGCCGGGTTCGGGTGGACAACGTGTCCGTCGCGCAGGCCACGGCCGCTTTCGGGTTCTGCCGGCAGAGCTTCTATGCGATCGCCGCCGCGCTGGACGCGGGCGGGCCGGCAGCGCTGGTTCCGGGCAAGCCCGGTCCGAAGGGCCCGCGCAAACTGACCGAGGAGGTCATGGCCTTCGTCGAACAGATGAAGGCCGGCGATGCCGCGCTGCGCTCACAGCAGCTGGCCCGCGCCGTCCACCGGGAGTTCGGGATCACCGTGCATCCGCGGTCGGTGGAGAAGGCGCTGGCCCGGCGGCGCGAGCCGCGCAGTACGGAGGTGCCCGATCACCGCTGACCCGACGGTGTCGGCGGTGGACGGGGCCGAGGTCGCCCGGCGGTATGAGGACCTGCGGGCCGCGGTCCTGGGCGGGCGCGACGGGGGAACACGGCACGGCTGGGCGGTGCTGGCCCGCTCCGGCATGGCCGCCTGGATCCGGGCGGTGGCGTCCATCCCCGCCGCCTCTGCGCGGGCGGTCAAGCGGCCGCCGGCCCCGGCGAGGCCGACGGGGGTGGCGGAGGAACTGGTGGACGTGCTGGCGGTCATGGCCTGGACAGCGGCCGGAGGCTGCCGCAGCGGCTGACGACAGCGGCAGCCCGAGGAGGACCGGGTGAGTATCGAGAACAGTGGCAAGGTCACGGCCGAGCACCTGCGACGGGACGCGTATCTGTATGTGCGCCAGTCCTCACTGAAGCAGGTCGTCAACAACAGCGAGTCCACTCAGCGGCAGTACGCCCTGCGCGGCCGGGCCGTCGCTCTGGGCTGGGAGGAGGACCGGGTCGTGGTGATCGATTCCGATCAGGGCCGCTCCGGGGCCTCGACCGCGGGCCGGGACGGCTTCCAGCGTCTGGTCGCCGAGGTCTCCATGGGACGCGCCGGGATCGTCCTGGGACTCGAGGTGTCCCGCCTGGCCAGGAACAACACCGACTGGCACCGGTTGCTGGAGATCTGTGCGCTGTCCGGGACGCTGATCCTGGACGAGGATGGCCTCTACGATCCGCGGACCTTCAACGACCGGCTCGTGCTGGGCATGAAAGGCACCATGTCCGAGGCCGAACTGCACCTGCTGGGTGCCCGGCTGCGGGGTGGGCAGCTGGCCAAGGCCCGCCGCGGCGAGCTGAAGCAGCCCCTGCCCGTCGGATACGTCCACGACTACGCCGACCGCATCGTCAAGGACCCCGACACCGCGGTGCGGGCCGCCGTCGAGCGCGTCCTGGACGTGTTCACCGCCACCGGATCGGCCCGCCAGGTCGTCAAGACCTTCGCCGCCGAACACCTCACCTTCCCCTCCCGGATCCGCACCGGTCCGCGCAAGGGCGAGCTGGTCTGGGGACCGCTGAAGCACTGGCAGGTCCTCAACGTGCTCCACAACCCGCTGTATGCAGGAGCCTTCTGTTACGGACGGCGCAAGGTGGAGCGCACCACGGACGGCCGGGTGAGCATCCGGCTGCTGCCCCGCGATCAGTGGGACACCCTCATCGAAGACCACCACGAGGGATATGTGACCTTCGCCCGGTGGGAGACCAACCAGGCCACCCTCGCCGCCCAGGCCGCATCCCGCGGCCTGGAGCGGACCGCGACCGCACCGCGGGAAGGACCCGCGCTGTTGCAGGGCCTGATGATCTGCGGCCGCTGCGGACGGCGCATGACCATCGGCTATCACCTGCGCCAGGGCCGCGAGGTCAGCGACTACCGGTGCATGACCCACGCCATCCAGGAGGGCGGCCGCGTCTGCCAGCGCATCCCAGGACCGGGCGTCGAGCAGGCCGTCGCCGCCTTGCTGCTGGAGGAACTGACCCCGCTCGCCGTCGAGGCCGCGTTGCAGGTCACCGGCCGCCTCGCCGCCCGGGCCGCCGAGGCCGACCGGCTCCGCTCCACCCACCTCCAACGCGCTCAGCACCGCGCNTTGCTGCTGGAGGAACTGACCCCGCTCGCCGTCGAGGCCGCGTTGCAGGTCACCGACCGCCTCGCCGCCCGGGCCGCCGAGGCCGACCGGCTCCGCTCCACCCACCTCCAACGCGCTCAGCACCGCGCCGACCTGGCCAAACGCCGCTATCTCGCGGTCGATCCGGACAACCGCCTGGTCGCCGACAGCCTGGAGGCGGACTGGAACGCGGCTCTGCGGGAGGTCGCCGCGGCCCGCAAGGACGTCGAACGTGCCCGCATCGAGACCGAGCCCGTCACCGAGGCCCTGCGTCACAAGCTGGCCCACCTGGCCGGCGACGTGCACCGGCTCTGGCACGACCCCGGCACCCCAATGCGGGAACGCAAGCGCATCGCCCGCCTCCTCATCACCGACATCACCCTCACCAAGGGCGAGAGGATCACCGCCCGAGTACGTCTGTCCGGCGGCCGCCACCACACCCTCGATCTGCCTCTCCCGCTCGGCGGCGGGAAACTGTGGCAGACCCCGAAGCCCGTCGTCACGGCCATCGACGCCCTCCTGGAGGACCACACCGACGCCGAGATCGCCGACATCCTCAACCAGCGCGGCCTGACCAGCGGCAAGGGTCTGCCCTTCCACCGCCTCCTGGTCCGCGACATCCGCGAGGACTACCAGCTCACCAGCCGCTTCGACCGACTGCGGGACCGCGGCCTGCTGACCGCCTACGAACTCGCCGACATCCTCGACGTCAGCGTCCCCACCATCTGGAAATGGCACCGCGGCGGACTCCTCGAGGGCGAGAAGTACAACGACAAGAACGCCTGCCTCTACCCCCACCCCGGCCCGAACCCGCCCCGCGTCCAGCAAGGCGTACGCCTTGACCGCCGTCGACCTGCAGCAACCCCAAAGCGAACCCGATAGGAGAAGAGGTGCAGTGTGATGAAACGCGCTTGTCG
>NZ_JARWBG010000105.1:0-9142 GCF_029846775.1 Streptomyces chengmaiensis
CAGGGGATGTCGAAGGCTGCGATTGGCCGGGAACTCGGGCTGCACCAGGCCACCGTCCGCAAACTGGTGAATGCTCGCTCTGCCGACGATGTCGTCGCCAAGAATCTGCAGCGGGCGCACGTCGTCGACCCGTACATCGGCTACCTGCACCGACGCTGGAACGAAGGCGTCAGAAACGCTGCACAGCTCTACCGGGAGATCCAGGAACTCGGCTATCCCGGCGGCGAGCTCGCCGTCCAGCGTCACCTGCGGCGCTACCGCACAGGGCGTGGACACGCACCCGCCCCGGGGCCCAAGCCTCCATNCGCTGGAACGAAGGCGTCAGAAACGCTGCACAGCTCTACCGGGAGATCCAGGAACTCGGCTATCCCGGCGGCGAGCTCGCCGTCCAGCGTCACCTGCGGCGCTACCGCACAGGGCGTGGACACGCACCCGCCCCGGGGCCCAAGCCTCCATGGGGTATCGCCGAGGTGAGCCCAGAAGCCGCCAATAGTTGATCTTGGAAGCGTCAGCGCTTCCGGCGGGCGGCGGGGTCGCGTTCGGCGACGTGGGGGTGCCGCTAACGAGCGGCGACCCGCCAGTCAGCCCGGTCGAGGCCCGCGCGAGGACGAACCCGGAGTCCAGTGCGCGGGAAACGTGCCGTGGCAGTACCTGAACGCGTCAGCTTCGTCGGCCGGGGCGGAGTCGGAACGCCTGGCACCCCGCGGCCAGACGGCAAGATAAGCCCCGTAGCTGCCTCCGGTGGCCGCCCGTCAGCTCTCCTCTTCCTGCCTGGTCTTCTGGGCATTGACGACGAACATTGCCCACCGGGTGTCCCCTCTGAACTTGAAGTCCGAGATGGTTCGGTCGGCGTTCACCATGGCGCTGAGCACACTCCCAAGACCGGGGAGCAACTGGTTGGCTCCTGCTCCGAGAGCCATGCTCGCGAGGGTCCGCAGGATCGCCGGCCGGTGCATCCGCCGGAGGGCCTCGCGCTGGTGGGCCTCGATAGCCTTCTCGACCTCTGCGGCCAGCGTGGCAGCAGAGCCGTCCGGGGACGGGCGGCCCGCCAGAAACTGCCGCAGATCCTTGATCCGCTTGTCCTTGCGGAGCTCGGCGATGTAGTCGTCATAGACGCCGCGCGGAGTGAGAGTGTCCGTGCTGCGCAGGTGGAGGATCTTCTCGATGGCGTCGATCTTGTAGGTCTCGAACTGCACGTCGTCGTCCGGGTTGCTCTGCGGAGGAGCCAGCAGGATCGCCGAGCCGGTGTTCACGATGCAGTCCATAGGGCCGAGTTGGAGGGCATCGGCAACGGACCACTCGGCCATCTGGTCGAGGTCTGCCAGTTCCCGGCTCCTGAGCAGGGTCTGTGCTGCTGTCGAAAGCTGGTCGCCGGGCGCCTGTGCGTGCTGTGCGATCGCGTCGTAGTCGGTGCGTGGCCGCAGCGACGTGATGTGTCCAGCGCGGTCCATGGCCGCAGTTAGGTGATCCCGCAGATACCGATGGCGTTGCGACTGCCCCCGGTACTGTGCGTGTCCCTGCTGCTTCTGCCACGCCTGCCAGTCGGAGAATCTGCCGAGGTCCCCGGCTATCGCTGCTGCCCGCAGGTGCGGTCGGCGCGCGTCGTCACTCCACTCGGCGAACTCGCGGCGCAGGTCCTCCTGGCGCGCACGGAACACCTCACGAGCGGTCTTCGACAGCTCCGCGTCGTCGGACACGAACCGAACGAAGTCCAGTTCCTGCATGTCCGCAGGGCACAGGTCGCGGCTCAGGAACCACAGCTCGTCGTAGCACAGCATGAGCCCAACCGCGTTCTCCAGCACCGCATTGGGACGGTCGTACCCGTACACCTGATGGGGGTTCGCCTCATCGTAGAAGGCCGGGGCGAACCTGCCGAGGAAAGCGCGCCGCTTCTCCGGCCGCCACGTCTGCGTCGGCAGCCGCCTGCCGACTCCGGCGTGTGTCTGCGGCCGCGCACTCTCACTCACGCTTGTCCCCCTCCGGAGCGGCTCTTGACGTTCTACTGAAGAGAGCCTATTCGCGGCATGCCGCCGGTGTCCTACGCGAGGCGGTGGCCCGCCGCGGAGGGCCACCAGGGCACGGAGCCGCCGGTCCTGGTGACGGGTACCGCTGGTGAGCCCGAGAAGGAGGCCAACCGAAACACGCCGGAAGCATGCCATAGCCCACTGTGATCAGCTCCGTCGGCGGGCTGCGGGGTCGCGCTCAGCGACGTGCCGGGCAACCGCGTCCACTCCGGGGCGAGCGTAGCGTTCCAGGGACCGTACGGAGGCGTGCCGGGAGCGGGCCAGCAGCATCGGCGTGGACGTGCCGTTCTCCGCGTCGTGCGTCAACGCACTGTGCCTGAGCCGGTGCAGTGTCCACCCCTCCAGGTCCTCGATGTCCTCGGGCCGGGCGAGCGGGTTGGCCAGCAGCCGGGTGGACTCCTCGAAGATCTCCTCCGCCCGGCGGTAGGAGAGCCGGGCGCGGCTGGTTTCCTCGCACACGTCCAGCGTCGCGGTCCCGGCCGGAGCCTTGCGGCCGGTGAGAAACAGCGGCCCGCGTGTGCGGCCGGCGATCAGGCGGGGCAGGAGCTGGGCGGTGCCGGACTGCCAGTGAATCCACTCGGTCGCCCCGCCCTTGGCGGTGATCCTGCCGCGCTTGTCCTGCGGGTACAGGTCCTCCACGTTCAGGCACAGCACCTCATCGGCCCGAGCCGCCGACTCGTAGAGCATCTTCCAGAAGGTCTTCTCCCGCAGCGCCGCGTCCAGCCGCCACAGGGCCGTGATCTGGCTCTCGGACAGGGCCTTGGTCCGGTCCGGCGGGGCCGGGCGCCGCTCGATGCCGATCGTCGGATCGCAGGTGATCCAGCCCTGGCGCTGCCACCAGCCGATCGCCTTGCGCGCGATGGACAGCTCCCGGTTGACCGTGTCGGCGTCCATCTCGTCCGCCCGCGCGGCGGCCAGCTCGGCCAGCACCTCCGGCAGGCCCGGGTCGTCGATCACGGTGACCGGGACGGCGGGCGGCTTCGCGCCGCGGCGGGCCCGCCCGGTCGGCGCCGGCCGCCCGGCGACCATCCACCCCCACGTCGTCAGCGAAATCCGGTAGATCCGCGCGGAAGACTTCGCGATCCCCGCTCCGGTGAGGTACCGCTCGACCGCCGCGGTGTACGTGGCCGGAAGGGCGGACAGGGGCACCACCCGGGCGCGCGGCGCCGGAAGCACGCCCCCGCCCTCCTCGACGCTCGCCAGTTCGACCGACACCCGCCACCCCTCCCGGGACTTCTCCGCCGCAGTAAATGCGTACACCTCACCTCGGCGGCCGGAAACCCCCACCGCAGGTCGCGAAGATCACGATAGAGGCTCTGCCGCAGTAAATCCGGCATTTACTGCGGCAGACAGCCGTAGGTGCATCAGGGATCTAGCGCTTGACACGGTTCCGGATGGCAAGGACAGCAAGGAGGAGCAGAATCGGCTCGAAGAGCCGGGATGCCATTTCGATGTAAGTGCCCGCTCGGGTGAGGTTCTGCCCAGAGGTCCGGAAGATCACGGAGTTCATGACGACTCGGGCAGCTCTATCGGCCCGCGGGAGGGTCATGAGCTGACCATGAATGGCTAGGTCGGGCTTGTTCGTACTCAGCGTGATCCTGTGTTCATCAAGCGTGCCCGTAGCCGTTGGTAGAGGCGCTCGGGTGGGCAGGCCCCACAACATGAGGCTCAACATGGTGAGAGCTATCGCAACCGCCAGCGAGACCAAGGCCCGGGAAGCACGTAGTCCGTAACCAGCAAGCAGCCAATATGCAGTCAGCAGCCATCGTTCACTGGCTGGCGCATCGCGACTGTGGCGGCGCATCTCCATCTCACCGTAGTAGAAGTCCGCCGCGCCAGGCTCGTTCTTGCCGTCCTCGAAAGCTTTACGCAACTGCCGGTAGATGGCGGTTACGTCCTCGGGTGCAGGGGTGAGATCCGAGGCGGGGTGGTGTGGTCCAGTGCGCCAGTTACGGGGTGACAAAGGTTGCCCTGGTTCTGGGGCAGATTGGTTGGCCTCAAGGGCGCGCCAGTGGTGTTCTTCGGCCAGGGTGCGTCGACGGCTCCACCGGTAGGGCACTGCGCGATGCCAGCGGTGGAAGCCGGTGGGAGGCGGGGGGAAAGTGCAGCTGCCTTCTAGGCGAAGCTGGTCAAGGTGAAAAGCCCCGGAGAACAGGCAATCACTCAGGTCGGTGTCGGTGAGGACCAGGTGGGCGGCGTCTACCCCACGCACCGAAGTCACTCGGACTCCAGAATCGGCGACCGTCAGATATTTCTCGGGGATCGTCTTGCCGAGGGCTGTAGTGAAGGGGGCGGGATGAGCCGTGACAGCGACGGGGAAAGAGAGGACCGCGTCAGTGAGGTCGACGGTCGCGTAGCGAAGACGCAGAGTGGCTGTCGATTTGAAGCGCGCCCGCTCACAACGCACCCCACGTGCCGCAACCATCATGGTCACCGGTGCTTCGAATACCGCGCCCGACACAAGGACGTCCCGCCGACACAGCAGCGGCCCAAACGACAACTCCTTCTCAAACACCGCACGGGTAAACTCAGCGTCGCCGCTGAAAATCGCTCCTTTGAAGTTGGCATCGCCGCCGAAGATCGCCTCTCTGAAGCTGGCGTAGTTGAGGAACCAGTCGTCGTCCCCGGTGGGCAACCCGAAGCTCGCTCCGCCGCCGAAGTAGGCGTCTCTCATGAAGAACGTCCCGCTGAAGTTGACGGCGCCGGTGAAGTCCGCGCCTCTGAAGTCGGCGTCGCCGGTGAAGGTAGCTGCTCTGAAGTCGGCGTCGCCGGTGAAGGTAGCTGCTCTGAAGTCGGCTCTACCAAATTTTGGTTTCCCAGCGTCAGCGTCCCAGAGGGCCTTAAGGATGTCGTCGAGAAGGCTTTCGGAGAAGGGGGTGCTGCGGTGTCTCCCGTCGAGGCGCGAGTCGTCGAGGGTCCTGAGAATGTCATCGAGAGGACCCCCAACGAAGAGGGTTCCACGGTGGTCGATGTCGGAACCCGGACTCAGGCTGTCGAGGTACTCGGTGCGCTCGGCGTCTGCCAGGTGGGCCAGGCACCTGGTGTAATCACGGACCAGGATCCCGGGGCAGCCGATTGGATTCTCTTCGTCGGCGCCGTGCCCGCAGTGCGGCCAGGGTGGTGGTTGCGGCTCTGGGAAGGGTGACGTCGTCATTGGCAAAAGGTCGTCCGGCTGGTCACCATCCCATAGTCGGCTGATTGATACATACGTGACGTGTCTGGAGGTGGTCTGACCAGCTGATTCACCCGTTCGGCACACCGCGCGCCCATGAGGCCTGATGAGCCGTCACGCACCCTCTGGGCTGGGTCAGGCCGCTTGGTCGAGCCCGGCAGCAGTCAGGTCCTGTTCCCGGAGCAGGGTGAAGTCGACGTCCAGCTTCGGGTCGTACGCCTCCGGCTGAATGCCGAGTTCATGCGTGCTGTACTCGCCGAACCGCTTGATGTGCTCGGTCAGGTACGGCGAGATGTGGGCCAGGTCCTCGGGGTCGATCTCCCATCCCTCTTCCAGGAGCTGGCGGACGATCTCGGCGATGTCGAGGGCGTTGTGGAAGATCACGGCGTTCGTGAGCAGGGCGTTGAATTTCATCGCCTTCTCCTGCTCGACAGGGTCGTTGTCGGCGATGACGCCCTGGTTGCCGAAGCCGACCCACTGGGAGAACCGGTTGAACGACTCCACCTTGTTCGTCGCCGCGGTCACCCGCCGGCGAAGCGGCGCATCCGTCAGATACCGCAGCAGCTGCACCGTACGGATCACGCGGCCGACCTCGCGGAAGGCGGTATAGGTGGCGTTCTTGTGCGAGCCGGACCGGAGCCGCTTGAGCAGCGTGGCCGAGGAGAGCGCGCCTTCGCGTACGGAGATCGCCACCCGCATCAGGTGGCGGAACTGGGACTCGATCAGGTCGAAGTCGATGACGTTCTTCCCGGCCTCGCCGAACAGGGCGTCGATGTGCACGTACTCGGTGGTCTTGCTGGGCCGGTAGAAGGTCAGCCCTTTCCAGTTCCTGATCCTCGGCATCAGGTCGAAGCCCAGCAGGTGCGCCAAGGTGAAGACAGGCAGCGACTGGCCCTGAGTGTCCGCGTGCACGGTGGTGGGCTTGACCTCGGAGGAGTTCTTGAGCAGGCCCTCGATGATGTAGACGGCCTCCCACACTCCGCACGGAATGAAGTGCGTGAACAGCGCGATGTAGGTGTCCGAGATGTGGTGGTAAGCGATGCCTCCGGGCTTGCCGTACCGGACGGACGTCTCGGCCAGCAGGTTGTCGAGGTAGGTATCCATGTGGGTGCCGTCCGCGGCCACGGCGGTCCCGTCGCCCCACGCCTGCGAGATGTCGAGGCGCGCGTGCGCGTTGACCAGGTCGGCGATGGCCTCGTTGAGCAGCACGAGGGAGAAGTGCCGGTTCGCCGTGTACGCCAGCTCATGCCCGCTCACCCCCGGGATGTGGCGGGCCGCCTCGTACGGGCCCATGTTGGTGCCCTTGACGAAGGTGGTGAGCACGTACCGGCCGAACGGGTCGGCAAGTTTCGGGTCGTTGCCCGACGGTGGCCCGAAACGGCGCCACCACTCCACCCAGTACGCGGTCCGGGCACAGATCCCGATCAGCGTGCGCTCCGGCATCCTCGCCTTGATCTCCTGCTCCAGCCGCTTCGCCGACGGGCGCTGTCCCTCCGAGCGGTGCGCCTTGAGCGAGGGGATGCCGGTGGACGGGTCGATGACCAGGCTCTCGTTGTCCGGGTACCCGGCGTCCGCCGCCGCGGCGGCGGCCCGCAGCCGGTCCTCCAACTGGCGGCGGAAGGACACGGCGTCAAACCCGTCGGCCTCGCCCTCCTCGCACAGCCCGACCTCCACCAGGTAGGCGGGCAGCTTCTCCTCGACGACCTCCCACGCAAGCAGCTGCCCCGACCAGTCGGCGTACTCCTCCGAGCCGACCACTGCCACGTCGCCGGTGCGCAGTTCCTCGGCGAGGCAGGTGAAGACCATCGCCTCGAAGTGCTTGCGGACGAACTGCCCAGGGCGGGTCTTGTCGACCACGGCCTTCTGCCAGTTCTGCGTGGCGAAGGAGATGTCGATGCGCCTGCCGTCCTCGCCGATCGCGCTGATGTACTCGCGGCGGGCGGCTTCGTTGCGCTGTGCGTGCGCGAGCGCGTCCAGCACCCGCCCGTCCTGCGAGGTGGCGGTGAACTGAAGCTTCTCGGCCAGGTCGAACATCAGCGCCCGGTCCCGGCCGATCTGCCCGTACAGCAGCACCTCCCAGAAGTTGCCGTGGTGGGCGGAGACCTTCTCGATCTGCTCGTACTGCTTCGCGAACCCGCCGAAGCTCTCCACGGTCTTCGTGACCGTGGAGAGCCCGCCGGCCTGCACCAGCAGGGCCTTCATCAGGGCGAGGACGGCCGGGGAGACCTCGCCGCCCAGGCGCCGGGCGACCTCCTCAATCGACGCCTGTTCGTCCAGCCCCTGAAGGGCGGCCACGGCCCCGGCGGTCATCTCACCGGCCTTCGCCAGCGCGGCCTGGGCCGGGCCGCCGTCGTCGATGTCCTTGAGCACACTGCGGTAGTTGCCGATCAAAGCCTCGGTCATCTCCCGCTCGGCGAGCCGGATCTCCTCCAGTTCCTCCTTCGCCCTCTTGACCTTCGTGCCCATGCGCTTGCAGAACATCAGCGCCAACTCGTCACGGACCCGCATCCGCGCCTTGTGCGCCAGACACGCCATCAGCGCGACCCGCTTGACCGGCACGTACGCCTTGAGTTCGGAGGCGTCCGCCGCGTCCGCCTCCCCGGCGAAGTCCGTGACCTTCCGCGAGGCGACACCGTCCATCCACACGCCGGTGTCGCCCAGGGCGTCCACCCAGTCCAGATGCGTGATCAGCCGCTTGAAGTGCGACCAGGTCGGGCTCTGCGCGGACTTCTTCAGCCGGTTGTATTGCGTGGTGCCATCCGAGTCGCGTTCCTCCAACAACCGCAGCAGACCCGCCCGTTCTACCGCGCCTATCCGGTCGTGGATGCCCGTGCAGATCGACGCGTTCACCTCTTTGCGGACCGTCGAGGCCATCGCGTCGAGGGTGGAGAACGCCGGCACCTCCAGCCCGGCCCCCACGACCCTCTCCAACGCGATGTTGATCAGGTCCGCCGGGCGGTTCTTCGCCGCGGCCTCCTTCCGGATCGATCCCTCCGCGATCCGGCGGGCCTCGGCCTGGTCGTAAGTCGCCCCCACCCGGCGGCGCACCTCCGTACGCTGCCGCTCCGCCGTCCGGCCCGTTGCCCACAACGGCACGGTCCCTTCCGGCAGCTCCACCGCGCGGCGGACGAAGTCGACCACCATCTCCGGGTATTCGTCCGGCTTCGGGAACCGGCCCATCCGCTGATAGGACTTCAACGCCAGCAGCAGCGCGAGCTGATGGCTGTCGGAATCCATCCGCTCAGCCGCCCACGCCGCCTCCTCCCGGGTCGGCGCGAAGAACAGATGCAGCTCATGCGCGGTGATCAGCCGCTTGAACCGCGGATACGCGGTCCGTTCGATCGAGGTCACAACCCACCCCGGCCCAGACGACGGTCAACATCACCACCAACGACACTGAGCTGAATGGGTGACGGCCGACGACAGCCCGAACCCCAAGATCAACTACTGGCGGCTTCTGGGCTTACCTCGGCGATCCCCCTCCATCGGTCCGCGAGGTCACCTCCTGGATCATGACGCATCCCGAGCACCTGCGGGACGAGAACGCCGACAAGCTCCACCGGATGCGTGAGCGCGATCCCGAGCTGGACCGGCTCACCGGTCACGTCAGGAAGTTCGCCGCGATGATGNCCTCCATCGGTCCGCGAGGTCACCTCCTGGATCATGACGCATCCCGAGCACCTGCGGGACGAGAACGCCGACAAGCTCCACCGGATGCGTGAGCGCGATCCCGAGCTGGACCGGCTCACCGGTCACGTCAGGAAGTTCGCCGCGATGATGACCGGACGCGACGGTGACCGCCTCGAGGACTGGATCAGCGGAGCCGAACAGGACAACCTGGCCCCGCTGGCGTCCTTCGCCCGCAACCTCCGCCGCGACTTCGACGCCGTCCGCAACGGCCTGTCCCTGCCGCATAGCTCCGGCGCTGTCGAGGGCAACATCAACC
>NZ_JARWBG010000105.1:9157-18357 GCF_029846775.1 Streptomyces chengmaiensis
TAAAAGTTACGTGGAATCTGCCGGGGTGATCATGTCTCCCCGGTGACCACGGACTTGGGAGATGGCTTGAGCGGCACGACGGTACTCACGGAGAAGTGGCCGGTGCTCGGCCGGCACGCGCAGGCGGCGACGTGGCTGACAATCTGGATGGATCTCGGACGTGCACCTCGCACGATCGACGCCTACGGCCGGGGACTGGCCGAGTACCTGTTGATGTGCGAACAGGAGGGCGTCGACCCGGTCGCTGCGAGCCGTGCTCATGTCGCCGTCTACGTACGGGAGTTGACTTCACGGCCGCATCGCCGGGGTCCGAATGTGATCTCGATCGACTCGGGTGCGGGGCTGGCGAACGCGACGATCCAGCAGCGGCTGGTGCCGGTGCGCCTGTTCTACGACTTCCTCATGGAAGAGGGGCTGCGGGAATCCAACCCCGTCGGCCGGGGTCGGTACACCCCCGGCCGACGCAACGGTGGCCAGCAGCGCGGCCTGGTGCCGCGGCTGACGAAGTTGCCGTGGATTCCCGGAGAACAGCAGTGGCTGAGCGTTCTGGAGGTCGCCAAGCGCGAGCCGGTACGCAACCGCGTCATGCTCGCCCTGGCCTACGACGCCGCCCTGCGGCGCGAGGAGTTGTGCTCGCTGCGGACCGACGACGTCGATCCGGCCCACCGCACGTTGCGGATACGGGCGGAAACGACGAAGAACCGGCTGGAGCGGGTGGTGCCGTACTCGGCGTCGACCGGGGTGCTGCTGTCGGACTACCTCGCTCATCGGGCCACGATCAGCCGGGCCCGGGGGCCGCTGTTCCTGTCGGAGTCGCGGCGCAATCACGCCCAGCCGCTGAGCCTGTGGACCTGGTCGAAGGTGGTGCGCCGGATCGCACTGGCTTCCGGAGTCGAGCGGTTCTCCACGCACACCACGCGACATCTGTGTCTGACGGATCTGGCGCGGATGGGCTGGGAGGTGCATGCGATCGCCGCGTTTGCCGGACACCGGCACACCGACTCCACGCTCCAGTACATCCACCTGTCCGGCAGGGACCTGGCCGAGAAGCTGGCCCGCGGCATGGAGCACATCCACGCCCGGCGCATCCAGACCCTCACCAGGACGAACGATGCTGAGGAGGCCGGCCGATGACCGCGCTCGTCTCGCCTTTGACGCTCGGGGACTCGTCCGACCGCTGGACATGGCCCATCGACCCGGGTCGCTACGACACCGCGGCCTCCGTGCAGCCCGCGGAGAAGCAGGCCATCGCGGAGTTGGGCCTGGTCAACCTGCGCCGGATGGCCCGTCACGATCCTGACGCCCCGGGATGGCGCGTGGTCCGGCGCCTTCTGCGCCCCTTGGACGACGTCGCCGCCGCGCTGCACGAGCCGACCACGTCGCACCGACGCCGAGGGCGGCTGGATGCCGCCGCGGTGGTGCTGCTGCGGTGCGCGGAGACCGGCCGCTCGTACTGGGCTTGGAGCGGCGAGGAATGGGCCCATCTGCTCGGGCAGGATCTGCAGAGTTTCCGAGCGAGCGTTCCCGCCTGGGCGGAAGAGGTGGTGCGTCCCCAACTGGCCGCGCATGCCTTCCTGCTCGGCGGCTTCGCCGACTTCTACAAGCTGGGCAGCTTCGGCCGTCTCGCGCTGGCCTGGCGCGTCTTCGGCCGCGACCGCGTGGATGGCGAGATCCACCGGATCCGCACGGTGCTCGCCAGCTGGGGCTACCAGCTCGGCCGCGAGGACGACCAGCTGCTGCCAATGGTGGTCTGTCAGGTCCTGCTCCTCAACCGCAGCCCGCACCTGGAGGATTTGACCACCAGCCTGTTCGAGCAGATCCGCGCCGAGCGCCTGCTGCCCGCGGCGCGGGGCAACACGCTGCATGCCATGCAGCGGGCCGTCGCCGAGCTCGGCATCTGCGAGCCGCCGCAGCGGATGACGGGCCGTCACTCGGCGCGGGCGAGTGGGGGCTCCCCGGTCTGGGCGGCATGGGTGGAGCGTTGGTACGACACCTCCACGCTCACGCCCCGAGTCCGCGGCACCGTCCGTTCCACCTTGCTCAAGGTCGGACGGTGGCTGGAGGCCGAGCACCCCGAGGCCGCGGACCCGGCGAAGTGGTCGAGGCGGACTTGCGCGACCTGGGTCGCCGCGCTCGACAGAATGAAGGTTGGTGACTACGTCCAACGCACGGCCGGTCTGAAGGACCGTATCGGCAAGCCGCTCGAAGCACCTACGAAGGCGGCCCAGCTCAGCGCGGTGCGGACGTTCTTCCGGGACTGTCAGGAGTGGGAGTGGATACCTCGACGCTTCGATCCGCAGCGGGCGCTTGGCACCCCGCGCAGCATCGCAGCCTTGCTCGGTCCGGACCCCCGTGTGATCGCGGACGACATCTGGGCGAAGCTGATGTGGGCCGGGCTGAACCTCACTGACGACGACCTCCCGCAGACCCAGGCCGGGAACTTCTACCCGCTCGAACTCGTCCGCGCAGTTACGCTGACCTGGCTGTTCTCCGGGCAGAGGAGCGATGAGATAGCCCGGCTGCGGATCGGCTGCATCCGCTGGGAGCACGACGGCTCGGTGATCGCGGGCGACTCGCAGCAGATCCTCGCCCGTGACGCGGTCTGCCTCTTGGACGTGCCGACCCACAAGACCGGCACCGCCTTCACCAAGCCGGTCGATCCGATCCTGGGCCAGGCACTCGATGCCTGGCAGGCCGTCCGACCCACGCAGCCGAAGTTCGCCGACCGCCGCACCGGCGAACTCGTGGACCCCTTGTTCGCCTTCCGGGCCCGGAAGGTCTCCTCGGTCTATATCAACAACACCGTGATCCCGATGCTCTGTCGCAAGGCCGGCGTCCCCGCCGCCGATGTCCGCGGGAACATCACCAGCCACCGGGCCCGCTCCACGATCGCCAGCCAGCTCTACAACGCCAAGGAACCGATGACCCTGTTCGAGCTGCAGGCTTGGCTCGGACATCGTTCACCGCAGTCCACGCAATTCTACGCGAAGATCAGTCCCACGACGCTGACCCGGGCCTACGACGATGCCGGATACTTCTCCCGCAACGTCCGCACCATCGAGGTCCTCGTCGACCGCGACGCTGTCACCTCCGGCGCCGCCGCGGCGGGCGAACCCTGGCAGCACTACGACCTCGGCCACGGCTACTGCACCTACACCTTCTTCGAGCAGTGCTCACACCGGATGGCCTGCGCACGCTGCGACTTCTACACCCCCAAGGACTCCAGCAAGGCCCAACTCCTCGAAGCTAAAGGCAACTTGCTGAAGATGCGAGCATCAATCCCGCTGACCGAGGACGAGCAGGCAGCCGTCGATGATGGGCAGGCGGCCCTCGACCGCCTCCTGGACCGGCTAGCCGATACCCCCACCCCGGCAGGGCCGACACGCCGCCAACTCGACGTCCCAGCGGACGCGATCCTGCTACCGATCATCGACGTCCAGCAGGGCAGAGCATCGCAACCTTGACAATTCTGATTCCACAGAANCCGCCTCCTGGACCGGCTAGCCGATACCCCCACCCCGGCAGGGCCGACACGCCGCCAACTCGACGTCCCAGCGGACGCGATCCTGCTACCGATCATCGACGTCCAGCAGGGCAGAGCATCGCAACCTTGACAATTCTGATTCCACAGAAGGCTGAAGATGCTGAAGCGCCAGATGTTCGGCCGTGCCAGTCTCGATCTTCTTCGCAAACGCGTCCTGCTCCGGGTGCCATTAACGAACGTGTCATGAGCCCCAAAGGGGGATGTTCCCCCTGGTAAGAGCAGTCTGCGGTGGGTCTCAGGAGTCGACGCGGGCGCGTTCGAGCACTCGGTACACCGTCGCGCGGGAGACGGAGAAGAGCTCGGCGAGGTCGGCGATGGTGTGGTCGCCGGTGGCGTGTTCCTTGACGAGGTGGGCCTGCTGTCGGGCCGTCAGTTTGGGCTGCTTGCCCTTGAGCTTCCCTTTCGCCCTCGCCACCGCCATCCCCTCGCGGGTGCGCATCCGCAGGAGGTCCACCTCGAACTCGGCGAAGGTCGCCAGAATGTTGAAGAACATCTTGCCCATGGGGTCGGCCGGGTCGTAGATCGCGCCGCCGAGAGAGAGGCGAACCTCGCGGGCGACCAGGGAGTCGCCGATGTCGCGGGCGTCGGGTACCGAACGGGCGAGGCGGTCGAGTTTGGGCACGACGAGGGTGTCGCCGGCGCGGACGGAGGCGAGGGCCTGGTCGAGGCCGGGCCGGTTGCGGTGGGTGCCGGTCAGTCCGCGATCGAGGTAGATCCGATCGTCGGGGACGCCGAGGCCGATCAGGATCTCCCGCTGCGCAGTGAGGTCCTGATCGTCGGTCGAGCAGCGGGCGTAGCCTGTGAGGAGTCCGGTCACAGCCGAGGAGTGTACGGATAGCCCCCGCTGACCGTACAGATCACCGGACACCCTAAATGAGACGCTGTCCGCCCTGGTCGGCCACTCTCGCTGTCAGCTTCCGAAGTCGGCTGCACGGGTGTACGTAGTCCCTTGCACGCCGCCGTGTATCTGATCGCCGAGATCATCTCTGCGTGGAGCCGGTGGCGAGTCGCGGGAAGTGCTCTGACGAGTTGTTCGCGATGGCCGACGGCAGCGACTTCGGGCAGATAGTCGTTTTTCGCCGTGCGGTCCAGCTCAGGCGGTGCTGGTTGTTGTTGACGGGGCCGGCACCGCTCTGAGCAGAGGAGCAGGCGCGGCGAGTAGTCGGCGCCCTGGCCGGGTCCTGCCTTCGATTGGACTGGATGGAGCAGCGGCAAGCTGATCTGATTGGGCGCGCCTGCACAGAGGTCCAATCGTCCTGCATGTATCAGTGGAGCATGCGGATCGACGTAGCGTTCGATGACTCCGATCGGGAGCTATTGAAGCAGGCACTTCATGCGCACGGTGAACTGGGTCCCGATAAGGTGGATGAACAAGTTGACCGGCTTGCTGGGACCATTACAAAGGCAGGCGCGCGAGAATTACTTGATCAGGCAACGGGCAAATTGGTGCCGTCGACCGTGACGGAATACCGGCACCACAGGGTCTACAATCTTCTCTGCAATGGAATGTCCGTGGAAGACGCGGAACCATGGATTGCAACTCTATTCAAGATTTCGGCATCATCCGCCAAATCACTTCTACGGGCAACCTTTGCCCGGTTCTCGATGGAGCTCGAAGGGAAATTGCTGGCTGCGGTTGAAGTGGCCCTGCTCCGATGGAGATATTCACCTGATCGTGATTACCGTGATATCACCATCGCGTCACGACTCGTTAGCGACTGGGTTACTGACGCCGCGCGGCTTGCAGGCAAGCCGTCTCCTCGTCGAACTGAACTGGCTTCCCAGTGGCGCTTCTCCGTTGAAACCCATGAACACCTCCTTGATCTTCTCGGCATCTCGGATGAGAAGCGCGCAAGTGTAAAGGAGGAGCGCGATGCGGAGAGCGCTGGATGAACAAATTGCTGACACCTTGCAGGTTATTAGCGTACTGCTCGTGTTCTTCTTCGCGTATTTCTCCTATGCTGTGAGTCGGTATACGCAGCTTTCAGAGGAACGGCAGAGGGTTGAGGCGAAGCTCAATCGAAGGATCGAAGAGTATGCAAGCTGCAGAAAACTTCTGTGTCTGGCCCTACTTGCCACAATTCCGCTTGTTTCCCTCCTGACTCCGCTCTTTGTGCGCGTAGTGCAAAACTGGATCTGGTCCAATGCAGTGCGGACAGGGCTTTCTCTGGTTTATGCTTCTATTCTTGCAATTGGCGCAGCCGTTGTTTTGCTGATCAGGAAGGCGAATAGATCGATCGCGAACATGCGGCAGACTATCGCGACCGAAAAGAAGAGAATCGAGGATGAGAAACGTGAGAGGGTGGAGAAGTAGCGAGTCCATCGAGATCGCGGACGCCTAGGATGAGAAACTCTCGGTAGCTCGCCTTCCAGCTCCATGGCCTGTAAGGAGCATGATTAGCTCAAGTGTGGCCTGTATAAGGACCGGCCGCACAACGCTCACCCGATCCGGAGCAAAAACGAATTCGTAGTCTGGCGGAAAAGCGTCGCCGTCAGGAATCTGATCGACCTTCGGGAATGCCTGCGAGGCGGTATCACGGTATGCGCTGATCCATGAGTGAAGGCGATCGGCTCCCGCCGACCCGGGAACGAGTTCGTTCGTAAGCCGGGAAACAGCCTTGATCACGTTCTGATGCTGAATCATTTCAAGGATCGCCAGCAACCCTTGCTGCTTCTCCGTCAGGTGTGGCTCCGGGATCGGCCGATGCTCTCTGTCTCGCGGTGTAGCTATGCCGTTCAGCTGATGGATTGCCGCAGCGAGTTCTCCTATCATCGGCAGAATCGACCTAGCGTTCCGCGCGCTTTGGAGGGTGGAGCGGAGGTTGCGGTCATGCCAGAGGAGAGCTTGGCGGATTCCTTCCCAAGCCTCAGGCGCGAGCTTGTTCTGATTCGGGATAGCCAAGGAGACGGTTCTCGTGTTCCTATCCGACTCAAGCCAGGAAAGCTCGTCGTAGAGATCGCTGTGCCATCGGTAGTAACCTTGGTTCTGGCCGTGATCGTAGGCGACGATCATCGTTGGTAGGATACTGAGGAACCAATAGTCAATCGTTGAGCGCTTGACGCCCGAAATGACTATGCCCTTGCTCGTTTGTTTGGGGTTCTCTGAAGCCTTGACCTGGACCCTGAACTCGCGTCCATTCAAAGGTCCCGCTTCGCAAATTACCACCACGAAATCTACGCCTACGTCCATCGTGGGACGCTGGGGTATCCAACCGGGAGGAAGCTGGGCCTGGAACCACAGTTCTCCAGTCCATCCGATTTGCTGGCTACGAGATTGCCCGGGCATGAGGTCCACCTTGGACTATCGACTCGGCCGCTCACGGGCCACCAGAAGTCCGGCCCTCGCCCCGATTACAGCCGCAAGCTGTCTAGGTGCGGGACCGAGGAATTGCAAAGTGTTTGCAGAAATACGTCTTGAACAAGCCCGGCGTATGGCACCTGAGCTGTTAGACCACTATCTACTAAGAGCAATATTAGTCGTGTTCGGGTTGGTCCGCGAGGTAGCGGTGGAGCGAGGTCTTGGGGATGCTGGTCTTGGCTGCGATCTGGCCGAGGCTGCTGCCCTGCTGCTTCAGCAGCCTGGCGTACTCGATCTTGTCGGCGGAGTGGGCAACGGGTCGGCCGATGCGGCGGCCGGCGGCTTCGGCCACCGCGCGGGCGTGGGCGGCGCGTTCGGCGGTGAAGGTGCGTTCCATCTCGGCGAACAGGGCCAGTAGCAGAAAGGCGATGCGGCCCATGCCCTCGTCTGCGGTGTTGATCGGCAGTGGGTCGGCGAGGGAGCGTACGCCGATGTTCTTCTCGTTGAGGTCGTGGACGAGGTTGAGGACTTCGCGCAGGTTCCTTCCGAGTCTGTCGAGGGTGTGGAGCACGATCGTGTCGCCGGGCCGGGCGTAGGCGAGCAGATCGGTCAGGCCGGGGCGCTCGACGGTGGCGCCGCTCTTCTTGTCGACGTAGATCCGTTCGTCCGGGATGCCCGCTGCTCCGAGGGCGTCGAGTTGGCGTTCCAGACTCTGTTTGGTGGTGGAGACCCGGGCGTACGCGAGTTCAAGTCCCTGGGCGGGGTGCCGCTGGTCGGTTGCCATGGCCGTACCGTACCGAAAGTTGTCTCCGTACGGGTCTTCCGGAACGTTCCTTGTGGAACGACTTACGGAACGACTGGCAGGGAGATCGCCGCAGGACGCCGACATCCTGACGGGGTGTCGGGCGCCGTGTTCCACTTCCAAGGATGTGGAACGCGGAGTCAGGCAAGATCGACGCGCCCGAGTTCACCGGCGCTGGGAAGGAAGTCGACGGGGACGCCGACGCCGAACAGGAAGGCGCGCTGCTCTTCGAACCGGTCGAGGGTGCGGCAGCCGAGGGTGAGCAGGACCAGGAGCTGCCGGGCGGCGTCGCGGTCGGTACGCGCCAGGGCAAGCGCCGCCTCGATCTGGTCCATGGCCTCCTGCCAGGAGTTGCGGTGAGGGGCTGGTCGGTCGCCGTCGTAGATGTGGCGGTGTTCCGGCCGAAGTGTGGAAGCGAGGCGGCCGAAAGCGATGATGGTCCCATCGGCGACCAGGCGCAGGGCGGTGCCGGCGGCATGCAGCATCGTCTCTTGGAGGTCGGGCTTGAGGTGTTCGTAGGGCCGCCAGGTGGTCAGTCCGGCACGCTCTTCACGGCTGGCGGCCTGCCAGACCTGTTCCAGCGTGGCCCGGCCGTGGCTGGTCCGGCCGCTCAGGGAGAGGCTGACCTCGTCCAGCAGGGAGCGCAGCAGCCGGAACCACACCCCGGCGTGCACGCTGCGGCCCGGCAGGCTGACCCGTCCGGTGGTGAGTCCTTCGTAGATGTAGCGGTCCACGGTGGCCAGCGGGTCCTCCAGCGGCACCGGGCACGGCCCGTCGCGACCGACGGCGACCGATAACGCGACCTTGGTGGCGTCCTCCAGGCGGCACCCGTGCTCGACGCATCCGGTCATCAGCGGCAGCCGCCATACCAGGGCTCGCCCGCGCCCGGGGTCGGCGGCGCACAGCGGACAAGCCCGGTGCAGCGGCCAGGCTCCGAGCCACGGCCCCGGCCAGCGCTTCCAGCGGTTGACCTGGTTGCGACCGGCCTCGCCGGGGGCGAGGAGTACGGAGTTGTCCCTCACGTACGCGTCGAACATCGGCTGAGTGTCCTGGATCGGTACGGTGAGTTTGTCGAACAGCCACGGTTCCCAGCCGGCCAGTGTCATCGCCCGCAGCCGGGCGAACTCGACTCCGGTGCGTTCGGCCAGCGCGGTCAGCATCGCCATCGGCGGGTCGTAGTCCAGGTCGGCTGGCACGGCCAGGTCGACCAAGCCGAGGTTGCGGGTGAGTAGCTCTTTCACCGGCATCTCGTACAGATCGGCGAGCCTGTTCAGCCACGATGACAGTGACTCCAGGGGGCCTGGCTGCGGGTGCAGCGGCCATCGCCGCACCGGACTCATGTCAGCTCGCGCTCGAACAGGCGGCGCCGCTCGGTCGGCCCGGCATAGGGCGTGAAGTTTCCCCGTGATCTCGGACACGTGATCGTTATGCCGCGAGGGCGTGCTGATGCCGCTGCCTGGTCTCGGCCGGGGTGAGATAGCCGAAAGTCTTGTGCTTGCGCAGGCGACGGCGGTTGTAGAAGGTCTCGATGAAAGTGAAGACCTCCCCGCGGGCGG
>NZ_JARWBG010000106.1:0-8498 GCF_029846775.1 Streptomyces chengmaiensis
GGCGCGCCCCGGCGACGCCGGAAGAGCGCGCCGGGTCCCGGCTGCGCGCCCTCCGCCGGCGGCGTCGCGGCCGCGGCGGGCGCTCCGGAAGACGGCGACGCCGCTGCCGGCGGAGTCGCCGCATCCGCCGGTCGCGGCTCGCCGGGCGCCTCGATCTGCGGCGTCTCCTCCGCAGTCACCATGTCCTCGACCGGCGGCAGCTGCGGCCTCGGCGTCAGCTGGGGGTATCCCTGCGGCGGCAGTTCGGCGGGGTGCAGCGGCAGATACAGCGTGAAGGTCGAGCCACGGCCCGGCTCGCTCGCCGCATGGATCTCGCCGCCCAGCAGCCGCGCGATCTCACGGCTGATCGAGAGCCCCAGCCCCGTACCGCCGTACTTGCGGCTCGTCGTGCCGTCGGCCTGCTTGAACGCCTCGAAGATCACCCGCATCTTGCTCGCCGCGATCCCGATTCCGGTGTCGGTGACCGAGAACGCGATCAGCTCGGCGTCCGCGTCCTGCAGCGACCCCGCCTCCAGCAACTGCTCGCGGATCGACTGCGGCACATCGGCGCTCGCAGGCCGGATCACCAGCTCCACGGCCCCGCTGTCGGTGAACTTCACCGCGTTGGACAGCAGATTGCGCAGCACCTGCAGCAGCCGCTGCTCATCGGTGTGCAGGGTGACGGGCAGTTCCGGCGAGACCCGCACCGAGAAGTCGAGCCCCTTCTCCGCGGTGAGCGGCCGGAACGTCGCCTCCACATAGTCCACGAGCTGGACCAGGGCGATCCGGGTGGGGCTGACGTCCATCTTGCCCGCCTCGACCTTCGACAGATCGAGGATGTCGTTGATCAACTGCAGCAGATCGGAGCCCGCTCCGTGGATCGTCTCGGAGAACTCCACCTGCTTGGGCGTGAGGTTGTTCTCTGCGTTGTCCGCCAGCAACTTGGCCAGAATGAGCAGCGAGTTGAGCGGCGTACGCAGTTCGTGCGACATGTTCGCCAGGAACTCGGACTTGTAGCGCATGGAGACGGCGAGCTGCTCGGCCCGCTCCTCCAGCACCTGCCTGGCCTCCTCGATCTCGGTGTTCTTCACCTCGATGTCGCGGTTCTGCTGGGCGAGCAGTTCGGCCTTCTCCTCGAGTTCCGCGTTGGATGCCTGCAGCGCCTTCTGCCGGTTCTCCAGCTCCGCGGAGCGCTCCCGCAGCTGCTCGGTGAGCTCCTGCGACTGCTTGAGCAGTTGCTCGGTCTTGGTGTTGACGCTGATCGTGTTGACGCTCGTCGCGATCATCTCGGCGATCTGGTTGAGGAAGTCCCGCTGGATCTGGGTGAACGGCTGGAACGACGCCAGTTCGATCACCCCGAGGACCTGTCCCTCGAACAGCACCGGCAGCACGATCACATACGCGGGCGAGGCCTCCCCCAGCCCCGAGGAGATCTTCAGATAGCCGGGCGGCACATTGACCTGGATGGTCCGCTTCTCCTCCGCCGCCGTGCCGATCAGCGTCTCGCCGGGCCGGAAAGACGTCGGCATCAGCCCGGCCGAGTAGCCGTAGCTGGCGCGCATGACCAGCTCATAGCCGCTCTCACCGCCGGCCGACACATCCGAGGCGTCGCCCGTCGGCAGCGCCAGGAAGAACGCCCCGTGCTGGGCGGAGACCACCGGGGTCAGCTCGCTCATGATCAGCGAGGCGACGTCCTCCAGGTCGCGCCTGCCCTGCATCAGACCGGAGATCCGGGCCAGATTGCCCTTGAGCCAGTCCTGCTCCTCGTTGGCGAGGGTGGTGTCGCGCAGGTTCGCGATCATCGTGTTGATGTTGTCCTGGAGGACCTGGATCTCACCGGCCGCATCCACGTCGATCTTGAGGTTGAGATCGCCGCGGGTCACCGCGGTCGCGACGGCCGCGATGGCGCGCACCTGCCGGGTCAGATTCCCCGCCATCTCGTTCACCGACTCGGTCAGATCGCGCCAGGTGCCGTCCACGTCCCGCACCCGCGCCTGACCGCCCAGCTGTCCGTCCGTGCCCACCTCGCGGGCCACACGCGTGACCTCCTCGGCGAACGACGACAGCTGGTCGACCATCGTGTTGATGGTGGTCTTCAGCTCCAGGATCTCGCCCCGGGCATCGATGTCGATCTTCCTGGTGAGATCACCCTTGGCGATGGCGGTGGTGACCGTGGCGATCTGACGCACCTGGCCGGTCAGATTGGACGCCATGTTGTTCACGGACTCGGTGAGGTCCTTCCAGGTGCCCGAGACCCCCGGCACACGTGCCTGACCGCCGAGGCGACCGTCCGTACCCACCTCACGCGCCACGCGCGTCACTTCGTCGGCGAACGACGAGAGCGTCGTCACCATCGTGTTCACGGTGTCGGCGAGTTCGGCGACCTCGCCGCGCGCCTCGACGGTGACCTTCTTCGTCAGATCGCCGTTGGCCACGGCCGTGGCGACACGGGAGATGTTGCGCACCTGGCTGGTCAGGTTGTTGGCCATCAGGTTGACGTTGTCGCTCAGGTCCTTCCAGATGCCGGTGACGCCCCGCACCCGCGCCTGACCGCCCAGCACACCCTCCGTACCCACCTCGCGGGCCACCCGGGTCACCTCGTCGGCGAAGTCCAGCAGCTGGTCGACCATCGTGTTGACCGTGGTCACCAGCTCGAGGATCTCGCCCTTGGCGTCGACCGTGATCTTCTTCGACAGATCTCCCTGGGCGACCGCCTTCGTCACGTCGGCGATATTGCGGACCTGCGAGGTCAGGTTGTTCGCCATGAAGTTGACGGACTGGGTCAGGTCCTTCCAGGTGCCGGAGACGCCCTGCACCTCCGCCTGACCGCCGAGGATGCCCTCGGTGCCCACCTCGCGGGCCACGCGCGTGACCTGCTCGGCGAAGTTGGAGAGCTGGTCCACCATCGTGTTGAGGGTGTTCTTCAGCTCGAGGATCTCACCGCGCGCATCGACGTCGATCTTCTGCGACAGGTCGCCGCGCGCAACCGCCGTGGCGACCTGGGCGATGTTGCGGACCTGCTCGGTGAGATTGCCGGCCATGCCGTTCACCGAGTCGGTCAGATCACGCCACACGCCGGCGACTCCCGGCACCTGCGCCTGGCCGCCCAGCCGGCCTTCCGTGCCGACCTCACGGGCCACCCGGGTGACCTGGTCGGCGAAGGCGGACAGCTGGTCCACCATCGTGTTGATCGTGTTCTTCAGCTCGAGGATCTCACCGCGCGCATCGACGTCGATCTTCTGTGTCAGGTCGCCGCGCGCAACCGCCGTGGTCACCTGAGCGATCTGCCGCACCTGGGACGTCAGATTCCCGGCCATGAAGTTGACGGAGTCCGTCAGTTCCTTCCAGGTGCCGGAGACTCCGGGCACACGCGCCTGGCCGCCGAGCCGGCCCTCCGTGCCCACGTCCCGCGCCATCCTGGTGACCTGGTCGGCGAAGGCGGACAGCTGCGCCACCATCGTGTTGACGGTGTTCTTCAGCTCAAGCATCTCCCCGGCCACGTCCACCGTGACCTTCTGCGTCAGATCGCCGTTCGCAACCGCCGTCGTCACCTGAGCGATGTCCCGCACCTGANTTCTGCGTCAGATCGCCGTTCGCAACCGCCGTCGTCACCTGAGCGATGTCCCGCACCTGACCGGTGAGGTTGCGGAACGCGGTGTTGACCGAGTCGGTGAGGTCCTTCCAGGTCCCGGCTGCTCCCGGCACCTCCGCCTGGCCGCCCAGCCGGCCCTCGACGCCGACCTCCCGGGCCACGCGCGTCACCTCGGAGCCGAACGACTGAAGCTGGTCCACCATCGTGTTGACGGTGTTCTTCAGCTCAAGCATCTCCCCGGCCACGTCCACCGTGACCTTCTGCGACAGGTCGCCGTTCGCAACCGCCGTCGTCACCTGAGCGATGTCCCGCACCTGAGTGGTCAGATTGCGGAAGACCGTGTTCACGGAGTCCGTGAGGTCCTTCCAGGTGCCGGCGGCCCCGGGGACCTGCGCCTGGCCGCCCAGCAGCCCCTCCGCGCCGACCTCGCTGGCGACCCGGGTGACCTCGTCCGCGAAGGTGCGCAGCGTCTCCGTCATCTGGTTGATCGTCTCGGCGAGCTGTGCGACCTCGCCGCGTGCGCTCACGGTCACCTTCTGCGACAGATCGCCGTTGGCGACCGCCGTGGTGACCTCGGCGATGCCGCGCACCTGGTTGGTGAGGTTCCCGGCCATCGTGTTGACGGAGTCGGTCAGGTCCTTCCACACACCTGCCACGCCCGGCACGGTCGCCTGCCCGCCCAGCTCGCCCTCGGTGCCGACCTCCCGGGCGACCCGCGTCACCTCCGAGGAGAAGGACTGGAGCTGGTCGACCATCGTGTTGACGGTCTCCTTCAGCTCAAGCATCTCGCCGGCCACATGCACGGTCACCTTCTGCGACAGATCGCCCTTGGCGACCGCCGTGGTCACCAGCGCGATGTCGCGCACCTGGGCGGTCAGCCGGTACGCCATGGTGTTCACGGAGTCCGTGAGGTCCTTCCACGACCCGGACATGCCGCGTACCTGGGCCTGGCCGCCGAGCTTGCCCTCGGTGCCGACCTCCAGCGCCACGCGCGTCACCTCGTCGGTGAACGCCGACAGCTGGTCGACCAGGTTGTTGACCGTACGCGCGACCTTCAGGAACTCGCCGCGCAGCGGCCGCACGGAGCCTTCTGATCCGTCGGCGCTGTGCGAGCGCAGCTCCATGCGCTGCTCCAGGTCGCCGTCGGCCACGGCCGAGAGCACCCGCCCCACCTCGGAGACCGGCCGCGCCAGGTCGTCCACCAGGGCGTTCGCCGCATTGATCGCCGATGCCCAGGAGCCTTCCAGGGTGCCGGGCTCCAGGCGCTCGGACAGCTTCCCCTCACGCCCGACCACCCTCCGTACCCGGGCGATCTCACCGGTCAGATGGAGATTGCGGTCCGCGACCTCGTTGAACACGGCCGCGATCTCCGCCATGACGCCGTCGCCGGAAACGGTGAGACGACGCCGGAAGTTTCCGTCCCGCATCGACACCAAAGCGGCCATCAGGCGGTTCAGGGCCGCCGTATCCACTTCGGTGGTCCCTTGGCTCCGGGACCGTCCGCCCTTCGCGCGCGTGCTCGTGCCACGCGCCGCCACGTCAGACTCCACCGTGTCCCTCCCGCAGGGGTTGACCGTACTGCCCGGGCTGTTCCGGGAAGCCTGCCCAGTGTTTCACCATGGCCGAACCAGGCCATAACAGTTCGGCAGCTTCGCATAACGTCCCCGCCCCTGAAGGGTGGAAACAGCGCCGACCGGCATCCGCTCGGACAGCGAAGGTAAGTAACCTGGCATCCGGCTGTCCAACCGCCCCGGTCCGCCCGGCGGGGGCGGAGTGGGGCGAGATCTACCACCGGGCACCGGGAGGGGCGGGCCAGACCATGGCAGAGCCGGGCGTCGAGACGCGTACAAGGAGTTCTGTGATCACCGCGCGGGCGGCTGCCAGCTTTGACCCGGTCGGACGGTCCGTTGCGGCCGCCCGTGCGTTCGTCCGCGACACTCTCCAGGGGTGGGGCTACTCCGACATCGTCGACGACGCGGTCGTCCTCACCAGCGAGCTGGTCACCAACGCCGTCATCCACGCGGGTACCGCCGCCGACGTCCTGTGCCTGCGCACGGACCAGGGGGTACGGGTGGAGGTCGGCGACCGCTACCCGGAGCGCGAGGTCCCGATCCACGGCGCGCACCACGCCCTGGGCCACCCCGACCATGAGAACGGCCGCGGTCTGCTGCTGTGCGCGGCACTCGCCTCCCGCTGGGGTGTCGACTACACCCCGACCCACAAGCAGGTCTGGTTCCAGCTCGACCTTCCGCAGCGTCCCGTGGGCACCCGCTCCGCAGGCCCCGCGCTCCCCGCGGCGCTGCTCCCCGTAGCCGACGAGCACGTGCGCGTGGCCGTCGTGCAGATCGACCGCACCGGCGCCATCTCCGCCTGGAACGAGGACGCCGCGCATGTCTTCGGCTACGCGTCGGAGCAGGTCGTCGGCAAGCCGCTCACCGACCTCGCCGCCTGGCCCCACACCCCTGGCACGGGCACCGGCATCGCCGAGGCCCTGCAGCTCTCCCGCTGGGAGGGCAGCTACGGAATCCGCGGCGCCGACGGCCGTGTCGTCCCCGTCTACGCTTCTCATCTGCGCGTACGCAATACGCAGGGCGAACCGTCGACCGTCTGCCTGCTGGTGCGCGACGACGAGCGCGCCGTGCTCCAGACCCCACAGCGCGCCGCTGTCAGCGACGCGGGCAGAGAGAGCCGCACCACGGACCCCTTCGAGGTGTTCATCGGCTCGCCCGCGCCGGACGACCTGGACGGGCTGCTCCAGCGCACCGTGGAGCGCGCCCGCGACATGCTCGACGGCGACGCCGCCTTTCTGCTGCTGGCCACCGACGACGAGACGGAGTTGGAGGTGCGGGCCACGACGGGTCTGCCCTCGGCCCGCCAGCGCTTCGCCCGCGTACCCGTGGAGGCCGGAACCGGTAGATACGGCTCCGCCCGGATGCCGGCGGTCCACGAGGACCTCACCGCGGTGCCCGGCGCCGTCCCCCTGCTCAACTCGACCGGGATGCGCTCCGTCGTCACCGTGCCGCTGAAGGTCGAAGGGCGTCTCACCGGCTCCCTCGGCGTCGCCGCCGAAGCCGCCGGCCGCTATTCCAACGAGGAGGCCCTGCGCCTCCAGTTCGCCGCAGACCGCATCGCCCTGGCCGTCGAGTCCGCCCGCCTGGGCGAGTTGGAGCGGCTGCGCCGCGGCTCTCTCAGCTTCCTCGTCGAGGCGTCGGACCTGCTCGCGGGCACGCTCGACCGCGACCAGACGCTGGCGCTGATGGCCCAGATGACGGTTCCCACCCTGGCCACCTGGTGCGCGGTGTACACGATCGCCGACCAGTCCTCCGACCCGTACCTCAGCTATGTGCTGCACGAGGACGAGGAACGTATCGACGGTCTCAAGGACCTGCTGTCGCGGATCGATCCGCCCGACCCGGTCCCCACCCCCGGCGCCCGCGTATGGACCTCTCCCAACGACGCGGCGCGGCAGGCCGCTCTGCTCGTCTCCAAGCGGGAGCTCGGTTACGGCTCCAGTCGCCCGGTCTCCTCCGGCATCGGTGTCACGCTCGCGACCGCGGCCGCGGTCGGCGGTGAGACAGTGGTGCTGCCGCTCGTCGCCCGCAACCGCGTCATCGGCATGCTCACTCTCGGAAAACCGACCGACGACCACTTCCGCCAGGAGATCCTGGAACTCGCCGAGGACCTTTCCCGGCGAGCGGCGCTCGCCCTCGACAACTCGCGCCTCTATTCGGAGCGCATGGCCATCAGCCAGTCCCTGCAGCGCAGTCTGCTGCCGCCGGGTCTGCCGCAGATCCCCGGCGTCGAGGTCGAGGTGATCTACCGCGCGGCCGGCGAGGGCAATGAGGTGGGCGGCGACTTCTACGACCTCTTCCCCATCCGCGACGACGCGTACGGCTTCGCCATCGGCGACGTGTGCGGTACGGGCCCGGAGGCGGCGGCCGTCACCGGCCTGGCCCGGCACGCCCTGCGTCTCCTCGCCCGCGAGGGCTTCGGGGGCCCTGCCGTGCTCGAGCGCCTCAACGCGGCAATCCTCGACGAGGGTGCGCGGAGCCGCTTTCTGACGCTCTTGTACGGCGAGCTGTGGCCGCAGGAGGACGGCAGTGCGGTCCTCAAGGTGGTCTGCGCCGGCCATCCGCTGCCTCTCCGGCTGCGCCAGGACGGCACGGTGTCCCCGGCCGCCGAACCGCAGCCGCTGCTGGGCGTCATGGACGACCTGGAGTTGTATGAGCAGATCGTCACCCTTAATCCGGGCGATGTGCTGCTGTGTGTCACGGACGGCGTCACCGAACGCCGCGAGGGCACCCGCATGCTGGGGGACGATGGTCTGGTCGATGTCCTGAAGACCTGTACCGGCCTGACGGCCGGCGCGGTCGCCGCCCGTGTCCTGCGTGCCGTGGAACGCTTCGCCGCGGAGCCGGCCTCCGATGACATGGCGATCCTGGCGATGCGCGTCCCGGAGCCGCATGCCATCTGAGCACTGTCTGCGCACATGACGAAGGCCCCCCGCCATACGGCGGGGGGCCTTCGTCGATTCTGTCCGAGCCCCCAAACGGAATCGAACCGTTGACCTTCTCCTTACCATGGAGACGCTCTGCCGACTGAGCTATAGGGGCCTGTCCGCCTTCGCGGCTTCCCGCGCGGCAACATGAAGAATGATACCCCGAACGGACGTGTGCTCCGAACCAGCGGGGCATCAGATCCCGGCTTACGGAGATGAGTTACCTGGCGCTGTCCGGAGATTGGCGTGTGCCGACACCTTGTTGGGGTGCACAACGCAGAAAGGCCGTAGGCCCCCGGACCAAGTCCAGGAGCCTACGGCCCAATAATTGTTCGGCGGCGTCCTACTCTCCCACAGGGTCCCCCCTGCAGTACCATCGGCGCTGAAAGGCTTAGCTTCCGGGTTCGGAATGTAACCGGGCGTTCCCCT
>NZ_JARWBG010000107.1:0-8332 GCF_029846775.1 Streptomyces chengmaiensis
CCCGCCCAGCGCCCCGCGTCCGGCAGGCCGCGCCCGTCCGCCCGCCCCGCCCCCCGTCCGCCGCGCACCATCCGCCTCGGCCGGCCGCGCCCCCGGCTGCGGCTGGTCAGCCTAGGACTGACGCTCGTCATGCTGGCGTTCACGGCGCGGCTGCTCCAGGTGCAGGCCGTCGACGCCGGCGCCTACGCGGCCAAGGCCGAGAAGAACCGCTACCTCAGCCACACCCTCGCCGCGGAGCGCGGAGAGATCACCGACAGGTCCGGCGTCTCCCTCGCCACCAGCGTCGACGCACACGACATCACCGCCGACCCGAAGATGTTCACCCCCGAGGAGTCCAAGGCGCAGGACGCCCCCGAGCAGGCGGCGGCGCTTCTCGCCCCGATCCTCGCCGAGGACGTGGACGTCCTCGTCAAGAAGCTCAAGACCCCCAAGTCCCGCTACACCGTGCTCGCCCGCCGCCAGACCCCGCAGGTGTGGAACCAGATCAAGGACCTGAAGAGCGTCTACGCGCAGAAGGCCAGGGCCGACAAGCGCGACGGCGGCCCCGGGGCGAACGTCCTGGCAGGCGTCTTCCAGGAGGCGAGCAGCAAACGCGTCTACCCCAACGGCGATCTCGCGGCCGGGATACTGGGCTTCGTCAAGGCCGACGGCCACGGCGGCGGCGGCATCGAGTCCATGCTCGACAAGGCCCTCGCCGGCCAGGACGGAAAGATCACCTATGCCCAGTCCGGCGGTCGCCGCGTCCCCACGGCCACGTCCAGCGAGACCCCTGCCGTCCCCGGCTCCGACGTCGAGCTGACCGTCGACCGCGACATCCAGTGGGCCGCCCAGCAGGCCATCAGCGACCAGGTGGCCGAATCCCGGGCCGACCGGGGCTATGTGATCGTGCAGAACACGCGTACCGGCGAGATCCTCGCCATGGCCAACGCCCCCGGGTTTGACCCCAACGACCTTTCCCAGGCCAATGCCGCCGCCCTCGGCAACGCCGCGCTCCAGGACGCCTACGAGCCCGGCTCCACCGCCAAGGTGATGTCCATGGCCGCGGTCCTGGAGGAGGGCGCGGCCACCCCGGACACCCATGTCGTCGTGCCCAACCGACTGCACCGCGGCGACCGGCTCTTCAAGGACGACATCGACCACCCCACCTGGTACCTCACCCTCAACGGCGTGCTGGCCAAATCCAGCAACATCGGCACCATCCTGGCCACGGGGCAGCTCGGCAAGACGCAGCGGGAGGCCAACCAGGTCCTCTACTCGTATCTGCGCAAATTCGGCATCGGCTCGCCGACGGGACTCGGCTACCCCGGAGAGACCCCGGGCATCCTCGCCAAGCCGCAGGACTGGTCGACCTCGAAGCAGTTCACCGTCCCGTTCGGCCAGGGCTTCTCGATCAACGCCCTGCAGGCCGCCTCCGTCTACTCGACCATCGCCAACGGCGGAGTGCGCGTCGAGCCCACGCTGGTGCGCGGCGCCAAGGGGCCCGACGGGCGCTTCACCCCCGCACGCGCCCCCGAGGAGACCCGGGTGGTCAGCGAGAAGACCGCCCGCACGCTTGCGGCCATGCTGGAGTCCGTGGTGGACGACGAGGAGGGCACCGGCAACAAGGCGCAGATTCCCGGCTACCGCGTCGCCGGAAAGACCGGCACCGCCAACCGCGTCGATCCGGAACTGGGCCGGTACAAGGGCTACACCGCCTCCTTCGCCGGCTTCGCCCCCGCCGACGACCCGCAGATCACCGTCTACTGCGCCATCCAGAACCCCACCAGGGGAAGCTACTTCGGCGGTCAGATCTGCGGACCGATCTACCAGAAGGTCATGCAGTTCGCCCTCAAGACACTCAAGGTCGCACCCACGGGCAAGGATCCCGCCCGGCTCCCGGTCACATTCGAACCAAAGGGAAAGCCGGAGAAAACCGCCAAGCCAGGCACGTGACTCGAAAGCGCCCCCAGTGACAACGATCACCAACGATTCCGGGAACCAATCGCACCGCCCGGACGCCTCCGCCCCCTCCTTTTCGCCCGAACAGGGTGCGCCCGGTACGCTCACCGCCGTGCCCCACCCTGATCAGTACCGAACCTCCCCGCCCCGCCCCGCCGAGGTCGGCCCCACGCCTCTCGGCGTCCTGGCCGAGCAGCTGGGCGTCGAGTCCCCAGGCCCCGGTGAGGTCACCGGCATCACCCACGACTCACGGGCGGTGCGGCCCGGAGACGTGTACGCCGCGCTCCCCGGCGCCCGGTTCCACGGCGCGGACTTCGCCCCCCAGGCCGCCGACCTCGGAGCCGCGGCCGTGCTGACCGACCAGGCGGGCGCCGCGCGCGCCGCCGCGACCGGCCTGCCGGTGCTGGTCGTCGGGAACCCCCGCGGGCGCATGGGCGAGCTCGCCGCCCTGATCTACGGACGCCCCGGCGACGAACTGCTCAAGATCGGCATCACCGGCACCTCGGGCAAGACCACCACCGCCTACCTCGTCGAAGGCGGCCTCAAGGCCGCGGGCCGCTCGACNTCGTCGAAGGCGGCCTCAAGGCCGCGGGCCGCTCGACCGGGCTGATCGGCACGGTCGAGATGCGCATCGGCGAGGAGCGCGTCAAGTCCGAGCGAACCACCCCCGAAGCCACCGACCTCCAGGCGCTGTTCGCCGTGATGCGCGAGCGCGGCGCCGACTCGGTGGCCATGGAGGTCTCCAGCCACGCCCTGGTGCTCGGCCGGGTCGACGGCTGCGTCTTCGACGTCGCGGTCTTCAACAACCTCAGCCCCGAGCACATGGAATTCCACTCCGACATGGAGGACTACTTCCAGGCGAAGGCGCAGCTGTTCACCCCGCAGCGCAGCCGGGCGGCGGTGGTCAACTACGACGACGAGTACGGCCGCCGGCTGATCAAGGAGGCCACCGTGCCGGTGGTCTCCTTCTCCACGGAGGGTCACCCGGACGCCGACTGGCGCGCCGAGGACGTGCAGGTCGGCTCCGTCGGATCGCGCTTCACGGCGGTCGGTCCCGCAGGGGAGCGCATCCGCGCCGAGGCCCCGCTGCCCGGCCCGTTCAATGTGGCCAACGCCCTGGCCGCCGTGGTCACCCTGGCCGTCGCGGGCATCGACCCGCAGACCGCCGCGGACGGCGTCGCCGCGGTGCCCGGCGTCCCCGGCCGGCTGGAGCGCGTCGACGAGGGCCAGCCGTACCTCGCCGTCGTCGACTACGCCCACAAGACCGACGCCGTCGAATCGGTGCTGCGATCCCTGCGCAAGGTCACCGAAGGCAGGCTGCACATCGTGCTCGGCTGCGGCGGCGACCGCGACCAGACCAAGCGCGGCCCCATGGGCGCCGCCGCCGCACGCCTCGCCGACACCGCGGTCCTCACCTCGGACAACCCGCGCTCCGAGGACCCCCTCGCGATCCTCGCGGCGATGCTCGCGGGCGCGGCCGAGGTGCCGGTCCACGAACGCGGAGACGTGCTGGTCGAGGCCGACCGCGCCGCCGCCGTCGCCGCCGCCGTGGCCCGCGCCGAGCCCGGCGACACGGTGCTGGTAGCCGGCAAGGGCCATGAGCAGGGCCAGGACGTCCACGGAGTGATCAGGCCGTTCGACGACCGTCAGGTACTGCGCGAAGCCATCCGCGCCACCCTCCACCGGAACCCTCAGGGATGACCCAGTGATCGCCCTCTCCCTCGCCGAGATCGCCGAAATCGTCGGCGGGCAGCCGCACGACATACCGGACCCGGAGCAACGGATCACCGGACCCGTCGTGATCGACTCCCGTGCCGTGGAAGCAGGCGCACTGTTCGCCGCCTTCCAGGGCGAGCGGGTCGACGGCCACGACTACGCCGAACGCGCCGTCGCGGCCGGAGCCGCGGCCGTGCTGGCCGCCCGCCCGGTCGGCGTCCCCGCCATCGTCGTCGACGACGTCCAGGTCGCCCTCGGCGCGCTGGCCCGCGCCGTGGTCGCCCGGCTCGGCGTCGATGTCGTCGCCCTCACCGGCTCGGCCGGCAAGACCTCCACCAAGGACCTGATCGCCCAGGTCCTTCAGCGGCACGCGCCCACGGTCTTCACGCCTGGCTCCCTCAACAACGAGATCGGACTGCCGCTCACCGCACTGCGCGCCGACGCCGACACCCGGCACCTCGTGCTGGAGATGGGCGCGCGCGGCATCGGCCACATCCGCTATCTCGCCTCACTGACCCCGCCGCGCATCGGCCTCGTGCTGAACGTCGGCACCGCCCACATCGGAGAGTTCGGCGGCCGCGAGCAGATCGCCGAGGCCAAGGGCGAGCTCGTCGAGTCCCTGCCCGCCGCCGACGCGGGCGGCGTCGCCGTGCTCAACGCCGACGACCCCCTCGTACGCGCCATGGCCGCCCGCACCGAGGCCCGCACCCTGCTGTTCGGAGAGGCCGACGAGGCGCACGTACGCGCCGAGAATGTCCGGCTCACCGAGCACGGTCAGCCCGCCTTCACGCTTCACACACCCACCGGGTGCAGTGACGTGACCATGCGGCTGTACGGTGAGCACCACGTGTCGAACGCGCTCGCCGCGGCCGCCGTCGCCCATGAGCTGGGCATGTCCGTCGACGAGATCGCGCTCGCGCTCTCCGAGGCGGGCGCCCTGTCCCGCTGGCGTATGGAGGTCACCGAGCGTCCGGACGGTGTGACGGTCGTCAACGACGCCTACAACGCGAACCCCGAGTCCATGCGTGCCGCGCTGCGTGCACTGGCCGCGATGGGCCAAGCCGCGCGGGCAAGGGGGGGACGGACGTGGGCGGTGCTCGGCCACATGGCCGAGCTGGGCGGCGCAGCGCTCGCCGAGCACGACGCGGTCGGACGGCTCGCCGTCCGGCTCAACGTCAGCAAGCTCGTCGCGGTCGGGGGCAGGGAAGCGTCCTGGCTGCAACTGGGCGCCTATAACGAGGGTTCGTGGGGTGAGGAGTCGGTGCACGTGTCCGACGCACAGGCGGCGGTCGACCTGTTGCGCAGTGAGCTGCGGCCAGGCGACGTCGTGCTGGTGAAGGCTTCCAGGTCGGCCGGGCTCGAGCGGGTCGCAGCGGCCCTGCTCGAGAACACGGCGACGGCCTCGGAAGGTGAGGTCGCCGGCCGATGAGGCAGATCCTCTTCTCCGGAGCCATCGGGCTCTTTCTGACGCTGATCGGCACGCCGCTGCTGATCAAGCTGCTGGCGCGCAAGGGATACGGGCAGTTCATCCGGGACGACGGCCCGCGCACGCACGGCAGCAAGAAGGGCACGCCCACCATGGGCGGCATCTCCTTCATCCTGGCCACGCTCATCGCCTACGCGCTGGCCAAGGTCATCACCGGTGAGGACCCGTCGTACTCGGGTCTGCTGGTGCTGTTCCTGATGGCCGGCATGGGCCTCGTCGGCTTTCTCGACGACTACATCAAGATCGTCAAGCAGCGTTCGCTGGGCCTGCGGGCCAAGGCGAAGATGGCGGGCCAGCTGATCGTCGGCATCGCCTTCGCCGTGCTGGCGCTGCAGTTCTCGGACAAGCGGGGGCTGACGCCCGCGTCCACCAAGCTGTCGTTCATCACCGACTTCGGCTGGACCATCGGCCCGGTGCTGTTCGTGGTCTGGGCGCTGTTCATGATCCTGGCGATGTCGAACGGCGTGAACCTGACGGACGGTCTGGACGGTCTCGCGACCGGCGCGTCCGTGATGGTCTTCGGCGCGTACACCTTCATCGGCCTCTGGCAGTTCCAGGAGTCCTGCGCCAACGCCGAGACCCTCACCAACCCCAGCGCCTGCTTCGAGGTGCGCGACCCGCTCGACCTCGCGGTCGTGGCCTCCGCGCTGATGGGCGCCTGCTTCGGCTTCCTGTGGTGGAACACCTCCCCCGCGAAGATCTTCATGGGCGACACCGGCTCCCTCGCCCTCGGCGGCGCGCTCGCGGGTCTGGCGATCTGCTCCCGCACCGAGCTGCTGCTCGCGCTCCTCGGCGGCCTCTTCGTGCTGATCACCATGTCGGTGGTCATCCAGGTCGGCTCGTTCCGGCTGACCGGGAAGCGGGTCTTCCGGATGGCCCCGCTCCAGCACCACTTCGAACTCAAGGGGTGGTCGGAAGTCCTGGTAGTGGTCCGGTTCTGGATCATTCAGGGCATGTGCGTCATCGTGGGTCTTGGACTGTTCTACGCGGGCTGGGCGGCCGACAAGTGAGTACGCGGAACTGGCAGGGCCAGCACATCACCGTCGCGGGGCTCGGGGTCTCCGGGATCCCGGCGGCGAGAGTGCTGCACGGCCTGGGCGCGGTCGTCACGGTCGTCAACGACGGCGACGACGAGCGGGCCCGGGCCCAGGCCGCGGAGCTGGAGGCGGAGGGGATCGCCGTCCGCCTCGGCGACGGGGCGACCCTGCCCGAGGGCACGGAGCTGGTCGTCACCGCGCCCGGCTGGAAGCCCGACAAGCCGCTGTTCGCCGCGGCCGCCGAGGCCGGCGTCGAGGTGTGGGGCGATGTCGAGCTGGCCTGGCGGCTGAGGGGGCGGGACGGCCGAGAGGCAGCGCCCTGGCTCGCGGTCACCGGCACCAACGGCAAGACCACGACCGTGCGGATGCTCGCGTCGATCCTTCAGGCAGCGGGCCTGAAGACCGCGGCCGTCGGCAACATCGGCGTATCGCTGCTCGACGCGGTGCTGGGCGACGAGAAGTACGACGTACTCGCCGTGGAGCTGTCCAGCTACCAGCTCCACTGGGCGCCCTCGCTGCGCGCCCACTCCGCCGCGGTGCTCAACCTCGCGCCGGACCACCTCGACTGGCACGGCTCCATGGAGGCCTACGCCGCCGACAAGGGCCGCGTCTACGAGGGCAACACGGTCGCCTGCGTCTACAACGCCGCCGACCCCGCCACCGAGGACCTGGTGCGCGCGGCGGACGTCGAGGAGGGCTGCAGGGCGATCGGCTTCACCCTCGGCACACCCGGCCCCTCCCAGCTCGGCGTCGTCGAGGGACTCCTCGTCGACCGCGCCTTCGTCCCGGACCGGCAGCGGCAGGCGCAGGAGCTCGCCGAGGTCGCCGACGTCCAGCCGTCCGCCCCGCACAACATCGCCAACGCCCTGGCCGCGGCCGCCCTCGCCCGGGCCTTCGGCGTCGAGCCCTCGGCCGTACGGGACGGACTGCGGGCCTTCCGCCCCGACGCGCACCGCATCGAGCATGTCGCCGAGGTCGACGGCGTCGCCTATGTCGACGACTCCAAGGCCACCAACACGCACGCCGCCGAGGCGTCGCTCGCGGCATACGAGCCGATCGTCTGGATCGCGGGCGGCCTGGCCAAGGGCGCGACCTTCGACGAGCTCGTCCGGAGGTCGGCGAGGCGGCTGCGCGGCGTCGTCCTCATCGGCGCGGACCGGGAGCTGATCAGGGACGCCCTGGCGCGACACGCCCCCGAGGTCCCGGTCGTCGACCTCGACCGGACCGACACTGGGGCGATGCCGGCGGCGGTCCGCGAAGCGGCCGGGCTCGCCCGGCCGGGCGACACGGTGCTGCTGGCCCCGGCCTGCGCCTCGATGGACATGTTCGTCAACTACAACAAGCGAGGCGAGGCGTTCGCGGACGCGGTCCGCGAACTCGCCGCCGAACGCGCCTGACGGCCCGTCCCGCGCGGGCCGTCGACCTGCGGCCGCCCGCGCGAGCACGACTGGAGGGGACAGCGACCATGCCGCCCGACGACATCGTGCGCCCCCGTCCGCCCGGGGCCGCTGACCCCGGACAACTGCGCCCCCACTGTGCGCCGCCGCCCGGCGAGACCGTGCCCCCGGACCGTTCGAAGGCCGCCGCCCCGGGTGCCCCGACCGCCGGAGCGGCCACCCTCACCGGGGCCGCGTCGCAGGGTGACGCCCATACCGTCCTCGAACTCCAGGCCGCCGCCGACGGCCACCCGATTCCCGGGGGCTGCGACGCCGGCGAGGGCTCTGGCCCGGCTTTCTCCGCCTCGCCTCCCTCCTGGGGCGACGCCCCCGACGCTCTGCGTGCCGGGGCCGCACGGGCAGTGTCGCCGTCGTCCGGCGAGGCCGTGTCGCCGGGCGCGGCGCGGGGCGGCGCGCCGCCCGTGCCGGCGAGGACCGCGTCGCGGGCCGTCGTCCGCCGTTCCCTCGAATCCCAGGACGGCGGCAGCCGTACGGTCCCCGAAACCGAGCCCGCCGCCCCGGCTGCGGGGTGCTCGTTCCCCTCCGCAGGACTCCCGGCCGCCGAGGCTCACACCGCCCCGGGGGGCTGTGCCGCCCACGGCGGCCCGGTGGCGCCGACGGGCGCCCCGCACCGCACCGAAGCGGTACGGGGCGCGGGAGCCGAGGCCGCCCCGGCAGGCCGCCGCGGGCCGCGGGCCGGTGCCGGTCACCCGGCGACC
>NZ_JARWBG010000108.1:0-7650 GCF_029846775.1 Streptomyces chengmaiensis
CCCGAAACAGGGAACATCACGCCAGTTCGAGCATGGTCGGCGGCACCGTCGATGTTCGGCGCCCCGGTGGGGAATCGTGAACACGCGGGTGGGGAATTACGTGGCGCTGATCATGCAGATCGTGGGGAATTACGTGACCGCCGACACGCACACCCAAGACGCTCTGCCCACAGGGGCACCCGTACGACGAGGAGAACACGTACGTCCACCCGCGCACAGGGTCAAAGCACTGCCGCGCGTGCAATAGGGAGCGGGTCCGTGCGCATTACCAGCGCACCTCTTCCGCACCCGCCAGCGCGTGAGCGAGTCGAGGCCATCGCTTGATAACGACTCTCCACGGAGTCCAGCCGTAGCCCTTCGGAGTGCTCGCCGTCTCTTGGGAGTGTCTGCCGTGTCAGCACGACGACGACCCGAGGAGCACACGATGACCAAGACCCGTTTCTCCCACGCACAGTGCGAGCACCCCAGCACGAAGGCCGCTCGCGCCAAGTGCCGCAAGGAGATGCGCGGCGAAGCCGTCGCGTCGGCTGCGAGCACGCCGAAGCCGGTTGCCGTCACGCCGACCAAGAAGAAGGACCCGCGCAAGGCTGCGACCGCTGTCCCGGCGAAGGTCGAGACGCCCGCCGACGAGACGACGCCCGAGAGCGCACCTGCCGTGCAGACCGAGACGGCTCCCGCTGCTGAGCCGGTCGAGATCACGCCCGACACCTGGCGCGACCACAAGGACAAGGCTGCCAGCGTCTACATCAACGGCGTTGCCGAGCCCTTCGCCGCCCAGTGCATCACTGGGTGGAGCATCAAGTTCCTCCAGTTCACCGACTCCGAGGGCAAGCGCCAGCGCATCCCCGCCAGCACGGTTGAGCGCGTCACCGTCTGACGTTCCACACCCAGCAGAGAAGGGCCCGACGCATCGAGCGTCAGGGCCCTTTCTCGCGGTCTAAGCGATGCTTACAGCGCTCGCCGGCATAGCCAAAAGCTCTGAGAGCGCGTCTAAAGAGATCGGTACGAGCGTGCGTGTCTTCTGTCGCTCTCGCTCTGTTGGGAGCCGAGAGACGCGATTCTGTCGCCCTAACGCACAACTCAGCTCGTGACGCTCGCTCGCAGTGCGCGCGAGACGTGAACTCATAAGCCGTGCATAACAGTTGTCCTAGGAGCTGGATTACAACTCTCCATGGAATCCAGGCGTGACCCTTCGGTTCGTCTCCCGTGCATTCCTAGGTTCGCCATGTCAGTTCAACTGAGCGAAAGCGAGAGCGACATGGGAAAGCACACCCGACGATTCCGCTACAGCCAGCGCGGCGGTAAGACCTACGTTTCGTGCACCGCGTGCGGGATGAATCTCGTACCCGCCCCGCGCACGTTCGAGGAAGACCCGATCTGCCGTGACTGCACCCCGCCGATGTCCCAGCGCCAGCACTTCGCCTGGCTCGTCGCGGGACTCGTGGCCGTGGAAGCCGTCGTGCTGGGCGCGGTGCTCGGGTTCGACGGCATCGCCACCGTCTACAGGGTGGTGTGGGACATGATCACGCCGTGGTGATGAGCGGCTGAGCGCAGACGGCAGAGAGCCCGAGCCAGGGTAAGTGGCTCGGGCTCTCGCATGGCCGAGTGTACGTTCCACACCCCCCGATCGCTGCTGGCTGTGCAGTCTTGACGACGCTCCGCAGCGCGGGCGACGCTCGTGCAACCAGACGCAACCGAGTGGTCAAGGAGCAACGTCATGGCTCTACTGTTCTTCGGCAAGGACCCGAACACGAACGGTGACGACTGCCCCACTGTGTGGGTAGACGACACGTCGGCAGACCTCGTGTTCCAGGGCTGGAAGGCCGACGACGCCACCGAAGCGGAATGCCTTACGGTCGGGCACATCCCCGACACCGAGGCAGTCATCCGCATCCCCGCGCGCATGGTGGCCCAGATCAGGAAGGCGTGTGATGAAGCCGAGCAGCGTTCCGCCGTTCAGTGAACTGATCCGCGACTGCCACCACTCGGCCGTGCACCTGGAGTTGCGCGACTCCTACGGCGTAGCCGCCGAGGCCGACGACTTCGCACTCTGGAAGTCCGCCGGTCGGATCACGCCCGAGTCGGTAGAGAGCCGCCGCCCCTGGCTCGACCTCGTGCGGGAAGCCGTCGGCCGTGGCGTCGTCATGCGCCGTGCTCGTGTCGTCTCCGTGCCGGTCAGTGAGTACATCCGGTACGAGCACGCGGGTACGTACCTCAACGTGGAGGCTGGCGAGTTGGTGCGCTGGCTGCCCCGTCGTGAGGCCGCGACGCTGGCACTGCCCGGCGCTGACTTCTGGCTCCTCGACGGTCGGCTGATCCGCTTCGGCCACTTCGCCGGGGACGGCGCGTCGGCAGGGCACGAACTCAACTCGGACCCGGACGTGATCAAGCTCTGTGCCGACGCGTTCGAGTCGGTCTGGGAACGCGCCACACCCCACGAGGAGTTCACGGTCTGACCCGCGCCAACACGTAGCCAGCCCATGCCCCAGTACCAGTCATCCAGCGTCGAGAACGCCCGCAAGGCGGTAGCCGCGCGGTTGCGCGAAACCCGCTTGGACGCCGGGCTGAAAGGGCATGAGCTGGCCGCGCGTTGCGGCTGGCACAAGTCCAAGGTCTCCCGCATCGAGAACGCGCGGACGCCACCCACTGACGCCGACATCCGCGAGTGGTGCACCGCGTGCGAAGCCGACGACCAGGCCGCCGACATCATCGCCGCGTCTCGTACGGCCGCCTCCATGTACATGGAGTGGAAGCGGCTACAGCGCACCGGCCTGCGTCGTCTCCAGGAGTCCCGTATCCCGCTGTACGAGCGGACCAAGCTGCACCGGGGCTACGCCTCGCACGTCGTGCCCGGCCTGTTCCAGACGCCCGCGTACGCCGCCGCTCTGCTGTCCACGATCCGCCGCTTCCACCATGCACCCGACGACATCACCGAGGCGGTAGACGCCCGCATGGCTCGTGCCCGCGTGCTGCACGAGTCCGGCCACCGGTTCGTGCTCTTGGTTGAGGAGTCGGTGTTGCGCTATCAGGTGGGCGACGCCGAAGCGATGGCAGGGCAGTTGGGACACCTGCTGTCGGTCATGTCACTGCCCGCCGTCTCCCTCGGCGTGATCCCCTTCTCCGCCCGCGAACGCGGTATGTGGACGCTGGAGGGCTTCAACATCTTCGATGACCAACGGGTCCATGTGGAACTTCTGACGGCTCAGGTCACCCTCACGGCTCCGGGCGAAGTGGCCATGTACGTACGGGCGTTCGCGGAGCTCCGGGAGATGGCCGTCTACGGGGCCGACGCTCGGGCGTGCGTGAGTGCCGCGCTGGATGCCCTGGGCTGAAACTCGCGTGCAACAACGTAGAACCCGCTCGGGGTCAGAGCGCCGATCTTCCTAGCGTTGTCGTGACACGGACGACGTGAAGGGGTCGGCATGAGCGAACCGCGAACGTACCCGAGTGCTCCGGTGGTGCTGCCGGACCGAACCAATGAGCTGGAGCCCACGCCCGTTGACGGCTGCCTCGGCTGTCTGGAGCTGGCGAAGGTTCGGGACTGGGCACGAGCGGGCGGCGACATGACCACGGTGACCGATTGCAACGTCCTGATGGCGCGGCACCCGGACGGTCACTGATGGCGACGGCTGCACCACCACGGCCCGTGAAGCCGAGAGCGAGCAAGCCGCGCGAGACGCCAGCGGTGCCCATGACCTACTGCGGCTACTGCGCCGGGTGGCGTGGCGTCTGGTGCCCTGACTGCGGCGGGTTCGCTGGCTGCGCCACCTGCCGCCACACGTTCAAGGTCCCGTGTCCCTCGTGCGCGGGCGGAGAGCTGGAGAAGTGGATACCGTGATCCGTCGATTCCTCGGGCGGATCGCGTGGCCGACGTGGTGTCTCGTCTCTGCCGCGACCTGTGGCTACCTGATCGTGGCCGCTGCGCGCGGCTCGTTATGACGACGCCGACGAGGGCGGGTGTGGAACGTCTCGATGGATGTCCCACACCCGCCCTCTGCTGCGAGCACTCCGTGAGAGCCGGGCTCGCCGGCGTGCGCTTAGCCGCTGGTCAGCGCTGGGTCAGTAACGGTCGCCCAGGTTGTGCACGGCATTGATCGCCCGCTGGCTTGCTGTGTCCTGGGCGTAGCGGCGGAGCATCGAGGCAGAGCGCCAGCCGCGAATGGCCATGACGTTCTCACCCGAGACGCCCGACGACAGGAGGTCGTCACACCAGCTATGGCAGAACGAGTGCGGGGCAACATGCTCCGCGTCGTACCCCGCCTGTTCCGCTCGCCGTTTGGTCATGCGGTGGAGACCCGCGTACAGGAGTCGAGAGCGGTTACGGGTGCCCAGCCACAGCCAGTCATCGGCGGCGCGCTTGTGCAGGGCACGGACCCGTAGGTACCGCTGGAGGGCTTTGATCGTGGACGGCTGCAAGGGGATAGGTCGTCCGTCCGTGCTGTTCCTGTTGCCCTTGAGTGGCACGACCACGAGCGTGGCCGACTGTAGATCCAGGTCGAACGTGCGGAGGCTCAGGATCTCCTCGGCGCGTAGTCCCTCGGTGAGTACGCGGAGAAGCGCATGGTCCCGTACCGTCTCGAAGTCTCGTCGGCTCGGTCCCCACGCTGTGATCTTGAGGCAGTCGGAGATGAACTCACGGGAGAGTGTCCGAGGCTTGCCCAGCTCCGGAGCTGCCCAGTTGTGCAGTCGCGGGTCCTTGAACGGGTTCGGGTGGTCGTACTCCTCGGCCAGGTAGTTGAACATGGCCCGGAGGTTCCGAGACTGGGTGTTCGTCCCGCCCGTGTACCCGCCTTTCCCGTCCTGGCTCTTGGGGACGTCGTACGTCTCGTACCACCAGCGGAGATGACGGTTCAGGACGTGCACGTCTACGCCCAGGAACGACAGTTCTGCCACACCCGCCGTGTGTGCGCTCGTGCCTGGTAGCGCCGTGACGTGCTCCGATGCGTGCTCGGACAGCCATCGGTCGAGGGACTTGGCGGAGTTGACGTAGGCATTGATCGTCTTCCGCTGGAAGGGACGACCCCGCCTGTTGTTCGTCGTGCTCAGGTGTAGCTCTAGCTCGGCGATGAGGGACGCTCCAGACACGCCCTGAACAGCGCTTAGGGGCGTTGCTGCGCTGAGCGCGTGTGAGCGTGCGCTCTCGTCAGTGCTGGCGCTCCGTGCGCGCTGTTGAGCGCGTAGCGGGCTCTTGCTTGCCATGGCCTATGACTCTCTGTGGTGGCCGCTAGACAAGTCGGAGCGTCTTACTCGTCTTGCCCAGCGGCGCCGGACAGTGATGTCACGCCCGACACAGAGAAGCCCCGAGCTGCATAAGTGCAGATCAGGGCAGTAATCGTGGTGTTCGCTGTGGGGGCTCCTGGCTCGCTCAATTTCCAAGCGTGCGCCCTAGGCCTCTAGGCGAATCCTCCGCCGGAAACATTACATGACCGAGAGGAGTGCTCGCGAACTCGATCCCCACCCGCACCTTCGGGTACTCTGTGCGGAGCCCCTCACGTGGCGCTATCTGACTGAACTCCCCCAGGGCCGGAAGGCAGCAAGGGTAGGTCGGCTCTGGCGGGTGCGTGGGGGGCCCTTGCGTTTGCGGGGGCGGCAGCCCGGGGCTTCGGGGCGGGGTCGCGGGAGCGGGGTCCGTTGTCGGTGGGGGCCGATAACCTCGTAGGCGTGTCGTCCCTCGCGCTGTACCGCCGCTATCGACCCGAGACCTTCGCCGAGGTCATCGGGCAGGAGCATGTCACCGACCCGCTGCAGCAGGCGCTGCGGAACAACCGGGTCAATCACGCGTACCTGTTCAGCGGGCCGCGCGGATGCGGCAAGACGACCAGCGCGCGCATCCTCGCCCGGTGTCTGAACTGTGAGCAGGGGCCCACGCCCAGCCCGTGCGGAGAGTGCCGCTCCTGTCTGGACCTGGCGCGGAACGGGCCGGGGTCGATCGATGTGATCGAGATCGACGCAGCATCCCACGGAGGTGTGGACGACGCTCGTGAGCTGCGGGAGAAGGCCTTCTTCGGGCCCGCGAGCAGCCGCTACAAGATCTACATCATCGATGAGGCCCACATGGTCACCCCGCAGGGCTTCAACGCCCTGCTGAAGGTGGTCGAGGAGCCGCCCGAGCATCTGAAGTTCATCTTCGCGACCACCGAGCCGGAGAAGGTGATCGGCACCATCCGGTCGCGTACGCACCACTATCCGTTCCGCCTCGTGCCCCCCGGCACCCTGCGGGACTATCTGGGCGAGGTGTGCGCCAAGGAGGGCATCCCCGTCGAGGACGGTGTGCTGCCCCTCGTCGTGCGCGCGGGCGCGGGGTCCGTGCGTGACTCGATGTCCGTCATGGACCAGCTGCTCGCGGGCGCGGCCGCGGACGGTGTGACGTATGCCATGGCCACCGCCCTGCTCGGATATACGGACGGCTCACTGCTCGACTCCGTCGTGGATGCCTTTGCGTCGGGTGACGGGGCGGCGGCCTTCGAGGTCGTTGACCGGGTCGTCGAGGGGGGCAACGACCCGCGGCGGTTCGTCGCCGACCTTCTGGAGCGGCTGCGGGACCTGGTGATCCTGGCTGCCGTACCGGACGCGGGCGACAAGGGGTTGATCGACGCTCCCGCCGATGTGGTGGAGCGGATGCAGGCGCAGGCTTCGGTGTTCGGGGCGGCCGAGCTGAGCCGGGCCGCCGATCTGGTCAACACCGGGCTGACGGAGATGCGCGGGGCGACCTCGCCGCGGCTGCAGCTCGAGCTGATCTGCGCCCGGGTGCTGCTGCCGGCAGCCTTCGACGACGAGCGTTCCGTGCAGGCCCGGCTGGACCGGCTGGAGCGCGGGGCCGCGCTCCAAGGACCCCCGGCCGCTGCGCCCGCGATGGGATACGTCCCCGGGCCCGAGGTCCAGGGGCATATGGCCCCGGCTCCTGCACAGGCTCCCGCGCCCCCAGCGTCTGCGCCGCAGCCTGCCCCCGTTCAGGTCCCCGCGCCTCAGGTCCCCGCGTCCCAGGCGCCCGCGTCTGCCCAGGCCGCTCCGGCGTCGGAGCCGACGCAGGCGCCGGGTTCCGGCGGGCCGCGTCCCGGTGCGTGGCCCACGGCCGCCGCCCCCGCAGGTCAGGGCGGCGAGGGCGGGCGTCGGCCCGGCGGCTGGCCCACAGCGGCGAAGCCCTCCGGGCAGGCCGCCCAGCCACAAGCCGTCGCGCCCCAGGCCCAGGCAGCCCAGGAGGCCCAGGCTCCGGCGTCGCAAGCCCAGCCTTCCGCGCAGGCCGCCGCCCAGGTGCGGAACATGTGGCCGGACATCCTGGAGGCCGTCAAGAACCGCCGGCGCTTCACGTGGATCCTCCTCAGCCAGAACGCCCAGGTCGCAGGGTTCGACGGCACCACGCTCCAGCTCGGCTTCATCAACGCCGGAGCGCGTGACAACTTCGCGAGCAGCGGCAGCGAGGAGGTGCTGCGACAGGCGCTCGCCGAGCAGTTCCATGTGCAGTGGAAGATCGAGGCGATCGTCGACCCCTCGGGCGGTTCGGGCGGCGGCCCGGGCGTCAGCCCGGCCGGGCAGGGCGGCCCGGGCGGCGGTTCGCCCCGTCCGCCCGCCCCCGGCGGCTACGGCGGCGGTTACGGCTCCGGGGGCCCCGGCGGCTACGGCAGCGCGGCGACGGCTCCCGCGCCCGCCTCG
>NZ_JARWBG010000109.1:0-7623 GCF_029846775.1 Streptomyces chengmaiensis
CCCGCGCCATCCGGCACGAACCCGAACGAGCACTCGCCATCCTGGGTATTACCAACAACCCCGGCACTCACGGAACTTGATCAAGCCCTGTCTGCGTGCCCGGCTGGGAAGGGCCGTGCACTGGCGCGTGGACATGCTGTGGTTCGGCATCATCAGTCTGCTGTGGTCCGCGCACGCTGCCAACGACGGTGACGAGAAGTACCAGATGTGGCTCAACACGCTGACCGTCACCTTGGTGGTCGCGGGAATCGCCGCGTCATTGAAGCTATACGCTCGGTTCCGGAAACTGTGCACAGCCCTGAACCGGCAGGCCCAACAGCTGATCCGGTCGATTGAAGAGCACCGCGACGCAGCCGACGAAGACGAGCGCAAGAAGAAGCGCCAGGAGGCATATCGGTCCTGGGACGCGCTGCACGAGCTACTCGCCACCAAGATCGATACGGGATTCGACCTCCCTGGTGTTTTCGTCCTGCCACCCGACGAGATCGAGGCGGTGGAACGCCTCGTGATGGCGTCAACGGGCGCCAGCCTCGGCGAGGAACACGACGAAGCTGACCCAGGCGGCTGTGGAGCGGCTGCGGGCGATCCAGCACGCGTGCCGCGGCAGAATCGACGCGCTGGCATGACCAGAGGGCGCTGCAGCACTGTCCGAATCCCGCCCTACTGCCATGCGGTGGACGCCTGTTAACTCTGACACTTCGCCCGGAGCCTGCCGGGAGAAGTCGAAGTGGAGGGCACGAGATGGCAGAGAGCGCGTCCACGCAGGCGGGGACCAGCCCCGCGCTTCTGATCGCCGTGGAAGAGCTGGCGACCGCCCATGACCGCAGCGAGTCCGAGCGGTCCGACATCACCAGCTCGCAGAACAGCGCGGGAGATGACGGCGACAACCGCGACCTGAACCTCCCGAAGGAGTAGGGGGAACCCATGGAGCACCGGCTCGTCAGCCACATCGAGAAGGCGCTCGGCTGGGACGGGCCGGGTTCCGTGGGGACCGCGTTCGCGCGCGGCCGTCTCACAGACCCGGAGCTGCCCGCACGGCTGTTGACCCCGCTCAAACTGCTGGACGTGATCAAGCGCCGCCATCTGGCCAATCCGCAGCTGCGCTGTTATGCCGAGGGCGACGAAGTGCACCCGTCTACGTTTCTGTCCACCAACGTCAACCGGCGCCGGCAGGCCGTGAGCCAGGCGGACATGGCGGCCCTCGGACGAATCCTCAGCGACGGCGGCACCGTGGTCCTGGATCATGTGGACTTCTTCGACCCGACGCTGGAAGTCGCCTGCCGGGCCCTGGGCTGGTGGTCCGGCGAACTCACCTCTGCCCACGCCTACCTCGCGGTCGGTGACACCGACGGATTCCATCTGCACTGGGNCACGCCTACCTCGCGGTCGGTGACACCGACGGATTCCATCTGCACTGGGACGACCACGAGGTCGTCGCCGTGCAGCTCTCGGGCGAGAAGTCGTGGGAAGTGCGCGGCCCGTCGCGGCCGGCGCCGATGTACCGCGACGCGGAACGCAACCGCACCCCCTCCGAGGAAGTGCTGTGGAAGGGCACGATGTGGACCGGGGACGTCATGCACATCCCACGAGGCTTCTGGCACACCGCGACCCGCCTCGGCTCGGGGAGTGGTGGACACTCCCTGCACGTGACGTTCGGGTTCACCAGACGGACCGGTGTCACCTGGGCCAACTTCCTCTCTGATGCCGCCCGCGCCGACGAAGCGTTCCGTCACGACCTGGTGGGCGCCCAGGGCACCGCACACCAGGTGCTGGCGGACAAGCTCAGCGCGTTGGCCGCCAGCTACAGTCCGGAGCGGTACCTGGACGAACTGCGGTCCAGCACCCCGCCCGCACGCCACATGCCCCACGTGGGCGCCTTCGGGCGGCCGGACGGAGTCGCGGCCGTCACCGAGTTCGCGCCCTCCATCATCCGATCCGGCGACACGTTCCAAGTATGCGGTGGCGGCAAGCGACTGACCTTCCACGAGCGTGCAGAACCAAGCCTGCGTGCCCTGCTGTCTGGTCACCCGGTCTACCTTGACGGAGCCCCCGACGACATCATCACTTTGGCCGACTTGCTGATCACGGAGGGGCTGTGCGAACCGCTGGCGGCACTATCGTCCTCGGGCTACACCGGTCTGGTCACGCCCGTGACCTACTCGAAGCAGCCGCCGACCTCGGTGTAACACGCCTCGACACCGCGTCCAACTACCTCCGCCATCGTTCCCGCCTTGGTAAGAGCCGGTTCACCGCGCTGCGTGGTGTGGGTGCTGCGCTGGAGATCGATCAGGCCCTGGTTCGCGCTCGGCCGGGGCCGAGAAGCTGCCGCCGACGATCCTGGGTCCCCGTCAGTCGCCGTCGCTCTCACGCTGCGCGAACGTGAAGTCGTGGAGCTCTTGGCTCAGGGCCTGACGGACAAGGAGATCGCCGCCCGGCTGGTGATCTCGCCGCGTACCGCGGAGGGACATGTTCAGCGCATCCTGCGCAAGCTCGAATTCACCTCCCGGGTCCAGGTGGCCACGTGGTTCTGCGGATGACGGTGCGGAGCCGCGCTGGTGATGCGCGGCTCCGCTGCGGGTTCTGGTGGGCTACTTGATGGTGATGTCGTCGATGTACCCGCTGTAGTCGGCGTTGCCTGGGCCGTCCTGGTCGTAGCCAAGATTGATGCGGCTGACCTCCTTGCCGTTCAGTCCTTCGGGAATGCGCACGGTGACGTGGTTCCACTGGTTGGGCTGGAGGCTCTGGCACTGTTTGGCGGGATGGATGCTGCGGCCGGAGTGGTCGACGGCGCCGGAGTCCCGCAGGGTGGATCCGTCAGTGAACACCAGATCGAGTGCGACGCAGTTGCTGTTGTTGTCGAGCCAGTCCACGTTGTCCCATCGGTCAGCGGTGTCGGGGCGGATCCAGTAGCCGAGTGTCTTCCCGCTGTCGAGCTTGACCGGCGTGTCACCGAGGTCGAAGACCTTGAGGTAGGCGTGGGCGTTGCCGACGCCCCCCTTGGTGGAGCCGGAGTACTTCAGGGATCCGGTTCCGGTGTGGGCTGTCTCCCCGGTGCGTGTGCCGGCCACGGGTCCGTGGACGTCGTACCTGCCGGTGACGTTGGATGCGCCGCCCCCGTCCTCGTCGACGGTGTCGGTCCAGTGCGGCTCGACGTCGCCCTTCTCGAAGCCGGTGCTGAACTGCGCGCCGTGGGTCGGGTGCGGATCCGCCGGGTCAGAGGGGTGAGGGGAAGGCTGGTCTGTGCCGGGGTTGGTTCGTTTGGTCTCCCGGTAGGTGAAGTCCGTCTGGGCTGTGTCGAAGTCCGGGCGTGGTGTGTTGAGGAGGAAGCAGTACGTGTCACCGAGTCGGGGATCGCGGGGGGTGAAGCCGCCGTAGCTGCACAGGGCCGCGCTGTCTCCGTCTCGGAGAGTAACGGTCTTGACGAGGTAGGCGCCCTTGTCCTGGGCGGCCTCGTAGACGCCGTAGGCGAAGGCCGCGGGTCCGTTGACAGCGCAGACGTCTCCGTCGCGGGCGCAGGCGTGCGCGCCCCAGTCGGCGTCGACGCTCTGGCTCTCATGATGGGTATCCGCGCCGAGGATCAGGTCGTGGTCCTTGGCGGAGAGGTAGCAGTAGCCGCGGCTGCCGCCTTGGACGCGGTCGTCCGACAGGGTGGCGACGTCGGCGAAAGAGGTGTCCTTGCAGGGGAACTCGCCGGCGGGGACGGTCTTGACCACCCAGGTCCCGTCACCTCCGTAGGCGGCCTGGTAGGTGCCGGAGTCCGGGACCGCACAGGTCTGGTCCGGGCCGGCGCAGAAGGTGAACGGGGCCGGGGGACTGGCGATGTAGCAGCTCTTGCGTTCGCCGGGCAGCGGGTCCTTGCCGAAGGCGGCGATGGTGCAGGGAGCGCCGTCGGGGTGCTCGGACGCCTTGACGGTCTTGTATGCCCAGCCGCGGTCCTCGTCGTCGATGTGGGCTCCGAAGGCCAGACGTACGGTGCCGGTGATGTGGCACCGCTCTCCCTCGACCGCGCACGCCTGGTAGGGGCCGCCCGCGTTGACCGCCTGGGTCGGGGGTGCTCCTGTCAGCACATGGCATTCCTTGGTCTTGCCGGGGGCCGGGTCGCCACCGAAGGCGGCGGCGGTGCAGGCGGCCGAGGTCGTGACCGGTTTGACGAGCCAGGTCGCACCCGTGCCGAACGCCGCCACCTGGGTGCCGGAGACGTGACACTTCGCGCCCTGCTTCGCGCATACGCGCACCGAGGCCAGCCATGATCCGTCTCTGTCCTTGACCGGGCTGTCCTGAGCGGGGACGAAGCACGACTGGTGAGCTTCGGGGTTCGGGTTGACCGGGAACGAGGACGCCTTGCACGCGATCCCGCCGGAGGGCAGTGGCGCCGTGACGTATGATCCGGCGGCGCCGAACGCGACCTGGCCGATACGCCCCTTGATTCCCCTGCACGTTCCACCGTCGTCCGCGCAGGCAATGAACCCGGCCGGCGGTATGGGAGTGGAGTCCGTGATGGGCATCGGGGTGAACATCTTGCCCTCACGTACCCGGGTGTCGACCGCGTCTTGAGCAGCCTTCACATCGGATGCCGTGAACGAGTTCTTCGGTTTGTCGGCCATGACCGGCTTCACGTGGTTCTTTTCGAAGTCTGCCCGCATCTGAGGAATGTACTTCTCAGGGTGGGGGCACGAGTTCTGGGTGGCGTTGGGGTCGCGCCCCCTGCAGTAGTTGAAGATGTGGTCGCTCGACCACTGCGGCCAGACGGCATTGTCCATGTAGGCCCTGGTGAACTTCTCGGATCCGGTGCCCTTGTTCAGTGAGTCGAACAGAGCGGACACCGCCTGGTGGACGCCGTTGACGAAGCCGCTGCGCAGCGACCCCACCGATGCTTCAGCATCGGCCATGATCCGTGCGTTCGCAGTGCGGGCGGCGGCGATCGCGGTGGAGTGACCCGTCTTTGCCGCGTTGGCGGTCACGGTCTCCATCGTGATGTGGGTGCCGAACAGCACCTGCCTCTGTGCGTGGTCGAATGCCTTCTGCGCTGTCGACAGCAGCTCCGGGATGGACTTTTCGATGACGTTCTTCTTCATCACGTCATGCCACGCCTGGTTGCGGGCATCGATCTCCTTGGCCTGCTCGCTCTTCCCCGTCGCCCAGTCCACTATCTGGGCCACGACCGTCGTGACGAGTGCCACGACGCCGAAGAGCATGGCCAGTTCCGGCTGTCCCGCCATTTCGGACACGGTCGCCAGCAGGGCCAGTGCGTTGACGACACCGCTGAGAGCGTCACGACGCTCTACCGAATCAGCGATGCCGACGAGTTGCCCCACGACCGGGACCGGTGCGAGGACGACAGCCGCCTTGGTCAGGTCGGTGGCATCCTGGCTGAACGCCTCAGCGATGGAGTTGATCCACAGAGCCGCCATCGCCGGGGTCAACGCCTCATTGAAGGCCCCCCAGCCCTCCGTCAGCACCTTGGAAGTCCGGGCAGGCGCCAGACCCTCCGCCGACGTCGCCCCGCCAAACGGAACGAAGGTCTTGGTCGGGTTCTTCCAGGACTTGGCCAGATCGGACGTGAACCCGATGTCCGACAGGTCAGAACCCGCAGCCTTCGCTGCAGCGTATGTCGTCTCCGCGCTCCGCACGGCAGCCCGCGCGTACACCGGAATCTCCTCCGCTGACAAGCCGGAGACAACCTCCGACTCGGCGGGCACCTGGAAGACCTTCCCCTCCTCCTCCGCGGCATGGAACTCTTCAGTCGCCCGCGCCTCCTTCGCGGTCGGCTTCCGGACAGAGTAGAAGCAGCCCGAGAACGGGACTCCGCCGCAGGCGGCACCGGCGACAGGGGCGGGAGACTGCTGCTTCACCAGAGAAGCACTGCGCTCGGGATCGGTGAAATCCGCCTGCGAAACCGTGTGCCATGACGCCCCGCTCCTCAATTCGAACCTGACATTGGGTAGGTTTTGAGGGACTCCGTACGTGGGGCGATGGGGCTGGGATATGGGACTCGCCTTCACGAAACTCGTCTCGGAAACAGGGTTCTTCGACAACCCCACACGAACCTGCAGCGTCCGCTGGATCAGCTGATCGCCAGGATTCTTCGCGGCAATGCCGGTAGCGATCTGTACTGATCGGGCAGCATACGGGTCCGCTTTCACGGCAAACCCCTGCGTCCACTTCTTTGCGCCGAAGGTGTCCCTCAACCCGGACTTGCTCCCATGCGTGATCAACTCTTCGGCATTGGTTTCGATCAGCCACCCGCTTTCATCCAGCCACCCCTTGGTGGGATCGGGCACTCGTTCCTTCACGCGCACAGGATTTGACGAATTCTCCAAGGGGTTGAATCCGACCACTTTACGCAGTGAATGGACCAACTCGTGGAACAGTGTCGTCGCCGGCCGCATCGCAAAGAGCTTTCCTTTGCTCGTGTAGTGGCCATCGACGTACTCAGGGACAGTGATGAAGGAGTAGCCTGCCCCGACACCTTCACCAGCCCAGGAGCCGCCGAGAGACACCCCGTCCGTTCTGGCCCCCCACGCGTGGTAGTGGGTTTCCCAGTGACCGCCAGGCGGAGCACGCGTGATCACCGTCTTCACGGGTGACGGATCGTTAGGGGAACCCACGTTGTAGAATCGATTGTCGTATCCTGGGGCGTTGTTCGGCAGCGGCAGTGGATACGCCTCCCCCATCGCCTTGAGCATACGGACGCCCTCGGGATTGGATGCGATCTCGTCAAGCTGACCCCACGCACGATTCAGGAAATCCTGCGCATCCTTACCAGACGCCGTCCTCGCCGGCCAGTTGTACCGCGTGCGGATCTTGCCGCCACCGTCGTACACCGGATCACCCGGGTACACCGCTACCCCGGTGCTCTCCCCCGTCGGGAGCACATACTCGAAGGATTGAAGCTGCAGCCGCGGGTCGTCCGGCATGCTGATCGTCCTGGCGCGGGGATCGCTGTTCGCCTGCGTCAGATCAGGCGGCGTGGTGTGAACCGGCTTCGTCGGCGCGGCCGATGCGGAGGTGGGGAACTGCCACTGCACCACAGAAGCCCCGGCTGCCAGGAGTACCACGGGGAGAATCAACGCAATGAGGCGACATCGCCACCAAGTTATTCTTCGATGTTCGGACACGACTGCTCCTGTTCTCTCGCGCGGACGTCGACAGCGTCCCCGCTCCTTCTCCGGCGGTCGAAGCCGACCCGGAATTGGCGAGAAGTGTCCATTCGCGACACGAGGAAGCAGTAGCGTAGAAGTACTTGAACAGCTACGTGTTCGTGGAGCGCCGGCCAGCAGGGCCTAGGAGACCGCTGAAGATCTTGGCCTGACCGCCCGACTCACCCTGGATTTCTGGTGAATGTCAATCGATATGAACCAGTGCAAGACGGGCGCAGTTTCAAGATCTTCAGGGCACTCCTAGTAGTACTTCGTTAGCCTCGATCTTTCTTGACGGTCCGCCGACGGAGCAGGGCTTGATCAAGTTCCGTGAGTGCCGGGGTTGTTGGTAATACCCAGGATGGCGAGTGCTCGTTCGGGTTCGTGCCGGATGGCGCGGGTGGTCTTGGCGATGTTGTCGGCTCCGAGGAGCTTCAGGGTGCCGATGGCGAGGTTGCGGAAGGTGGCCATGGCGCGGGGCGCG
>NZ_JARWBG010000011.1:0-169433 GCF_029846775.1 Streptomyces chengmaiensis
TCGGCGGCGGGGCGGGCGGAGCCGTGCTCCGCCGACGCGGCGGGCGGCTCGGGGGCGGCGGGGCGGGCGCGGCCGCTCCAGGCGGCGTCGGCCAGCTCCCACAGGGCGAGCAGCCGCCCGGCCGGGACCCCGGCGACCGCGCACAGCGCCTCGACCGCCTGTCGCGGCACCGGCTTTCTGCCGTTGACATAGCGCTCCCAGGAGGACTTGCTGTACGGGGTGCGCGCGGCCAGTTCGGCAAGGCTCAGCCCCGCCGCCTCCCGCAGCGCCCGCAGTTCGGCGGCGAGCCGTTCGCACTCCGCGGCCGGCGGGAGGTCCCCGCTGCCGCGGCTATCGGGCACGGCGTAGCTCTCCCAGGGTGTCGGGGCCGACGATGCCGTCCTGGACCAGCTCGCGGGCGGCCTGGAAGCGCTTCGCGGCGGTCTCCGTACTCGGGCCGTACAGACCGTCGACATCGCCCGGGTCGAACCCGTGCCGCTTGAGCAGGCACTGGGCCTCGACGACGTCCCAGCCGCTGCCGTTGAGGGCGAGAATCGTGTCCTGGACCAGGCTGTGGCCCGCGTACAGCTTGCCGTCCTTCTCGCCCGGCTCGCACTCGTACGTCTCCCCCTGGCGGTACACGAACAACTCCTGCTGGCTGTTGCCCCCCTTGCCGGCCGACGTCCCGTCCTCGCCCGCCGACGCGGTGAGGAAGCCTCCCGCGAAGGCCAGGGCCGCCAGGACGACGGCGACGGCGAGAGCAGCCGCCAGGGGAACGGTCCGCCGGACGCGGGGCTCGGGGCCCTCGCCCGACGGCGGCGGTCCGGACTCCCCAAGCTCCGCCGTGCCGTTCTCGGCCCCGACCTCAGAGACACCAAAGACCCCCGTTGCATCCAGGGGAGATCCCGGGCCCGAGACCGTCGCGGAGGGCGATCCTGACGGGGTCCTCGACGCGGCCCCCGACGGGGCCCCCGACGGGGTCCCAGACGGGGTCCCTGACGGGGTCCCTGACGGCCGCGCGGCGCCGGGGAAGGAGTCCGACGGGGGCTCGGTCCCCGGCAGCCCGCCCTCCGCCGGGCGCGCCGCCCTCGACGCCTTCGCCTGCTCCGCCACCTCGTGCAGCACGAGCAGCCGGGTCGGCTCCGTACCGCAGATCCGCGCCAGTTCCTCGACGGCGCCGCGCGGCACCGGCTTCTTCCCGTTGAGATAGCGCTCCCAGGACGAGCGGCTGTAGCTGGTCTTGCCCGCGAGAGCGGCGAGGCTCAGACCGCTGTGATCCTTCAGTCTGCGTAACTGGACGACCAGTTGCCGCTCATGGTCGTCGAGTGCCGCCGGCAGTTCCTTCCATCGGGCCATATGAGATCCCCCCTCCCTCTGCGTCACTCCCCCATCAGATCGCCCTTCGGGAGGGCAGTTCCACCCTCTTCTCGTTCATGGCGTGTTCCGGCCAGGCGCCGGCGTCCCACGGCAGTCTTTCGAGCGCTCGCATCCCAGCAGCTCAGAGCTTGGGACGTCCCACAGGGGCCCATTCCGTCGACTTTCCTGGACCGCGGCGGAGTTGGCGCAGGAGAGTCGTTCCCGAACCGATGCCGGGCAGGGGCCCGGCGCACTCACAGGGGGATGAAACCAGTGAACGTACGCAGGCATCTCGCACTGGCGACGGCCGCTGCCGCTCTCGGCGGCGGTCTCGCCCTCGCCCCGGCGGCACAGGCGAGCACGGCCCAGACGGCTCAGGAGAGCGGCGCAGCGGCCTACTCCTGTCATATGACGAAGAAGAACGGCCGTTGGCACGCGGGCCACTACAGCGGCAACACCGTCACCCCCGCGGCCGGCAGGGTGACCTCGGCAGGCATCGAGGCTCAGTGCATCCTCAAGCACGTCTGGAAGCAGAGCATCGCGGTGGACGGCTACTTCGGGCCCAAGTCCCGGGCCGCGTTCAAGCCCGTGCAGCGGAGCGCGAACAGCGTCTGCAACGCGAAGCTCGTGGTCGACGGGCTGCCCGGCCCGAAGTCGTGGCCGTACCTGCGGCACACCGGCTGCCCGTGAGCCCTCGCGGTCACGGTGAGTCCGACGGCCGACGGCCGATGGCCGGGCACCGCTGATCGGTGACCGATGGCCGGTGGCCGGTGACCGATGGCCGGTGGCCGTGATGGCTGACGGCCGATGACTGACGGCTGACCACTGCCGTCGGGGATGCGCGGCCCGGCCTCTACGGGGGGAGGTCGGGCCGCCGTCGTCGTGTCAGCCGACCGAGGCCGTCTGCTTCTGCAGACGGCCGTCGAGCGCGTCCAGGAACTGCTCGGTCGTGAGCCACGGCTGGTCGCGCCCGATCAGGACCGCCAGGTCCCTGGTCATCTGGCCGTTCTCGACGGTGTCCACGCACACCTGCTCCAGTGTCCGCGCGAAGTGCGTGACATCAGGTGTGCCGTCCAGCTCTCCCCGGTGGGCGAGACCGCGCGTCCAGGCGAAGATCGACGCGATGGGGTTGGTCGACGTCGACCTGCCCTGCTGGCGCCTGCGGTAGTGGCGGGTGACGGTGCCGTGCGCGGCCTCCGCCTCGACCGTCCTGCCGTCGGGCGACATCAGGACCGACGTCATCAGGCCGAGGGAGCCGAAGCCCTGGGCCACGATGTCGGACTGCACGTCCCCGTCGTAGTTCTTGCACGCCCAGACGTAGCCGCCCTCCCACTTCAGCGCGGAGGCCACCATGTCGTCGATCAGCCGGTGCTCGTACGTCAGCCCCTTGGCGTCGAAACCGGCCTTGAACTCGGTGTCGAAGACCTCCTGGAAGAGGTCCTTGAAGCGGCCGTCGTACTTCTTCAGGACCGTGTTCTTGGTCGACATGTACACCGGGTACTCCCGCGCCAGCCCGTAGCGGAACGACGCACGGGCGAAGTCGCGGATCGACTCGTCGAGGTTGTACATGGACAGCGCCACGCCCGCGCCGGGGAACTCGTACACCTCCAGCTCCACGGGCTCCGAGCCGTCCTTCGGGGTGAAGGTCATGGTGAGAGTGCCCTCTCCGGGGACCTTCAGATCGGTGGCGCGGTACTGGTCGCCGAAGGCGTGGCGGCCGACGACGATCGGCTTGGTCCAGCCGGGGACGAGCCGCGGGACGTTCTCCATGATGATCGGCTCGCGGAAGATCACCCCGCCGAGGATGTTGCGGATGGTGCCGTTGGGCGAGCGGTACATCGCCTTGAGGCCGAACTCCTCGACCCGCGCCTCGTCCGGTGTGATCGTGGCGCACTTGACCCCGACCCCGTGCTTCCTGATGGCGTGCGCGGCGTCGATCGTCACCTGGTCGCCGGTGGCGTCGCGGTGCTCGATGCCGAGGTCGTAGTACTCCAGCTCGACGTCGAGGTACGGCAGGATCAGCCGGTCCTTGATGAACTGCCAGATGATGCGGGTCATTTCGTCGCCGTCGAGCTCGACGACGGGGTTGGCTACCTTGATCTTGGGCATCAGGCGGTACGTCCCTCTCGCGCGACTCGGCGATTTATCTCGTCGTCAAGATACTCGCCGTCGTGATGTCGCGCCGCTACAGCCGCGCCGCGCCGCCGGGGCGGGATTCCCGCGGGCTACCGGACGGTGAAGTGGACCGCGTCCTCCATGAAGGGGACGTCCAGCCACGGCTTCGGCTGGGTCACCAGGGCGAGCAGCACGATCAAGGTGCCCAGCAGGCCGTACGTCACCATGTCGGTGAACCGGGACCGCACCGCCAGCATGCCCACGGAGGGCACGACACGGCGCATGACGGCCCCGCCGATCAGTGCGCCGCCGATCAGGATCGTGCCGATGCGGAACGAGTCGGCGAAGGCGTCGACACCGACGACCACCAGGCCAACGCCGACGAGCAGAAGCACAGTGAGCAGCGGCCACTGCCGCGCGGGCGCGGGCGCGTCCCACGGCGCGGCGCGTCCGCCGCCCTCGGGGCGGGCGGTGTCGGTGGTGACGGCGGGGAACCTCCGGGAGCCCTTCTTCACAGGGCGTTCGGACGCATGGCCCACGGCAGCGGCGGAGGACGACGCCTCCGCCTCCGGGCCCGCAGAGTCAGCGGCGGTGCGTGCGGACGAGGTCTCCGCGGCAGGCCGTCCCGTGGGCCCGCCCTGCGATTCGGCCTCCCCGGCGCGGTCGTGCGGGGGGACCGACGTCGCTGTCCCGGCCGCCGCCGCAGGTCCCGCAGGGGACGGCTCTTCGGCGGACCCGCCGTCGGGCGGCGTCGCCGAGCCGGCCCGCCCGTCGCCGCCGGGCGACTCATCAGCCGGGCCCGCAGAGGCCGGCGACCCGCCCGACGTCGCCGACGGGTCGCCGGAGGGCTCCGGCTCGTCGTCTGCCCGGCCGCTGTTCGCAGATACGCCCATGGGGTCGGCCCCTTCGCTTCAGTCCGCTGCGGCGACGGCGCGCTCCGCCGCCTCGACGACGTTCACCAGCAGCATGGCGCGGGTCATCGGGCCGACGCCGCCCGGGTTGGGGGCGACCCAGCCGGCCACCTCCGCGACGCCCGGGTGGACATCGCCGACGATCTTGCCGCTCTCGTCGCGGCTGACGCCGACGTCGAGGATCGCCGCGCCGGGCTTGACGTCCTCCGGCTTGATCAGGTGCGGCACGCCCGCGGCGGCGACGATGATGTCCGCCTGCCGCAGCTGCGCGGCCAGGTCGCGCGTACCCGTGTGGCACTGCGTGACGGTCGCGTTCTCGGTCCGGCGCGTCAGCAGCAGCGGCATCGGGCGGCCGATGGTGACACCGCGGCCCACGACGACCACATGCGCACCGGCGATCTCCACGCCGTGGCGGCGCAGCAGATGCACGATGCCCGCCGGGGTGCACGGCAGCGGACCGGTCTCGTTCAGCACGAGCCTGCCGAGGTTCATCGGGTGGAGCCCGTCGGCGTCCTTGGCCGGGTCCATCAGCTCCAGCACCCGGTTGGCGTTGATGCCCTTGGGGAGCGGGAGTTGCACGATATAGCCGGTACAGGCAGGGTCCTCGTTGAGCTCCCGCACGACCGCCTCGATCTCTTCCTGCGTGGCGGTGGCGGGCAGTTCACGCTGGATGGACGCGATGCCCACCTGCGCGCAGTCGCGGTGCTTGCCCGCGACGTACTTCTGGCTGCCGACGTCGTCCCCGACGAGCAGGGTCCCCAGCCCGGGCGTCACGCCCTGGGCCTTGAGGGCCGCCACGCGGGCGGTCAGGTCGGACTTGATCGCGGCTGCGGTGGCCTTGCCATCGAGAATCTGGGCAGTCATGGGCCCATCCTCCCGGATGACCCGGCCTCTGTTCCAATCGCGTCCGATCGCACCGACTCACGGGATGCGCACATCCCAGCGGCCCTGGCCACGCAGGGTTGCACTTGCACAACTCCTGTGCATACCGACTGGACAAAAAGTCAACGTTACGACCACGATGAGCCGCGCAGTACCGCGGCAGCGCTGGGGGGCAGATCGCGAAGATTGTGGAAGTTCCTCCGCTCGGACCGCGTCGTCCCCGCACTTTCAACGGAGGAAACACGCCATGAGTTTCGGCGACCCGAACAACCCCTACGGCCAGCCCCAGGGCCAGCCGGGCTACGGCTACCCGCAGGCCCCGCCGGTCCAGCCGGGCTACGGCTACCCCGCCGGCCCGACCGAGATGCCGGGCGGCGTCAAGGCCGCGCGCGTGATGCTCTTCATCATCGGCGGCTTCCAGGTGCTCGGCGCCGCGCTCTTCGCGTTCACCGGCGCGGCCATCAGCGCGGCCAAGGACGACCCGACGCTCAAGGACGACGTCCAGTTCCAGCAGCTCGCCGACTACTCGGCCGGCGCCATCTACGCCATCGCGTTCATCGTCCTGCTGTGGGGCGTGCTCGCGATCTTCCTGGGCGCGAAGTTCGGCAGCGGCGGCAACGGCATCCGCATCACCGCGATGGTCTTCGGCATCATCACGGCGATCCTGGGCATCTACCCGTTCGTCATCGTGGGCCTGGTGCACACCGTGCTCGCCATCCTGATCGCCGTCTTCGTCGGCAAGTCGGACGGCGGCGCCTGGTTCAACCGCCAGCGCGTCGCCTGAGCGAGCGCACCCGCGTGCGAAGGCCGTGACGCGCCCCCGGGCGCGTTGCGGCCTTCGGCCGTTCTACTGGCGCATTCAGGCCACTCCGGCCTGGGCCCTACCGGTTGACCACTCCGGCACATCAGCCGCTCCGGCGGGATCGGCACACGAGTGGGTGACGAACGCGGCCTGTCAGGGCGACTGGCCTGGTACAGGGACGCCCGGCACCGGCCGCGGCAGTCGGACGCCCGGAGCCGTCCGCGCTCTCGCAGGCCCGCGGCGTCGACAGTCCGCGGGCCTGCGGTTCGCCCTGTTCGCCTCAGTGGAAGAAGTGGCGCGTCCCCGTGAAGTACATCGTCACGCCCGCCTTCTTTGCCGCCTCCACCACCTGCTCGTCCCGCACCGAACCGCCGGGCTGGACGACCGCCCTGACGCCCGCCGCGGTGAGGATCTCCAGGCCGTCCGGGAAGGGGAAGAAGGCGTCGGAGGCCGCGTACGAGCCCTGGGATCGCTCCGTGCCCGCGCGCTCGACCGCGAGCTTCGCGGAGTCGACGCGGTTGACCTGGCCCATCCCGACGCCGACCGACGCGCCGTCCTTGGCGAGCAGGATGGCGTTGGACTTGACCGCGCGGCAGGCGCGCCAGGCGAAGGCCAGCTCCTTCAACTCGTCCGCGGCGAGCGCCTCGCCCGTCGCGAGCGTCCAGCCGGCCGGGTCGTCGCCGTCCGCCTGGAGGCGGTCGGCGGCCTGGAGCAGTGCACCGCCGTCGATCGCCTTGACCTCGACCGGGTCGGCGGGGGCATCCGGGCAGCGCAGCACCCGGATGTTCTTCTTGCGGGCCAGCGCCTCGACCGCGCCGTCCTCGTAATCCGGGGCCACGATGACCTCGGTGAAGATCTCGGCGACCTGCTCGGCCATCTCCTTGGAGACCGGGCGGTTGACGGCGATCACTCCGCCGAACGCGGAGAGCGGGTCGCAGGCGTGCGCCTTGCGGTGCGCCTCGGCGACGTCCGCGCCGATCGCGATCCCGCACGGGTTGGCGTGCTTGATGATCGCCACGCACGGCTCGTCGTGGTCGTACGCGGCACGGCGCGCGGCGTCGGTGTCCGTGTAGTTGTTGTACGACATCTCCTTGCCGTGCAGCTGCTCGGCCTGGGCGAGGCCGCCGCCGCGGCCGCCGACGTACAGCGCCGCGCCCTGGTGCGGATTCTCGCCGTATCGCAGCACGGCGGAGCGCTCGTACGTCGCGCCGAGGAAGTCGGGGAAGCCGCTGTCGTCGGCCGCCGCGTAGTCGTCGGCGAACCAGCCCGCCACCGCCACGTCGTACGCGGCGGTGTGCTGGAACGCCTCGGCGGCGAGCCGCTTGCGCGCCGCCAGGTCGAAGCCGCCCGACCGCGCGGCCTCCAGGACCTCGGCGTACCGTGCCGGGCTGGTCACCACGGCCACGGACGGATGGTTCTTGGCCGCGGCGCGGACCATCGACGGGCCGCCGATGTCGATCTGCTCCACACACTCGTCGGGCGTCGCGCCCGAGGCGACCGTCTCCCGGAACGGATAGAGGTTCACGACCACCAGCTCGAACGGCTCCACGCCCAGCTCTGCGAGCTGCCGCTGATGGTCCTCGAGCCGCAGGTCGGCGAGGATGCCGGCGTGTACGCGCGGGTGGAGCGTCTTCACCCGGCCGTCCAGGCACTCGGGGAACCCGGTCAGGTCCTCGACCTTGGAGACCGGGACGCCGGCGGCAGCGATCTTGGCCGCGGTGGAGCCGGTGGAGACCAGTTCGACGCCAGCTTCGTGCAGCCCGCGTGCGAGCTCCTCGAGACCGGTCTTGTCATAGACGCTGATCAACGCTCGACGGATGGGCTTATTCACCGACATGAACCTTTCGTCCCTCAATGCGGTAGCCGTGCCAGGCCAGACGCCGCACGACATCGACGAGCAGCCTTCGCTCGACTTCCTTGATCCGCTCATGGAGAGCGGCCGCACCGTCCGGCGTGTCCTCTTCCGTCACCTCCACCGCGCCCTGCGCGATGATCGGGCCGGTGTCGACGCCGTCGTCGACGAAGTGGACGGTGCACCCGGTGATCTTCGCGCCGTAGGCGAGCGCGTCGCGCACTCCGTGCGCACCCGGGAAGCTGGGCAGCAGGGCGGGGTGCGTATTGACGATGCGCCCGCCGAACCTCGCGAGGAACTCCTTCCCCACGATCTTCATAAAGCCGGCCGACACCACGAGATCGGGGTCGTACGCCGCCGTCGCCTCGGTGAGCGCGTGGTCCCACTCCTCGCGCGTGCGGTGGTCCTTGACCTTGCACACGAACGTGGGAAGCCCCGCCCGCTCGGCACGCTCCAGCCCGGCGATGCCGTCGCGGTCGGCGCCGACCGCCACGACGCGTGCGCCGAACCCCTCCGGGTCGGCGTCGACGGCATCCAGCAGGGCCTGCAGATTGGTGCCGGAGCCGGAGACCAGGACGACGAGGCGTGCGGGCCGACCGGGGCGGGCGAGGGGAGGCGGGGAGGCCACGGCGGGTCTCTTTCTCACGGGCTGCTGCACTGACGGACTGCTGTTCTGACGGGCGGCGCCGGCGGGCTGAGCCGGCTTTGTATGGTCGTACGAACGAATCATGCCCTTCGATACGGGGAACCCTACGAAGGAGCCGACCGTCAGCAACGATACCGGCACCGACAACGGCCCCCGCGGGACGGGGGCGGAGCCGGGAGGTAGCGTCTGGGGACAGCACCCGTCCGCTGACGGGCACGACGAGGGGAAGACGTTCACCAGATGCCGGACCGCCGCCGCCGTATGGGCCACCTCCTGTTGCCGCGGGAACGCCAGTCCACGGACGAGAACAACCCCTTCGCGCCGCCGCCGGAGGGCAGGCCGGACCAGCCCTGGCAGCCGCGCCGCCCCGAGAACGGCGGAGGCGCCGAAGGGGGTGGCCGTGACGGCGGCAGCCGCGAGGACCACGAGGGTCGTGAGGACTCACCGGGCGAGGGCCCTGGTTCCTCCGGATCTGGCTCCTCCGGTTCCTCCTGGGGCGGCCAGTGGAGCAGCCGGCAGCCGGGCCGCGCCTCGGGCGGCGGCTTCGGCGGCCGCCCCAACGGCCAGCAGGGCTCCGGAGGCGGCCGCTCCGGCGGCCCGGCGGGCCTGCGCTGGGACCCGACGGACCCGGCCCAGCGCCGGGCGCGCTATGCGCTGCTTTCGGGCATGTGGGCGTTCTTCTTCGCGCTCTTCGACTTCCCGGAGATCGCGCTGCTGCTGGGCGCGCTCGCCCTGTACTGGGCGATCAGCTCCCTGCGTGCCAAGCCGCAGTCCCGCACCCCCGACCCGGCCGCCGCACAGCCGCCCGCCTCCCGGCAGCCGTCGTCCGGCAGCCCGGCCCGGCCCTTGATCACCGCGGCCGTCAGCGGCCTGGTCATGGCTTCGATCGCCCTGATGTTCGTAGCCGCGAACTTCACCGCGCAGCTCGTCTACCGCGACTACTACACCTGTGTCTCGGACGCCCTGACCAAGGACGGCCAGCTCGCCTGCAACGAACTCCTCCCGGAGCCCCTGCGCGGATGGATCGGCGTCAAGGAGTAGGGCCTGGACAAGCGCCGGGGGTGCCTTGCAGCCCTGCTGCACGGCACCCCCGAGGAGCCCTGTGAATCCGGCCGGCGCCGCACCTGCGGCGTCGGCCGGATCGCGTCTCAGTTCACGATCTTGCTGTTCCAGTGCTTGACCGGAGCTTCGAAACCGCCGCCCGTGCTGGTGAAGCTCCAGACACCGGTGTGGCTGCGGCCGTCGGAAGTGGTGCCGTAGTCATACAGGACGCCGAGGTCGGTCTTGCCGTCACCGTTGAAGTCACCGGCAACCGGCTCACTGCGCTCCCAGCTCCAACTACCCGAACCGGAATCCCACACCTTCAACGGCTTCTCAAAACCCGCACCATTACTGGCGAACGTCCACAGCCCAGAGTGATTACGACCGTCCCCAAGCTTCCCGTAGTCATACAGGACACCGAGATCAGCCTTACCATCACCGTTGAAATCACCGGCAACCGGCTTACTACGCTCCCAGCTCCAACTACCCGAACCGGAATCCCACACCTTCAACGGCTTCTCAAAACCCGCACCATTACTGGCGAACGTCCACAGCCCAGAGTGATTACGACCGTCCCCAAGCTTCCCGTAGTCATACAGGACACCGAGATCAGCCTTACCATCACCGTTGAAATCACCGGCAACCGGCTTACTACGCTCCCAGCTCCAACTACCCGAACCGGAATCCCACACCTTCAACGGCTTCTCAAAACCCGCACCATTACTGGCGAACGTCCACAGCCCAGAGTGATTACGACCGTCCCCAAGCTTCCCGTAGTCATACAGGACACCGAGATCAGCCTTACCATCACCGTTGAAATCACCGGCAACCGGCTTACTACGCTCCCAGCTCCAACTACCCGAACCGGAATCCCACACCTTCAACGGCTTCTCAAAACCCGCACCATTACTGGCGAACGTCCACAGCCCAGAGTGATTACGACCGTCCCCAAGCTTCCCGTAGTCATACAGGACACCGAGATCAGCCTTACCATCACCGTTGAAATCACCGGCAACCGGCTTACTACGCTCCCAGCTCCAACTACCCGAACCGGAATCCCACACCTTCAACGGCTTCTCAAAACCCTCGCCGTTGCTGAGGAACGTCCACAGGCCGGAGTGATAGCGGCCGTCCTCATGCCGGCCGTAGCGGTACAGCACGGCGACATCGTCCTTGCCGTCGCCGTTGAAGTCGCCGGCAACCGGCTTGCTGGCGCCCCAGTACCAGCTGCCCGTGCCGGAGTCCCACAGAGTGCGCGGGGCCTTGAAGCCGTCGCCGTCACTGGTGAAGCCCGTCAGGGCGGAGTGGTTGCGGCCCTCCGCGATCTTGCCGAGGTCGCTCATGACGCCGAAGTCGGCCTTGCCGTCGCCGGAGAAGTCGCCGGCCAGCGGAGTGTGCTGCCTGGGCAGGGAGCGCACCTGCTGAATCCACGGATTGATGTCGTCGACACGGGTGTCGAGAGCGCCCGTGCGCGTCTCCTCCGAGCCGAGGCATCCGCCCTGCCACGACCTGCTGTGGAGAGCCACCAGCTCGGGCCGTCCGTCGGCGATGCGGACGGCCGGGCCGCCCGTGTCGCCCTTGCAGATGGCGGCGTCGCCCTTGGCGGCCAGCCCGATGGTGGCGCCGTCGACGGCGTCGATGCCGAACTCGCCGCTGTGCAGACGGCCGGGCGCCCACCCCGTGGCCGTGCGGCCATAGCCCATGGCCTCCAGCGTCTCCCCCTTCTGCGGCGCCGAAACAGCCAGCTGAACGGGGGCGACATCGGTGACCGGCTCGGCGAGCCTGGCCATGACCAGGTCACGGTCCGATCGGGGAACGACCTCGGTGATCGCCACGGTCCGCGCGGCGGGCTGGAGCAGATCCGTGCTGCCGAGCGTGGCGGTCGACGGCTGCGCGGGCTTTCCGGCCGCCACCGTGCCGCCCGGGGTCTCTGCGAAGCAGCTGGCGGCGGTGAGGATCCACTGAGGGTCCACCAGCGCGCCCGTGCAACCGCGCGTGTCGCCGACGTCGATCTGCGCGGCGAAGGTACGGGATCCTTCCGCGGCCTGCCCGCCCGAAACGGCCAGGGCAGGCGTGCTGCCCAAGGCTGCGGCGGCGATGGCGGTGGCGGCCGCCAGGGTGCATCTGCTCGTTCTTCGAGAAAGGAACTGCGATGGCATGGGTGTCCTCCGGTGTGGAGTTGCTGGAGTCGAGTAAGCCGGTCCTGCCCTCGCGGCAGGCAGCGCCTACTTGTTGGCGTGGATCTCCAGGAGGACGTGGTCGCGTCCCTGGGGATCGGCCGTCTCGCCAACCGCCGTCCAGGTGTTCTTCTCGACGTCGAAGGAGACCTCGCGCTCGTCGACGCTCATGTCCACACGGGTCGAGTAGTCGTTCCCCCTGACCCCGTACACCTGATCCAGTTCCAGCTGGAGGTACCCGCCGTTCCCGGTGACCTCGAAGCAGTGCTCGCCCTTGGACCGGCTTGAGACCACAAGCGGGTTGGTCGCGGTCGCGCAGTCGGCGAGCACGATGTGGCCGTCGCCGCGGATCAGGCGGATTCCGCGCTCTTCGAAGATCTTGTCGGCCTGGGGGTAGGCGAAGTCCTCGACGGCGAAGGGCGGCATCTCGGCCGCTGCCGCGGCGGGGGCCACCGGTGCGTGGCCGTCGCGGGAGTCGGCGACGGCGGTTGCGGCGAAGGCGACGGTCCCCAGGACGGCGCCAGTCGCAAGAAGGGCAGAAGTAAGCTTCATGGTCACTCGATTGCTTCCTGTGCGTGTGGTCAGTACGGCCCGGAGAAATCGGGTGAGGCCCCGTCACCGTCTCGAATCATCGAGCATCGAGCATCCCTCGACGGTCGCAGCAGCAATCTGCGATCCATCCCCCGCTTCCCCCGTGTCAGCAAGGCTATTCATATCATCCTCCCGGCTGCCTTCCTTCGGAGAGGTGCGACGCCGACCAATGGGCCGGGACCGCCAGTTGACGACTTCCGGGCACGGCAGGGCCGGATGGCTGCGATGACCACGCAGTGCGCCGGACGGCGCGGGAGTGTGTGTCATCATGCGCGGTTCCGGGAACAGTTGCCCCGTTGGGCCCCGACCCGGCCCGACAGCAGTCGAGGGGGATATGACCATCAGCGGAAAGAGACTGAGACAAGCGGTGCGAGCGCGCGCCGCTGTCGCCATGACCACGGTCATCGCGCTCAGCACGGGGGCGCTGGGAATATCGACGGCGACCGCGGCCGAACAACCCCGGACCGGGAATGACCGCGGCCGCGTCGTCGCCGCCTGGCAGGCAGGGGATTCCGGCGTCAGGACGGCGGCCGAGCAGGCTCTGACCGGCTCGGACGAAGACATGAGGAATTCCTGAACGAGGGCCTCCGCATCGCTGCGGAGGAAGACGACCGGGTAGCGGCCCTGCGGATGCCCAGTTCCGTCGGAAAGGGAGTTCAGACAGCCGCAAGGAAGCCCTGACCCCCAGGGCCCGGGACCCAAGACCCACCGACACTCCTCAGGGGGCCCGGCGGCAAGCCCGCCAACACCCCAGGGAGGTCTGGGAGAAGCCTCGCCGAGCCCCCAGGGTGCAGGGCAAAGCCCACCAACACCCCCGGACGCCAGGCGAAGCCACTCGCACACCCCGGGGGTCGGGGGCAGAGCCCCCGGTTACGGGGAGGGGCGGGATTGGGGAAGGTCTCCCCCCGAAGAGCCCGACGGCTCCGTGCGCGGTTCGCCCTGGGCGCCCCGGTCCGCCCAGGGATCCGCCGGCAGGAAGTCATACGCCTCCGAGGCCTCCGGGCTCTCCGAGGTCCCGGAGCCCTTCGAGGTTTTCGGGGCTTCCGAGGTTTTCGGGCTCTTCGGGGCCTTCGAGGCTCCCGAAGGCTCCGCAGGCTTGGAAGGCCCCGCAGGCTTGGAAGGCCCCGCGGGCTTGGAAGGCTCCGCGACCTCGGAGGGCCCCGAAAGCACCGCAGACTGACCCGCCGTCTTCTCGATCCCCAGATCCGCACCCACCGGCACCTCCCGCGCCCCACTCACCCGGCGCGCCTCCCCCATCGCACGCAATCGCCGCCACCCCCGTACTCCCAGCGCCCCCGTCATCCCGATCCCCCCGCACCACACCAGCGCCGCCGCACCCGTCAGCCACCACACGGGGCCGAAGGCCGCCAGACGGCCGGTGCCCAGCGAACCGCCGGACGCCGCGGCGAGGAAGGCGGTCAGCAGGGCGCAGCCCGCCGCGCCGAGGAGGGCGGTGAGCACGGTGTCCCGCCACCCGGCGGGCCCCCGGTCCCGTACCGTCAGCCACGCCACCGCTCCGCCCGCCGCCATCGGCACCGCAAACGCGGCACTGGTCAGCGGCGTCGCCCCGCCACCCGTTTCCGGCACCGCCGCCAGCCACGGGAAGTACGGGGCGCCGCCGAGGGCGTCGGCCACGGACCCGCCCCCGCCCAACGGCGCCGCCGTCGCACCTGCGCCCACACCGAAGCCGGGCCCGAGCCCGTACGCCGCCCCCCAGACGGCCGCGTTCGGCATCAGCGCCAGCATCAGCAGGACCACCGCGGCCTGCCCCGGCCACGCCTCCGCCAACCGGAACAGCGACTCGTGCGCCGTGCCCCAGTGCCATCCCAGCGAGGCGACGGCGAGCACCGCACCGCCGGCGGCCAGGGTGAGGGCGGCCGTGCAGGCCGCGCGCAGCGCCACGATGACGCGGGTGCGGGCGACCCCGACCCGCGCCCGTTCCGGCACCCACCCCGGCAGCGGCCCCAGCGGCCGGCCCCGTGCCGTCCAGATCCCCGCGGCCGCCGACGCCGCCGCCACCGGCGGCAGATGCAGTACGGCACTGACGACGTCCCCGGCCAGCGGCCCGCCCGCCGCGTACGCCGTCGCCGCCGCGCCGACGATCAGATATCCCCCCGTCACCGCGCACCACACGTCCAGGCCGTTGCGCAGGCCGGCCTGCTCGCCGCGCTCCGCGGAGTCCCGCGCGGCGCGGTGCGCCAGCCAGACGGGCAGCGCCGCAAGCAGCAGCGGCACGACGCCCATGGGGGCGGGCTGGCCGGAGAGCGTGTCGGTCCGTACGAGCTCCACGCCGTGGGCGAGCAGCCACAGCGACGCGGCGACGCGGAACGCCCCGCCCGGCCCGCTGTCGGGGTACGGGGAGCTGATCCACGCCGCCGTCGCCAGCATCGTCAGGGCCCCGAGTCCCAGCCCCGCCGCCACCGCCCCGCGTACGGACGCCGCAGCCACCAGGACGGCCCGTCCGCCGTACGCCACGCTCTCCGTCTCGGCTGTCTGCGTCACGTCGGTCGCCTGAGTCACGCCGCCATGCTGCCAACGGCACCTGCTTTCGCCCCGCAACAGGCGAATGACCGTTGTGTCGCTCAATATATGGTTATGTACTTTAACGCAGAGTGCAGTGCGGCGGTGTCCCGGCCATGACCCGGAGCAGCACCCTCCTGGCCACGTCTTCGGAACCCGGCACGGCCTCTCGGGCGCCCACTGCGGAAACAGCGCCAGAGGGTTCGCCGAGGCCCGAACCGGAAACCGGTTCCAAAGCGGACCAGGGAGCGGAACGGGAAGCAGCCCCGGAACCGGGAACGGCCCCGGGGGCGGAAGCAGCTCCTGAGGCGGCTTCTGAGGCGGTTCCTGAGGCGGTTCCTGAGGCGGTTCCTGAGGCGGTTCCTGAGGCGGTTCCTGAGGCGGCTTCTGAGGCGGAAGCGGCTCACAGCCGTGCGCCGTCGCCCGCCCCCGCCGAGGCGTTCGACGCGCTCTACACGGAGGCCGCCCCCGCCCTGGTGCACCAGGCCTACCTGCTCACCGGCCGCCGCAGACTCTCCCAGGAGGCGGTAGAGCGCGCCTTCCACCACGCCTGGCAGCACTGGGCCGAGGTGGCACGCGACCGCGACCCCGCCGGCTGGGTACGGGCCGTCGCGTACGACCACGCCCTCTCCCCCTGGCACCGGCTGCGCCCCACCCACCGGCACCCCGACGCCCCGCCGGTCGAACACGACCGCCGCGCCCTGCTCGATGTGCTGCTCTCGCTGCCGCCGTCGTACCGCCGGACTCTGCTGCTCTACGACGGCCTGGGACTCGACCTGCCCGAGACGGCGGCCGAGACGGAGGCGTCCACTCCGGCCGCCGCGCGCCGACTGCTGCACGCCCGCGAGGCGGTGGCCGTGCGCCTGCCCGAGCTGGCCGACGCCGGGGGGCTCCAGAAGCGGCTGGCGGCCCTCGTCGGCTCCGGGCCCGCCATGGCGCCGTCGCCCGCGCGCGCGGTGCGCACCGGCGGCGAACGCCGGGCCAGGCTGTGGACGCGGGCGGCGATCGTGGTCACGACGCTGCTGATCGGGGTCACGGCCGTTGCCGCGATCACCTCCCCGGGGGAGTACCGGGCCCCCGTGGCCCCGGGTCGGCCGGTCGACGGAGTGCCCCCGGCCGCCGGACCCGAAAAGCTGAGCGATGGGAACGAGGCGCTGCGCGACCGGCTCCGCTCCGGGCCCGCCGCCGGACCCGGGCGACTTCTTCCGCAGCTCCGCTAGCAAGGGTGCGAGGTGACGCGCGGTGACGCTGATGGTGCGTGACGGTGGGTGATGGTGGTTGATGGTGCGGAGTGACGCGTGACGACGTGAAAGGACCCGCCCCCGTCCATCGGGGTGCGGGCCCTTTTCACATGCGTGCGTACGTCAGCCGACGAGGCTGTGTGCTCAGCCGCCGAGAATGGCGCGCGCCAGCTTGGCCGTCTCGGTCGGGGTCTTGCCGACCTTGACGCCCGCGGCCTCCAGGGCTTCCTTCTTCGCCTGGGCGGTGCCGGAGGAGCCGGAGACGATGGCGCCGGCGTGGCCCATGGTCTTGCCCTCGGGCGCGGTGAAGCCCGCGACGTAGCCGACGACCGGCTTGGTGACGTTGGCCTTGATGAAGTCCGCCGCACGCTCCTCGGCGTCGCCGCCGATCTCGCCGATCATCACGATCAGGTCGGTGTCGGGGTCCTCCTGGAAGGCCTTCAGCGCGTCGATGTGCGTGGTGCCGATGATCGGGTCGCCGCCGATGCCGACGCAGGACGAGAAGCCGATGTCACGCAGCTCGTACATCATCTGGTAGGTCAGCGTGCCGGACTTGGAGACCAGGCCGATGCGGCCGGGCTTGGTGATGTCCGCCGGGATGATGCCCGCGTTCGACTGACCGGGGGTGATCAGTCCCGGGCAGTTGGGGCCGATGATCCGGGTCTTGTTGCCCTTGGCGCCCGCGTACGCCCAGAACTGCGCGGTGTCGTGGACGGCGACGCCCTCCGTGATGACGACCGCGAGGCCGATCTCGGCGTCGATCGCCTCGACGACCGCGTCCTTGGTGAACTTCTCCGGGACGAAGATGACCGTGACGTCCGCGCCGGTCTGCTCCATCGCGTCCTTGACGGACCCGAAGACCGGGATTTCGGCGCCGTCGAACGCGACCGTCGTGCCCGCCTTGCGCGGGTTGACGCCGCCGACGATGTTGGTGCCGGAAGCCAGCATGCGCTTGGTGTGCTTCTGGCCCTCGGAGCCGGTCATGCCCTGGACGATGACCTTGGATTCCTTGGTGAGGAAGATAGCCATGGTTGTGGTGTCCCTCGTCCCTTACTTCGCAGCAGCCAGCTCGGCGGCCTTGTCGGCCGCGCCGTCCATGGTGTCCACACGCTGCACGAGCGGGTGGTTGCGGTCGTCGAGGATCTTGCGACCCAGCTCCGCGTTGTTGCCGTCCAGACGCACGACGAGCGGCTTGGTGACGGCCTCGCCCTTGGACTCCAGGAGCTCCAGGGCCTGCACGATGCCGTTGGCGACCGCGTCGCACGCGGTGATGCCGCCGAAGACGTTGACGAAGACCGACTTGACGTCCGGGTCGCCCAAAATGATCTCCAGGCCGTTCGCCATGACCTCGGCCGAGGCGCCGCCGCCGATGTCGAGGAAGTTGGCGGGCTTGACGCCGGAGTGCTTCTCACCGGCGTACGCGACGACGTCGAGGGTCGACATGACCAGACCCGCGCCGTTGCCGATGATGCCGACCTCGCCGTCCAGCTTGACGTAGTTCAGGCCCTTGGCCTTGGCAGCAGCCTCGAGCGGGTTGGCTGCGGCCTTGTCCTCGAGCTCGGCGTGCCCCGGCTGGCGGAACTCGGCGTTGGCGTCCAGCGACACCTTGCCGTCCAGCGCCAGGACGTCACCGTCCACGACCTTGGCGAGCGGGTTGACCTCGACGAGCAGGGCGTCCTCGGCGACGAAGGTCTTCCACAGGGAGACCAGCACCTCGGCGACCTTGTCGGCGACGTCGGCCGGGAACTTGGCGGCCGCGACGATCTCGCGGGCCTTCTCCGGGGTCACGCCCTCGTTCGCGTCGACCGGGATCTTGGCCAGGGCCTCGGGCTTGGTGGCCGCGACCTCTTCGATGTCCATGCCGCCCTCGACGGAGGCCATCGCGAGGAAGGTTCGGTTGGTGCGGTCGAGGAGGTAGGAGACGTAGTACTCCTCGGCGATCTCCGGCGCCAGCTCGGCGAGCATCACCTTGTGGACCGTGTGGCCCTTGATGTCCATACCGAGGATGTCGCGGGCCTTCGCGACCGCGTCGTCCTCGTCGGAGGCCACCTTCACGCCGCCGGCCTTGCCCCGGCCGCCGACCTTGACCTGCGCCTTGACGACCGACTTGCCGCCGAGACGCTGGGTCACCTCGCGCGCCGCCTCAGGCGTGTCGATGACTTCACCGGCCAGCACCGGTACACCGTGCTTGGCGAAGAGGTCCCTCGCCTGGTACTCGAACAGGTCCACGCGCGTCCGTCCCTTTTCTAATGATCGCGGTTCGTTGTCTGCGTGGGCGTGCCGCGAAGGGCAACGTGACTCCGCTGTCACATAGGGGGGCGTACACGGTGTCCGTGGACGCGGCATGTCCGTCTCGCAGGTTATCCCCGTGGGACCTGGCTCCCTAAATCGCAGATCACACCTGCGCGGTGATACCGGTCACAGAATCCCCTCCCGGGGGCCGCGGCCATAGGACGCCGTGTCCGGTATGGGCAGAGGGCGTTTCTCGATGGCCGCCGCCATCACGTCGGGGAACAGATCCGGCGTACAGGCGAACGCAGGCGCGCCCAGCGCGGCGAGCGCCGCCGCGTGCTCGCGGTCATAGGCCGGCGTGCCTTCGTCGGAGAGCGCGAGCAACGCGACGAACTGCACCCCCGAGGCCTTCATCGCCGCAACCCGCTTCAGCATCTCGTCCCGTATCCCCCCTTCGTACAGATCGCTGATCAGGACGACGACGGTGTCGGCGGGGCGGGTGATCTGCGACTGGCAGTACGCCAGGGCCCTGTTTATGTCGGTGCCGCCGCCGAGCTGTGTGCCGAAGAGGACGTCGACCGGATCGTCAAGCTGGTCGGTGAGGTCAACGACGGAGGTGTCGAAGACGACCAGCCGGGTGCTGATGGATCTCATGGACGAGAGGACCGCCCCGAACACCGAGGCGTAGACGACGGAAGCGGCCATCGAGCCTGACTGGTCGATGCAGAGCACCACCTCCTTCTTCACCGACTGCGACGCCCGCCCGTATCCGATGAGCCGCTCCGGAACGACCGTGTGGAACTCGGGCAGGTAGTTCTTGAGGTTGGCCCTGATGGTGCGGTCCCAGTCGATGTCCCGGTGCCGGGGACGGCTGACCCTGGCCGAGCGGTCGAGCGCTCCCGTGAGCGTGGACCGGGTGCGTGTAGCGAGCTTCTTCTCGAGCTCGTCGACGACCTTGCGCACCACCGCCCTGGCGGTCTCCTTCGTCGTCTCCGGCATGGCCTTGTTGAGGGAGAGCAGTGTGCCGACCAGATGCACATCGGCCTCGACGGCCTCCAGCATCTCCGGCTCCAGCAGCAGCGTGGACAGTCCCAGCCGGTCGATCGCGTCCCGCTGCATCACCTGGACGACGGAGGCGGGGAAGTAGCTGCGGATGTCCCCCAGCCAGCGGGCGACCGAGGGGGCGGACGCGCCGAGCCCCGCGGAGCGGTCGCCCTCACGGCCGCGGCCGCCCGCCCCTCCCCCGTACAGCGCGGTGAGCGCTCCGTCCATGGCCGCGTCCCGGCCGGAGGGCGCCCAGCACGTGCCGTCGGCGTCGCCGCCTCCGAGGACGAGCCGCCAGCGTCGCAGCCGCTCGTCGCCCCCCTCTCCCATGGCCGCGTCGTCCGCCGTGGTCAGCCTGTCCGCCATGGCCGCGTCGTCCGCCGTGGTCAGCCTGTCCGCCATGGCCGCGTCGTCCGCCGTGGTCAGCTTGTCCGCTGTAGCGGTCTTGTCCGCCGTGGCCGTCTCATCCGCCGCGGCCGCCCTGTTCACCGTGGTCATCGAGTCACCCCCCGCAAGGTCGTCAGGTCGTTGTCGTTCGGCCCGTCGGCTTCCGCGGTCCCGAGCAGCAGGCGCAGCACCGGCAGGACCGCGCCCGCCCGCGTCTCGTCGAGGCCGGGGCCAAAACCGGGGGTGTGGGGTCCGGAGTGCGCCGCCGCCCCTGGGCGGCCCGCGCCCGGGGCTCCACGCCGGACCAGCTCGCCCAGAGTGCGGCGCACCCCGGGCTGGTAGGCCGAGAAGGTGCGGCGCAGCAGCGGCAGCACATCCGTGAACGCCTCCGTCGGCACCCCGGTGAGCCAGGCGTCGACCAGCCCCAGCAGCCGCTCGTCGTGGATCAGGAGCATGCCGCCGCCTGAGGCTCCGCCGACGAAGCCCTCGATCCAGGCTGCCGCGTCGGCCGGCGGCGTGCCGGCCGAGAGGGCGAGCGCCATCAGCCGGGCGGCCTCGTCGTCCGCCAGCCGCCGGTCGTCGAGCAGCAGCCGCACGGCGCGGCCGCGGAGGACTCCGGGCACCGTGTCGCGGTCCGCGAGGCGGCGGAGGACCGCGGTCCAGCGAAGGGTCTGCCGGCCGGCGTCGGGCAGCAGACCGATCACGCCGTGCACGGCGTCGAGATTGGTGCGCATCGCGGCTGCGCCGTCCGCGTCGAGCCCTGTGCACGCGGGCGGCAGGCCGACGCATATCCGGTCGGCGAGCCCGGAGGCGACCTCGGCGAGCGCCGCCGTGTCCGTGGACCGCACATCGCCGTACCGAAGCGAGCGGACCAGTGCGGGCAGCGCCTCGGCGAGATGGCCGACGTCCGCGTCGAGCGCGGCACGGTCGGCGAGGGCACGCATCACCACGGGCAGCGCGTCCGGCAGCCCGGCCAGCAGACACCGCTCGGCGAGGGCCGTGACATCGGCGAGCGCGGCGGCCTCCAGCGCCCGGGCCTGGGCCTTGGCGGTGGCGGCGGAGAGCACGGTGGTGCCCCAGACTCCGGCCTCCGCGACCCGCACGGCCAGCTCCGGGTCCCAGCGGAGCCGCCAGGTCTCGCGGAAGGTGCCCGTCCCCGACCGTCCGGCGGCGGGCTCGCCCCAGCGGATGCCGAGCAGGTTCAGCCGGTGCAGCAGCCGGCTCTTGGCGGCGTCGGTCTCCTTGCGCAGGTCGAGGTCCGCCTCGCGCTCGAGAGCCTCGGGTTTGAGGCGCAGGCTGCGCTGCTGCCGGGCCAGATCGCGCTGGAGCGGGACGGCGGGTGCCGCTTCCGGGACCTCCCCGAGCACGTCCCCGACGACGAGCCGGTCCCGGACGAGGTCGAGCGGCACGTCGGAGCCGTCGCACAGCACGGCTCTGACGGCGTCGGTCGTCTCGGTCAGCCCGGCGAGCGGGCGTCCGCGCATGGCGGCGAGCGTCCCGGCGAGCCGCACCGCCTCGATGACATGGGCGGAGGAGACCATGTGGTCCTCCTCGCGCAGCAGCCCGGCGACCTTGGTCATCCAACGCTCGACGGGCCGGTCGGGTGCGCTGAACAGATGCGCGTACCAGCCGGGTGAGTCGATGCCCGCGCCGTAGCCGGTGTGCCGGGAGAGACGGCGGTGGGTCCAGGGCACCCAGGTCATCTCGGTCTTGACCTTGGGGAGGCCCTTGAGGAGGGCCTTGTCGGCCGCCATGGTGGTCTTCCGGGCGAGCGCGGGCACATGCCAGGCCCCGCACACCACGGCGACGGCGTCCCCGAACTCCTTGCGCGCCGCACGGAGCTTGAGCCGCATATGCGCTTCGCGTACGAGGTCGCTCCCGTGCCCGCCGTGGTCGTATGTCTCGCGCAGCGCGGCCATCGCCTCGGCGACGGCGGCGAACGGGGCGTGGGAGTCGTCGTCTTCGCGGGCCGTGCGGTGCTCGACGACGTCTTCCCACCAGCGCTCCGGGTCGTCGTAGCCGGCGGCTTGGGCGAGCGCGCCGATGGGGTCCACCCGCATGGCCTCCGCGGTGCCGTGGATGTCCGTCTCCTCTCCGCCGTCTTCGGGGGCGGCGCCCTCCCCCGCGGTATGCGCCGATTCCGCCGGGTTCTCCTCCGGCTCCCCCGCGGTCTCCTCCTGCCGCATCGCCAGCGAGTGCGCCGCCGGGAGGTCGATGAACCGCACCGGGACGCCGTGCGCCAGCGCCCACCGGATCGCGGTCCACTCCGGCGAGAACTCGGCGAACGGCCAGAACGCCGCCCGCCCGGGGTCGTCGACCGCGTGGGCGAGCAGTGCGACCGGCGGCCGCATGCCGTCGTCGGCGGCCAGCGGCAGCAGTGCGTCCGCCTCGGGCGGGCCCTCGATCAGGACGGCCGCCGGCGAGGCCGCGTCCAGTGCGGCCCGGACCGCCCGCGCCGAGCCGGGCCCGTGGTGGCGGACGCCGAGGAGCAGCGGATGCGTCATGCGCTCACCTCGCGGCAGGCGCGGTAGAAGTCCTTCCAGCCGTCACGCTCGCGCACGACCGTCTCCAGATACTCCTGCCAGATCACCCGGTCCGCCGCCGGGTCGCGCACCACCGCGCCGAGGATGCCGGCGGCCACGTCGCCGGGGCGCAGCACTCCGTCGCCGAAGTGCGCCGAGAGTGCGAGACCGCCGGTGACCACGGAGATCGCCTCGGCCGTGGACAGCGTGCCCGAAGGGGACTTGACCTTGGTGCGGCCGTCGGCGGAGACGCCGTCGCGCAGCTCGCGGAAGACGGTCACGACCCGCCGGATCTCCTCCAGGCCCTCGGGCGCGGCCGGCAGGTCGAGTGAACGCCCTATCTGGTCCACTCGCCGCGCCACGATGTCGACTTCGTCGTCGGCCGAGGCGGGCAGCGGCAGCACGACCGTGTTGAAGCGGCGGCGCAGCGCGCTGGAGAGGTCGTTGACGCCGCGGTCGCGGTCGTTGGCGGTGGCGATGAGGTTGAAGCCGCGCACCGCCTGCACTTCCTCCCCCAGCTCGGGCACCGGCAGTGTCTTCTCCGACAGGATCGTGATCAGGGTGTCCTGGACGTCGGCGGGGATGCGGGTCAGCTCCTCGACCCGCGCGGTCATGCCTTCGGCCATGGCGCGCATGACCGGGCTGGGCACGAGGGCGTCGCGGCTGGGGCCGTGGGCGAGCAGCTGCGCATAGTTCCAGCCGTAGCGGATGGCCTCTTCCGGGGTGCCGGCGGTGCCCTGCACAAGCAGTGTCGAGTCGCCGCTGACGGCCGCCGCGAGATGCTCGGACACCCATGTCTTCGCCGTGCCGGGGACGCCGAGCAGCAGCAGGGCGCGGTCGGTGGCGAGCGTGGTGACGGCGACCTCCACGATCCGCCGCGGCCCCACGTACTTGGGTGTGATCACGGTGCCGTCCGGGAGGGCGCCGCCGAGGAGGTAGGTGGCGACGGCCCACGGCGACAGCCGCCAGCCGACCGGACGCGGCCGGTCGTCGGCTGCGGCGAGGGCCGACAGCTCATGTGCGAACGCCTGCTCGGCGTGGGGCCGCAGCGCCTCGGGCCCGGCCGAGTCCGATGCGTCGGACGCGTCGTCACAAGCGCTGTCGGGCATGGTTTCAGGCATGGCTTCGGACACGGACATGGGTCCCCCTCAAGATCGCTCGGCTCCGTCGGCCGATGCGTTCTCCACGGTGCACCACACCACTGACAATCGATCGCTGACGAGCCGTCGCCGCAGGTCAGAGCCGATTGTCAGTGGTCGGTCCTACCGTCGTCGACATGAATCAGCAGGGGGTGCGCTGGACGTCGGAACAGGTGCTGGCACTGGCTCCTGACGACGCTTCACGCAGAGCGGGAAACAAACTGAGCGGGCCCGGCCCGTGGTCGGGTGCGGGCTGCAGCGGCTCGGGGGCGGTGTGGGGTCTGTGCAAGGGCAGTGGAAGCAGGCCGTACCAGACGGTTGTGGACACCGCGGGCGGCCCGGCCTACAAGTGCAGTTGTCCGAGCCGCAAGTTTCCGTGCAAGCACGCGCTGGGTCTGCTGCTGCTGTGGGCGTCGGACGGCGCCGCGGTCCAGGACGCGGCCGCGCCGGAGTGGGCCGAGCAGTGGCTGGAGGGCCGCAGACAGCGAGCCGCCGGCCGGGACGGCAAAGGCGGGGGCCGGGGCGGCGGGAAGCCGGCCGATCCGGAGGCGTCCAGGCGGCGTGCGGAGCGCAGGGCGGAGCGGATCACCGCGGGCGCGGGTGAGCTGGAGCAGCGGCTCGCGGATCTGCTGCGCTCCGGGCTGGCCACGGCCGAGCAGTCGGGGTACGGGCTGTGGGAGGAGACCGCTGCCCGCATGGTGGACGCCCAGGCGCCCGGGCTGGCGGCCCGCGTCAGGGAGTTGGGCGCGGTGCCCGGCTCGGGGGCGGGCTGGCCGGTGCGGCTGCTTGAGGAGTGCGCGCTGCTGCATCTGCTGAATGCGGCCTGGCTGGGCCTCGATCGGCTGCCCGATCCGCTGGCGGCGGTGGTCCGGTCCCGGGTGGGGCTGTCCTCGCCCGCGGCGGGCGAGCCGGTGCGGGACCGCTGGCTGGTCCTCGCGCAGTACGACTCCGCGGACGGCAAGATCACCACGCGCCGCATCTGGCTGCACGGCCGGGAGTCGGGCCGGACGGCGCTGCTGCTGTCCTTCGGCGCCCCGGGCCGGGCTCCGCAGCTGGCGCTGCCGGTGGGGCTGACGGTGCAGGCCGTGCTGACTCCGTACGGCGGGGCAGGCCAACTGCGTGCAGAGCTCACCGAGACGGCCGGCGCCCCCGTGCAGGACGGCGGACGGCCGCCGGGAGAGCCGGTCACCTCCGCGGTGGAGGCGTATGGGCGGGCGCTGCGCGACGATCCGTGGCTGGAGTCCTGGCCGGTGACGTTGCGGGACGTCATACCGGTTCCTGCGGACGAGGGGTGGCAGCTCGCCGACGCGGACGGCGAACTCGCGCTGCCGGTCGCCCCCGACGCGCTGTCCCGACCCGGCCTGCTGCGTCTCGCCGCGGTGTCCGGCGGCCGGCCGGTGGCCGTGTTCGGCGAGGCGGGCCATCGGGGCTTCTCCCCGCTCGCCGTCTGGCCCGAAGGCGCGTCCGAGACGGTTCCGCTGATCTGAGCCCGCTGAAGAAGCCGAAAGCAGAAGAAAGGGAGGCAGCATGACCGACGCCTCGCTCTGGGAGGATCTCGTCACCTCGGCCCTCCTCGGCACCGACCGGCGCGCAGTGCCGGGCGCGGCCGCCGCACCCGGCAAGGACGCGCCGGTCGCGCTGCTGGACGCGGCGGCGCTGCAGACCGTGCGGCGCAGGGCGGGACTGCTGCCCGCGCCCGCGGCGCCACTGCCCGAGCCCGCCCCTCATGACCCGCGACCGGGGTTGCCCGCGGCGGCTCGCCGCCGTCTGGCGCAGCTGCTGGCGGACCGCGCCGCGCCTTCGGGCGGCAGCGGCCGGCGCGGCGTCGCGCCCGATCTGACCGAGCTGCTCCCGCAGTGGCTGACCGCCGCCAACGAGCGGGGGTGCCAGGCCCCGGCGGAGCTGCTGCCCGCTCTGCTGGACGCGGCGCGGGCGCGCACGGATCTGCGGCCGCAGACCCTCGTCTTCGCCGGGCCGCGCGCGCTCTGGCTCGCCGGGCTCAACGCTGAGTGGAGGTTCGCGCTGCGCAGCGCGGGAAGCGGCTCGGCACTGCCCGATGCGACCGACGCGGACGCGGTGCGAAAGCTGTGGGAGGAGGGCCTGTTCGCCGAGCGGGCAGCGCTGCTCGCAGCCGTGCGCGACCGGGACGCCGGTGCGGCGCGCGAACTGCTGGCTTCGACCTGGCCCACCGAGCGTGCCGAGGACCGGCTGATGTTCCTCGACTCGCTGCGTACGGGGCTGTGCCCGGCGGATGAGCCGTTCCTGGAGCAGACCCTGTCCGATCGGAGCCGTAACGTCAGGGCCCTGGCCGCGGAGCTGCTGTCCGCGCTGCCGGGCTCCGCACTCGCCGGGCGTATGGCGCGGCGGGCGGCCTCCTGCGTCAGCCTGGACCACGACGGCCCGGACGGACAGGCGGCCATCGCGGTGGAGGCCCCGCACGAGTGCGACGCGGACATGCAGCGCGACGGCATGACCGTGAAGCCGCCCTCAGGGCGCGGTGAGCGCTCCTGGTGGCTGGGGCAGCTCGTGGAAGCCGCGCCGCTGACGGTCTGGCGGGAGCGGCTGGGCGGGCGCTCGGCGGCGGAGACGGTGGCCCTGCCCGTGGCGGACGGCTGGCGGGACGAGCTGCACGCCGCCTGGTGCCGGGCGGCGGTGCGGCAGGGGGACGCCGAGTGGTCCCGGGCGCTGCTGGGCGTCCCCGGCTCGCCGCCTGCGGACGGCCCCGGCACGATATCCCTGGCCGAACGGGCGAAACTGCTGGCGGCGCTGGCGGAGGAGGAACGGGCGGAGTGGGTCGCGCGCTTCGTCGCGGCGCACGGCCTGTCGGAGGCGTTCCAGCTGCTCGGGGTGTGCGCGGTGCCCTGGGCGCAGCCGCTGGGCCGGGCAGTGGTCGACGCCCTGGACATCGCGCGCGACGCCGGGAGCTATCCGTGGAGCTTCAGCGGTGTGATGGGCCTGGCCGAGCGCTGTCTGGACCCGTCGGCGGCCGTCCGCCTCGAGCCGCTGGCGGCCACGCCGGACGAGCCGGAAGGAGCGTCTCCGGGCGCGGGCGGCTACTGGTCGGAGGCCTTCCAGCGGCTGGTGTCCACTCTGCGCCTGCGGGAGGCCATGCACGCCGAGCTGGCCGGCCCGGCAGCACCCGGTCCCGACACCGCCTGACGCCCGGGGCGGGCATGCCGGGACACCGGCTCACGGAGCCGGAAGGAGCAGCCGGAAGGACACGGCAGACAGGCTATGTCTCGGCCGGGTGGCGGACGTTGGCGTTGACCCAGTCGACGATGGACGCCGTCGTGGCGCCGGGGGTGAAGATCTCCGCGACGCCGAGCTGCTTCAGCTCGGGGATGTCCGCCTCGGGGATGATGCCGCCGCCGAAGACCTTGATGTCCTCGGCATCCCGGTCCTTCAGCAGCTCGATCACCTTCGCGAAGAGCGTGTTGTGCGCGCCGGAGAGGATGGACAGGCCGATCGCGTCCGCGTCCTCCTGGATCGCGGTGTCCACGATCTGCTCGGGCGTCTGGTGCAGCCCGGTGTAGATGACCTCCATGCCCGCGTCGCGCAGCGCCCGCGCGATCACCTTCGCCCCGCGGTCATGGCCGTCGAGGCCCGGCTTGGCCACCACCACGCGGATCGGACCGCTCACACCCATCACTGCCTCCACAAACCCGGCTGCCGTGTCCCCGGAGGGGCCGGCGAAGTGAACGAACGTTATCTCCAGCATCCCGCAACCCGCAGTTTCACGGCGGACAGGGAGGGGGAAATCACACGTGGGACATGTTCGCTATGCGTCGTACCCGCACCAGAGGGCTCACAAGCCGTCGCGGGCACGATCGCAGGGGAGCCGCTACAGGGTCATCGCGCCACCGCGCCGTCAGCCGCCCGGCACGGCGGCGCGACCCGACCCACCTCGGTACGCGCTACGCCACCGCCCCCGACGACGCCGCCGTCCAGACCCGCACAGGACGGCAGGCGGCGCGCGGGGGCGGACAGCGCATCCGCCGGCCGCGAGTGGCAGCACCCCATGAGGGGCGCACGGGGGACGGAGCCTGCTCTCGCGTGCCGTAGGGGAGGTAGGCCATGAGGGTCCCCACCAGGGTCCTGACCTTGCCGCTGCCGATTCCACGGCTTCCGCACCCGATGCGGCATCTGCGACTGTCTGCCGCACTGCTCCGCGCCACCGCCCTGGAGCTGACGATCCTCGCCGGCCATCTGCTGCTCTATCCCACCGGCCTGACGCAGGAGCGCCCCGGGCCGGAGCCCGCCTCCGACCCCTCGGGCCGAGGCCACGCGGGCACGGCCGCTCTGCCCGCGGACACGACGCGGCGCCCACCGGTCGTCCTGCTCCACGGCTTCGTCGACAACCGCTCCGTGTTCGTGCTGCTGCGCCGCTTTCTCGCCCGCGACGGCGGCCGCCGGGTCACCTGCCTCAACTACTCTCCCCTCACCTGCGACATCCGCACCGCTGCCGCGTCGCTGGGCCGCCATATAGAGGACATATGCGCCAGCACCGGCCATCGCGAGGTCGATGTCGTGGGGCACAGCCTCGGCGGCCTCGTCGCCCGCTACTACGTGCAGCGCCTGGCCGGCGACCGCCGCGTACGCACACTCGTCACCCTCGGCACCCCGCATGCCGGCACACCCGTCGCCCTGCTCGCGGGCGCACACCCCCTCGCGCGCCAGATGCGCCCCGGATCGCCGGTGATCGAAGAGCTGCGGCAGCCCGCTCCGGGCTGCCGCACCAGATTCGTGAGCTTCTGGAGCGATCTCGACCATTTGATGATCCCGATGGAGACGGCCTGCATCGACCACCCGGATCTGATCGCCGAGAACGTGCCGGTGAGCGGAATCGGCCATCTTGCGCTGTCGGTGCACCCGGCCGTCGCAGCCGGCGTCCGCCAGGCGCTGGAGACGGGCAAGGCGGCGGCGGGCGGCCCGTCGGACACGGCCTCCGCAGCCTGACGGTCGGAGCACCTCCAACACCCCCCAGTCGAACGAATTTCGAACGTACCGCCAAAGCTGCGCCCACTGACTGCCGAAAGGCCGCCGAATGCCCGTTTCCTGATTCGCTGAAAGCAGCTGGAGATTGTCGCCGTCGCATACCGCCGGGTACAGTCGCGGCCACTGCGTCGCCTCCGGGACCGCCGTTCGCCGGCCCCGGACCCAGGCGCCCCAGGTCCTGCTGCCGAGGCGAGAGAGAAGTTGGTGAACGACCAGCACGCCCACGCCGGGTACGTCGGATACGACGGCCACGCTGCCGGCAGCTTCGACGCCGACCCGCTCTTCGGCTCCCTCCCCGGCGGCTACGAGGCCGGCCACAGCGGCCAGTACGACTCCTCGCAGTGGAACGCTGGAACCGCCGGCTACGGATACGACACGGGCTACGCCGGAACGCAGGGCGAGCAGCACCAGCAGCAGCAGTACGAGACCGGCGTCTACCAGACATCCGCCACCGCCTCGTATGACACGGCCGGCTACGACGCCACCGGCCAGTGGGACGCCACCGCCTGGAACCAGGCCTCCGGCCAGACGGGCCAGTACGAGAACGTCGCCGCGTCGTTCGGATACGACGGGTACGGGGCGACGACCACGGGCCAGTGGGCGGCACAGGCCTACGATGCCACCGGCCAGTGGGACGCCACCGCCTGGAACACCGGCGAGACCACCGCAGAGCCGTTCGTACCGCAGCAGTTCACGCCTGAGCAGGAGCTCGCGCCGGAGCAGGACTTCGCACCGGAGCAGGACTTCGGGCAGGGGCAGGACTTCACACAGTCGTTTGCCCAGGAGCACGCCTACGAGCCGCCCTCCCCCGACGAAGGCGACGGCGGGCACGGCTACGGCCCCGAGGGCCTGGACAGCACAGCGGAGTTCCAGGGGCTGGACGACGTCCACAGCGCGGCAGATGCCGAAGACGGCGGCATGGCTGCCGACGCCGGTGGCCCGGATGGCGAGCCCGAGACGCTCACCCCCGCCGCCCCGGTCACCCCGCGCCCCGTCCGCCGCTCCGGCGGAGGCAGCAGAGGCCGCCGCCGCACCCCTGCGAAACGCTCCGCCCTGCTCACCGTCGCCGTCCCCTCGGCCTGTGTCATGGGCGTCGCCGGCATCGCGGCCGCTTCGGTCAACAACCTCGGTTCGGGCGACGACGGGGACGGCAAGGACGGCACGTCCACCGTCGCGGCCGCCGCAGACGAAGCCGCCGCCGAGTCCATCGCGGCCAACAGCAAGATCGATACGCAGCTCGCGGCCCTCAGCGCCGACGCCCGCGACTTCGGCGACCGCGCCTCCCGCACCCAGGAGCGCATCGACCTCAAGGCACGCCAGGAGGCGGAGCGCAAGAAACGCGAGGAGGAGGCCAAGCGGCGCGAGGCGCTGCGGCCCAAGTTCATGCTGCCGGTCAAGCAGCACGGCCTCAGCGCGTACTACGGCCAGGCGGGCATCAACTGGATGTCCGTGCACACCGGCATCGACTTCCCGGTGGCCTATGGCACACCCGTTATGGCGGCCACCGACGGCACCGTGCGCACCCAGTGGAACAGCGCCTACGGCAACATGGCCATCGTCACCGCTCCCGACGGCACCGAGACCTGGTACTGCCACCTCAGCAGCACCAAAATCCGGTCAGGCACGGTCAAGGCCGGCGACGTCATCGCCTACGCAGGCAGCTCCGGCAACTCGACCGGCCCGCACCTCCACTTCGAGGTCCGGCCCGGCGGCGGCTCCGCCGTCGACCCGCTGGCCTGGTTGCGCGGCAAGGGCCTCGACCCGACGTAGCGATCCGCCGTAGGCGACGGCGGCGTCTGCTGGGCCGACGTATACCTCAACGAACGAGGTCCCCTCCGGTCACGGAGGGGACCTTTTCTCACACGTGTCACCTTGCGCCCGGTCACAGTGCGAGGGCCGTGAAACCTCACGGCTTCACCACGTCACGGCTTCACCACGTCACAGCTTCACCACCGGCGCGTACCTCAGCAGCAGCCGCTTCGGCTTGGCGTCGCCGAAGTCGATCGTCGCCTGCGCGTCGCCGCCGGAGCCCTTCACCTCGATCACGGTGCCCAGGCCGAACTGGTCATGGGTGACGCGGTCGCCGACCGAGAGCGCGATCACCGGCTTCTCACCGGCGCGCCGCGTGGCGAAGCCCGACGCTCCGCGCCCCGCACGCGAGCCTGAAGCGGCGCTCAGCGAGGACGCGATCCCCGCGGTCGGACCCGCGGGCGCGGCCACAGGCCCGGTCCGCTTCCACTCCACATGCTGCCCGGGGATCTCCTCGAGGAAGCGGGAGGGCGGGTTGTACGACGGCTGGCCCCAGGCGCTGCGCATCGACGAACGGGTCAGATACAGCCGTTCACGGGCGCGGGTGATGCCCACATAGGCCAGCCGCCGCTCCTCCTCCAGTTCCTTGGCCTGCCCGAGCGCCCGCATATGCGGGAAGACGCCGTCCTCCAGGCCCGTGAGGAAGACGACCGGGAACTCCAGGCCCTTGGCCGTGTGCAGCGTCATCAGCGTGATGACGCCCGAGCCCTCCGTGTCCTCGTCGGGGATCTGGTCGGAGTCCGCGACCAGCGCCACCTGCTCGAGGAACTCGGCGAGGGTCCCCGCTCCCTCGGCTTCGCCCCGCTCCTGCTCGAACTCCAGTGCCACGGCGGCCAGTTCCTGGAGGTTCTCGATCCGTGTCTCGTCCTGCGGGTCGGTGGACGCCTGGAGCTCAGCGAGATAGCCCGTGCGCTCCAGGACGGCCTCCAGGACCGTGGCGGGGCCGGCGCCGGACTCCACGACGGTGCGCAGCTCGTCCATGAGGGCGTTGAAGCGCTTGACCGCGTTGGCGGAGCGGGCCGCCATGCCATACGCCTCGTCCACACGGCGCAGCGCCTGCGGGAAGCTGGTCTTCTCGCGCAGCGCCAGCGCCTCGATCATCGCCTCGGCGCGCTCGCCGATGCCCCGCTTGGGGACGTTGAGGATGCGGCGCAGCGGGACGCTGTCCTCGGGGTTGGCCAGGACCCGCAGATACGCAAGGACGTCCCGGACCTCCTTGCGCTCGTAGAAGCGCACTCCGCCGACGACCTTGTACGGCAGGCCGACGCGGATGAAGACCTCTTCGAAGACACGGGACTGGGCGTTGGTGCGGTAGAAGACGGCGACGTCGCCCGCCTTCGCCTCGCCCGCGTCCGTCAGCCGGTCGATCTCGTCGGCGACGAACTGCGCCTCGTCGTGCTCGGTGTCGGCGACATAGCCGGTGATCTGTGCGCCCGCGCCCGCATCGGTCCACAGGTTCTTGGGACGGCGGCTCTCGTTGCGCTCGATGACGGCGTTGGCCGCGGAGAGGATGGTCTGCGTCGAGCGGTAGTTCCGCTCGAGCAGGATGGTGGTGGCGTCCGGGTAGTCCTCCTCGAACTGGAGGATGTTGCGGATGGTCGCACCGCGGAAGGCGTAGATCGACTGGTCGGCGTCGCCCACCACGCACAGTTCGGCGGGCGGCAGGTCCTCGTACCCCTCTCCCACCAGCTCGCGCACGAGCGTGTACTGGGCGTGATTGGTGTCCTGGTACTCGTCGACCAGGACATGACGGAAGCGCCGGCGGTAGTGCTCGGCGACATCCGGGAACGCCTGGAGGAGGTGGACGGCGGTCATGATGATGTCGTCAAAGTCCAGGGCGTTGGCCTCGCGCAGCCGCGCCTGGTACATCCGGTACGCCTCGGCCAGGGTCTGCTCGAAGCCTCCCCCGGAGCCTCCGGCCTGGGAGGCGCCCCCGGCCACCTGATCGGCGAAGGTCTCCTCGTCGATCAGCTCGTTCTTCAGATTCGAGATCTTGGCGCTGAAGGACTTGGGCGGGAACCTCTTGGGGTCGAGGTCCAGGTCCCGGCAGACCAGCGCCATGAGGCGCTTGGAGTCGGCTGCGTCGTAGATCGAGAACGACGAGGTGAAGCCGAGCCTCTTGGACTCGCGGCGCAGGATGCGCACGCATGCGCTGTGGAAGGTGGAGACCCACATCGCGCCCGCACGCGGGCCGACGAGCTGCTCGACGCGCTCCTTCATCTCCCCGGCGGCCTTGTTGGTGAAGGTGATCGCAAGGACCTGGCCGGGGTGCACATGCCGGGTGGCCAGCAGATGCGCGATCCGGTGGGTGAGCACGCGCGTCTTGCCGGAGCCGGCGCCGGCCACGATGAGCAGCGGCGATCCGGAGTGCACCACGGCGGCGCGCTGCTGCTCGTTGAGCCCCTCCAGCAGGGCGGCGGGGTCCACGACAGGGCGCGGCGCGCCGTCGCGGTAGTAGGCGTCCCGCGCCGGAGGCACGTCGTAGGCGCCCTGGAAGAGGTCGTCCGGAACCGGCTCCGGCGCCGTCGCGTCATCGGGCGGCGGCGGGTGCTCGTCCTCCGGGGGCTGGAGGTCCGCCAGGAAGCTGTCGTCAAAGAGGCTGCTCATCGCTCTCAAAGTCTAGGCGTCCGCTCTGACACTCCGGGGCCGCATTGAGCCAGACCCCCGGGCGGCCGGGGAGCGGCCGTAGGCAGCGCTTGCACGCGCACCGTGCGCGACGGAACGACGACATCCGGTCAATGACCACCAGTGACGACATCGGCCCTACCGGCGGTAAACGGCCTGATCCCGCCGAGGTAACGAAAATGTATCGGACATTTCGAACATCAACCTTCACAGCAACCACACGGGTTGGCTAGCGTGCTCGACCAAGCGATCCCGCACCGCCATGGCGAACCACGCCAAACGGGTCGCCCACGCCGAATCCGGCCTTTCCGCAGGGAAGTTCGGAACCGGGGAACCACCCAGCACAACCGGGGTGAATCGGACCCTCGCCGGTCCGTAGGGCAGCCTTCCGTCCCGCCCGAACCCGTCAGCTAACCCGGTAGGCGGTTCACGGAAGAAGGAGATGTCGGCCTTGGCGTCGCATCGCAAGCCCCGCGGCCGTACCGCGATATCCACCCCCGCCGTCGGGTTCACCACCGCAGCCCTCGCCGGCGTCACGCTGCTGTCCTCCCAGAACGCAGGCGCCGCGCCCAGCGCGCCCGCCGAGCCGAAGCCGTCCATCGAGGAAGTGCAGAAGAAGGTCGACGACCTGTACCGGCAGGCCGGGACGGCCACCCAGAAGTACAACCAGGCCAAGGAGGCCACCGCCGAGAAGCGGCAGGAGGTCGGCAAGCTGCTGGACGAGGCGGCGGAGCGCACCGAGGCGCTGAACGAGTCCCGGCGCGCGCTGGGCAACTACGCCGCCGCGCAGTACCGCTCAGGGGCAGTGGCCCCGACCGCCGCGCTGGTCTTCGCCGACAGCCCGCAGTCGTACTTCGACCAGACACAGCTGATGGAGCGGCTGAGCGACCGTCAACGCAGCGCGGTCGCCGACTACGAGACCGAGCGTGCCGCCGCCGCGAAGCAGCGCACCGAGGCGGCCAAGAGCCTGGAGTCGCTCACCGCGTCGCAGGAGACGCTGCGCGCCGGGAAGCAGGAGGTGCAGGCGAAGCTGCGCGAGGCGCGCGAGCTGCTGTCGAAGCTGACGGCGGAGGAGAAGGCACGGCTCGCGGAGATCGAGCGGAAGAAGGCGGCGGAGGCCCGCCGCAAGGCCGAGGAGAAGGCCAGGGCGGAAGCGGAGGCGGCGGCCGCCGCGGAGGCCGAGAGGGAGCGCCTGCGCGCGCAGGAGCAGCAGGAACAGCAGCAGGAGCAGCAGGAGCAGAGCCAGGACTCCGGGGCGGATAGCGGGACCGAGTCGGGGGCGGGCACGACGTCCGGCGGCGACGCGGACGCCGACTACGCGGCCAAGGCCGACAAGGTGCTGGACTTCGCCCGCGCCCAGCTCGGCAAGCCCTACGTCTGGGGCGCGAGCGGCCCGTCCTCCTACGACTGCTCAGGGCTGACCCAGGCCGCCTGGCGGGCTGCCGGAGTCTCCCTGCCGCGCACCACCTGGGACCAGGTGGAGGTCGGCAAGCGGGTCGCGACGGAGGATCTGCTCCCGGGCGACCTGGTCTTCTTCTACGACGACATCAGCCACGTGGGCATCTACATCGGCGACGGCATGATGATCCACGCGCCCAAGCCCGGCACGAACGTGCGCGAGGAGTCGATCTACTACATGCCCATCTACGGCAGCGTGCGCCCCGCCTGACGCCTGCGGCGCCGGGGCGTCTCAGGTCCAGAGGGTGGCGATGAAGACATTGGCCGTCGTCAGCGCGCCCACCGCGCCGAACAGCGGCTTGTCGATCTTCTCCTCATCCCGCTTCACGTACACCAGGCCCAGGATGACGACAAGGATCACCAGCTTGATGCCGACCTTGAGGTTGTTCACCGACTGATCGTCGGCCTGGTTGAGGCCGACCAGCGCCACCCCGGTGATCAGCATGGTCAGCGCGCCGTGCAGCATCGCCGGGGTGAAGCGCGCCGTGCCCGCGCTCATCGCCTTCATCTGGGTCAGGAAGCCGCCGAGCAGCGAGGCGATGCCGATGATGTGCAGGGCGACGAAGACATTGATGAGTACGTCCATGAAGCGGAGCCTAGCCCGGCCTATAGCACCCCCCTCCTGGCGGGTCGAGGGCTTTCCCGTGCATTGGTCAGCCCCCGGCGGCAAAGGGCCCCGCACCATGATCCACCCGGTCTCAATGCGCACCCCCCTGTCCACCTTCGGGCAATAACGGTCCATACGGCGCTCGGCCGTGACCGCCAGGTCTAGCGTCCTGCGGCAGGTGGCCGACTCCCACCACCCGCCGGGCCGCCCCGGCGGCCGTCGGCTGCCCCGCCCAAGACCCGGCGACGGCCCGCTCCCCCTGTGCGGTCCGCCGCCGGGTCCGCAGGGAGAACGGAAGGATGTGGACGCCGTCGTGGCAGCGCACCGGAAACCCAAGCAGAACCCCCTGGCCGGGCCCGCCGCCCGCACCGCAGCCACCCTCGCCCTCGCCTCGGCGGCCACGGCGACCGCTTTCGAAGGCGGCGCCCACGCGGAGCCGGCCCTCACGCCCGCGCAGATCAAGGCCAAGGTCGACCAGCTCTACCAGGAGGCGGAGGCGGCGGCCGAGAAGCACAACGGCGCGCAGGAGACCACCGCCAAGGCTCGCAGGGAACTGGACCAACTGCGCGACCAGGCGGCGCGGAAGACCGAGAAGCTCAATGCCTCACGGGACCGGCTGGGGTCGTTCGCCGCCGCCCAGTACCGGGCGGCGGGCATGGACCCCGGCATGCAGCTCGCGCTCACCTCGGACCCCGACGAGTATCTGGAACGGGCCGAGCTCGCGGGCCGGGTCGGCGAGCTGCAGGCCGGGGCGATCGCCGGGGTGCACCGGCAGCTCGTGGAGATCGGGCAGCTCAAGGCGCGTGCGGAAGAGCGGGTGGAGACCCTCAGGACCCGGCAGTCCGACCTCGCCAGGCACAAGACGACCGCCCGGGACAAGCTCGCGGCCGCCCGGCGAATGCTGGACCGGCTGACCGCCGAACAGCGCGCCGCGTACGAAGGCGTCGCGGCGGGCGAGAGCAGCGGCGCCGCGGCGGCTGCCCTGCGCCCCTCCGGGGCACGCGTCGCGCAGCAGACCGGGGCGGCCGCCCCGTCGGCCCCCGCGCAGACATCCGCCCGGACACCTGCCGAGTCCACCCCGAAGGCCGCCGACTCCCGTGCCGCTCAGGCCGTCTCCTACGCCTACGGGGCACTTGGCAAGCCGTATGTGTGGGGCGCGACCGGCCCGTCGTCGTTCGACTGCTCAGGGCTCACCCAGGCGGCATGGCGCTCCGCCGGGGTCTCCCTGCCGCGCACCACCTACACCCAGATCAACGCGGGCCGGCGGGTCACCCGATCCCAACTCGCCCCGGGCGACCTGGTCTTCTTCTACTCCGGCGTCAGCCATGTCGGCATCTACATCGGCAACGGCCAGATGATCCACGCGCCCAGGCCCGGCGACGCGGTGCGGATCGCGCCGATCGACCAGATGCCCTTCGCGGGCGCGAGCCGCCCCGCATGAGCCGGGTCCGCGAACTGGCGGGCCGGCGGGCTCGCTGGCTGGCTGGCTGGCTGGCTGATCAGACCAGCCGACGGGCGGTCGCCCAGCGCGTCAGCTCATGGCGGTTCGACAACTGGAGCTTGCGCAGCACCGCGGAGACATGCGACTCGACGGTCTTCACCGAGATGAACAGCTGCTTGGCGATCTCCTTGTAGGCATAACCGCGGGCGATCAGCCGCAACACCTCGCGCTCCCGCTGAGTCAGCCGGTCCAGGTCCTCGTCCACGGGAGGCGCGTCCGTGGAGGCGAACGCGTCCAGGACGAACCCGGCGAGCCGCGGTGAGAACACGGCGTCGCCCTCCTGCACCCGGAAGATCGAATCCACCAGATCCGTGCCCGTGATCGTCTTGGTGACATAGCCGCGGGCGCCGCCTCGGATCACACCGATGACATCCTCGGCGGCGTCGGAGACGGACAGCGCCAGAAAGCGCACCGGATTCTCGGCGGCCGCCATCAGCGGGGCACAGCGGCGCAGCACCTCGACCCCGCCGCCGCCCGGCAGATGGACGTCGAGCAGCACGACTTCGGGGCGGGTGGCCGTGATGACGGTGACGGCCTGGTCGACATCGGCGGCCTCGCCGACCACCTCCACTCCGGTCCGCTCGGTCTGACCGATCTCGGCCTGCACTCCGGTGCGGAACATCCGGTGGTCGTCGACGAGCACCACCCGCACCCGCCGCTCGGCCGCCGTCGCCTCGACAGTGGTCTCCTCGGTCATTCCTCGCTCGCCGCCCTCTCCATCTCGAGCTCCACTTCCGTGCCCTCCCCGGGCGCGGAACGCAGCCGCGCCGCGCCCCCGTTGCGCTGCATCCTGCCGATGATCGATTCTCTGACGCCCATCCGGTCGCCGGGCACCGCGTCCAGGTCGAAGCCAGGGCCCCGGTCCCGTACGGACACAAAGACCGTACGCCCCTCGACCTCCGCGTAGACCTGGACGGGCCCCCCTCCGCCACCGTACTTGGCGGCATTCACCATCGCCTCGCGCGCGGCTTGCATCTGGGCGCCCAGTCCCTCGTCGAGGGGACAGTCGCCGACCACGACGACCTCGAGAGGCACACCGTGCTTGTCCTCGACCTCCGCGGCGGACTTCCTGACGGCCTCGGCGAGGGAGTCGGGCTCGTCGGCCTCCTCCTTGCCGGTGCCCTCCGGCTTGTAGAGCCAGTTGCGCAGCTCGCGCTCCTGGGCGCGGGCGAGCCTGCGGACCTCCGAGCCGTCATGGGCGTTGCGCTGTATGAGGGTGAGCGTGTGCAGGACCGAGTCATGGACGTGGGCCGCGACCTCGGCGCGCTCCTGGGCGCGGATGCGCATCGTGCGCTCCTCGGAGAGATCCTGGGTCATCCGCACCAGCCAGGGCCCGGCGAGCAGGGCGACTCCGGCGATGACGGCAATGGCGCCGGTGAGCACATTGCCCAGCTGTGCGGCCGAGCCGCGGACCACGACGAAGACGGTCAGCCCCATGCCGACGAGGGCGACTCCGGCGACCGCCCGGCCGATCTGGAGCAGCCCGCGGCGACGGCTGTCCGTGGGCAGATCGGCCCAGCGGGCGCGGCGGGCGTTGTCCACCTGCCGCCAGACCAGCACGACGCCCGCGCCGACGAGCAGGATCGGCCAGATGTAGCGGCCGGTGCTGCCGCCCATGTCGACGCTGCCGACGAAGATCGCCGTGCCGATGAGCAGAGCGACCAGTGCCACGATCTGGCCCTTGTCGGGCTTGCGCAGCCTGCGACGGCCGTCCGGGGTGGTCTCGAAGACGGAGCGGGGCTCGGCGGTCCTGCCGCCGACGCCGAGCGGCACGACGATCCAGAAGACCGCGTACAGCAGCACGCCGAGGCCGTCGGCCAGGAAGAGCGCCAGGAAGACCAGCCGCACCCAGACGACGGGGAGGCCCAGGTGCCCGGCCAGACCGCGGGCGACGCCGCCGAGCATCCGCCCGTCGGCGCTGCGGTACAGCTTGCGCGCCGGCTGCTCCTCCGGGGCAGGGGCGCGGGAGGGAGCAGCGGCTCGGGGCATGACGGCGGGCATGCCTCCGATGGTCACACGTCCTGGCGGGCGCCGGTATCAGGGCCGACCCCTGACCCGACCCTGATACCGCCCCGGCGGGTCCGGTCGAGCCCCGATGCGGACCAGGGGCCGATATCAGGGAACGGCCAGGGTCGGGCCGGGTGCCGCCCGGCCGCGCTGCCCGTCACCATGGACATATGAACCAGCCGACCACTCCGCCCCAGGGCCACCGCGCCTCGCGCCCGCATGGGGCATCCGACGATCCGGATGTCCATGCGGACTCCGCGGAGGCCTCGGCGGCTGCGGCGGTCCCCGCGGCGGGTCCGCTGCGGCGGTCCGCGGAGCACAAGGCGCTCGCGGGCGTGTGCGGCGGCCTCGGCCGGTACTGCGACATCGATCCGGTGATATTCCGCATCGTCGTCGGGGTGCTCTCCGTCACGGGCGGCATCGGCCTTGTCTTCTACGGCTTCGCCTGGCTGCTGATCCCGATGGAGGGCGAGGAGGAGAACGAGGCCCGCCGGCTGCTGTCGGGCCGGGTCACCGGAGCGTCGCTGGCCGCGGTGCTGATGGCGCTCGTCGGCTGCGGGCTGCTGCTGTCGATGCTCCAGAACGACAACATGCTGTCGTTCGCCGTGCTGCTGTCCATCGCCGCCGGTTGGGCCGCCTACTGGTCCCACCGCCGCAGGGTCGGCGCTCCGGACGGCGTGCCGCTGGACCCCGCCGCCGCGCAGGCCGCGGCCGAGGCCCCGCCGGAGGCCACCGCGCCGCCGGTCCCCGAGAGTCCCTCCTGGTGGCGCGACCCGATCGTGAAGGACGGCAGCACGGGCCCCGTTCCCACGGGCTATCTGTGGGGCCCGGAGGGTGCGGCCGCTGCCGACGACGGCGCGCCGCTCTTCCGCAGCGGCCGCGATGTCTGGGCAGCGCCCCGCCCGCCGCGCGGCCCGCGCAGCATCGGCGGTCTCACCTTTCTGCTCGCCCTGATCGCGGGCGGACTTGGCACCGCGCTCTCCTGGGAAGGGAATCCGCTCGGCACCAGTCTGCAGATCGGTCTCGTCTGCGCGCTCGCGGTCTTCGGGCTCGGGCTGCTCGTCAGCGCGCTGATAGGCCGCACGGGCTTTGGCACCGTCCTGCTCACCGTGATCACGGCGGTGCTGCTGGCCGGTGCGGCGGCGCTGCCCAAGGAGATCAGTACGCACTGGGTCCGCACCGAGTGGCGGCCGGACACCATCTCCGCTGTGCAGTCGAGGTACGAGCTCGGCACCGGCGTCGGCACGCTCGATCTCTCCGCCCTCACCGTCCCGGCGGGCCGCACGGTATCGGCGTCCGCGGAGGTCGGGGCGGGCCAGCTGAGAGTCGTGCTGCCCCAGGACACTCCGGTGACGCTGGACGTCGAGGCCGGCCTCGGCGACATACAGCTGCCGGGTGACGCGGCGGACGACATAGACGTCGAGCCCGGGCTGGAGCGGGAGCACCGGCTCCCCGCCCCGGACGGCGCACGGCCGTCCGGGACGCTGGAGCTGCGCCTTGAAGTGGGCATCGGACAGGTGGAGGTCACCCGTGCAGCACCCTGATTCACACCACGGACCGAGGCGGGACCACGGTCCCGACCGCGAGAGCGGCGTCCGGTTCCGGCATCCGTTCCGGCCCGCGAGGCTCATCGCGGGGTTCGCCGCGCTGACCGCCGCGCTGCTGTACGCGGGCGATGCGGCGGATGCCTGGCACACACCCTGGTTCGCGGCGTTCCCGGTCGTCTTCGGCGGGTTGTTCCTGGCCGGGGCGACGGCCTGGGTGCACTACCGCATACGTCGCCGTTCAGCCCAGAGCGCATCCGCCGAGAACATGGACGCCCCTGCGAGCACCAGCGGCAGCCAGGCCATCAGATAGACGAGGTCGTTGCCGTAGTAGTACGGCTCCGTCTGCCAGCTGACGGTCAGCCACAGACTGAGCGAGATCAGCGCACCGCCGGCGGCGGCCAGGCGGGCGACGATCCCGAAGAGCGTGCCGATGCCCACCGCCAGTTCCCCGAAAGCGATGGCGTAGCCGAAGCCCACGGGGCTCTCCAGGGCGAGGTCCACCAGCCAGGGCACGGCGGAGGAGTCGCGCACAGAGTTCATGATCTCGCCGATCGAGCCGGGGCCGCTGGCCGACATAAAGCTGCTGTCGGTGATCTTGTCGAGCCCGGCGTAGATGAAGGTCACGCCGAGGAAAACGCGCAGCGGCAACAGGGCGTATCTGCTCGCCAGTTCCTTCCAGCCGCCCTGTCTGCCCCCGTCCGCCATGCCGTATGTCGCAGTCATCCGCTGCATCGGTGCCATCGTCGGTCCCACCTGTCCCACCTTGCCCTGCCTGTCACGCCTACAGTTGACCCATCAACTGACCATACGTATGCGGGCCCAGGGTGGCTCACCGTAAATACCGCCGAATGCCACGGGATGCCGCCTCATACCACCGGATACCACCCAGAGGGGGACTCTGCGAAGCGGCCGTCCTCGGAAACCGCCACCTCACACTGAGTGCGGCCTCAGCAGATCGGGCTCTTCCCGGCTGATCTGCCGCCACAACGGCTGGTAGCTGATCCAGGCGACCAGGTCGCTGCCCAGCCGCTCACGGGTGGCCGCCGCGTCACGCGCCCCGATGAGGACGGGCTTGCCCGCCGCCCGTGCCAGCAGCTGGATGCGGCAGCAGCGCTCCATGGAGATGAACCACCAGGCCGCCGCGTCGACCGAGTCGCCGACGGTGAGCAGGCCGTGGTTGCGCAGGATGACGGCCTTGCGCCCGCCGAGCGCGGCGGCGATCCGGCGTCCCTCGGCCTGGTCGACGGCCACCCCGGTATAGGAGTCGACCAGGGCGTGGTCCTCGTAGAAGGCGCATGCCTCCTGGGTGATCGGGTCGATCAGCTCGCCGAGCGCCGCCAGCGCCCGCCCGTGCACCGAGTGGGTGTGCGCCACGGCGATCACATCGGGGCGGGCGAGATGGACCGCCGCATGGACGGCGAACGCGGCCTGATTGACGCGGCGGCACCCGTCGACGACCTGCCCGGCGCTGTTGACCAGCAGCAGTTCCCCAGCGGTGATCTGGGCGAAGGGCACCCCGAAGGGGTTGATCCAGAAGCAGTCGGCAAACTCCGGGTCCCGTGCGGTGATATGGCCCGAGACCCCGTCCTCGTATCCGAAGCGACCGAAGAGCCGGAGGGCGGCCGCGAGCCGCTCCCTGCGGGAGACACGTTCGTCCTCCGGGGAACCGTGCTCGGGCGGCATCGCGAATCGGAGCTGCTCGACGGGGACGCGCTGGGGCGCCTGCACTTCAGGCGGCTCCGGGGGCGGCGGAGGTGGGGGTGAGGGTGGACGTGGCGGCGTCTCGGTCATGGCCGGAAGGTAGCTCCGGCCGCGGCAACTGGCCATAGACAGCACGACGCCGCCGTCCCCGTGCGGTGGGGACAGCGGCGTCGAAGCGCCCGTCAGAGCAGCGGGCTCACTCCCATTCGATGGTGCCCGGCGGCTTGCTCGTCACATCCAGGACGACGCGGTTGACGTCCGCGACCTCGTTGGTGATGCGGGTGGAGATCCGCGCCAGCACGTCGTACGGCATCCGCGTCCAGTCGGCCGTCATCGCGTCCTCGGACGAGACGGGCCGAAGCACGATCGGGTGACCGTAGGTGCGGCCGTCCCCCTGGACGCCGACGCTGCGCACATCGGCGAGCAGCACGACCGGGCACTGCCAGATGTCCCGGTCGAGCCCGGCGGCGGTCAGCTCCTCCCGGGCGATGGCGTCGGCCTCCCGCAGGAGGTCCAGCCGGTCGCGCGTGACCTCGCCGACGATGCGGATGCCCAGCCCCGGCCCCGGGAAGGGCTGGCGCTGCACGATCTCCTCGGGCAGCCCGAGCTCCTGGCCGACCATGCGGACCTCGTCCTTGAACAGCTTGCGCAGCGGTTCGACGAGCTCAAACTCAAGGTCCTCGGGCAGTCCGCCCACATTGTGGTGGGACTTGATGTTGGCGGTGCCGGCGCCGCCGCCGGACTCGACCACGTCCGGGTACAGGGTGCCCTGCACGAGGAAGGCGACGTCCTCGCCGGACCGGGCCTCCGCGACGATCTCGGCCTGCGCCTGTTCGAAGACCCGGATGAACTCCCGACCGATGATCTTCCGCTTCTCCTCCGGGTCGGAGACCCCGGCGAGCGCCTTGAGGAAGCGGTCCTGCGCGTCGACGACCTTGAGCTGCACGCCGGTCGCCGCGACGAAGTCCTTCTCGACCTGCTCGGTCTCGCCCTTGCGCATCAGCCCGTGGTCGACGTACACACAGGTCAGCTGGGAACCGATGGCCTTCTGGACGAGCGCGGCCGCGACGGCCGAGTCGACGCCTCCGGAGAGTCCGCAGATCGCCCGCTTGTCGCCGACCTGCTCACGGATCGCCGCGACCTGCTCCTCGATCACATTGCCGGTGGTCCAGTTCGGCTGGATGCCCGCGCCCCGGTAGAGGAAGTGCTCCAGCACCTGCTGGCCGTAGGTGGAGTGCATCACCTCGGGGTGGTGCTGGACGCCGTACAGCCTCTTCTCGTCGTTCTCGAAGGCCGCGACCGGCACGACGTCCGTGGAGGCGGTGACGGCGAAGCCCTCGGGCGCGGCGGAGCAGGCGTCGCCGTGGGACATCCACACCGACTGCTCGGCGGGGGTGCCCTCGAAGAGCGTGGAGCCGGAGTGGCTGACGTACAGCGGGGTACGGCCGTACTCGCGCGCCCCCGTGTTGTCGACGGTGCCGCCGAGCGTGGTCGCCATCAGCTGGAAGCCGTAGCACATGCCGAAGACCGGGACCCCGGCCTCGAAGAGCTCCCGGTCCAGCCGGGGGGCGCCTTCCTCGTACACGGACGAGGGTCCGCCGGACAGGATGATCGCCTTGGGCTTCTTGGCCAGCATCTCCGCCACGGGCGTGGTGGAGGGGACGATCTCGCTGTAGACCCGTGCCTCACGGACGCGACGGGCGATGAGCTGGGCGTACTGCGCGCCGAAGTCCACGACGAGGACGACGTCCGGGCTGGGTGCGGGCGCGGCAGCAGGGGGCGCTGAGGACACTACGGCGGCCTTCCGGCGGTGGTGGGAGGAGGGGTTCTCGCTGTCGATTCTACCGGCGCGGTCAGCCCTCTCTTCGTCTCACCATCCGAACCCGGCTTGGCCCCCGCGCGTTCGGAAGGGCCATACTGGGCGCATGCGCACGCAGCAGACCTTCGTCTTTACCTATGGCAACCGGCCCACCGGCTGCCATGGTCGTGCTGCTTGAGCCACTGACAAGCGACTTCCCAGGCGCCCCGGGCCGACAAGGCCCGGGGCGCCTGCCGTTTCCGGGCCGTACCGTCCCGGGGCTCCGACACAGCAGAGCACTGCAGACAGGAGCCCCGACCATGACCTCGACCACAGCCACGGCGACCGACACCGGCGCGCGCACCGATGAGGCCGCCACCGTGATCAGCGGCGCACGGGAGCGCATCGACGCGCTCGACGACCGCATCATCGGCCTGATCCAGGAGCGTATGGCCGTCTCAGCCGTCATCCAGGACGCCCGTATCTCCTCGGGCGGCCGACGGGTGAACCTCGCGCGGGAGATGGAGGTGCTCGCCCACTACCGCGACGCTCTGGGCAAGCCGGGCACCTCGCTGGCGATGACCCTGCTGGAGCTGTGCCGGGGCCGCATCTGAGTTCGGGCGCATCCTCACTCGTACGGAGCGTGACCGCAGGACGCGGGCGGTCGTTGTCCGATTGTCCGTGCCAGCCAGGGGCGGGCCTCGAAGGAAACCACGCGTGGCTCCGCTGGAGCGTGTGACGTGTCGCAGGCACGTCGTGGGACCTCGCCCCAGCGCGCGTGACCGGTCGGCAGGGGACAGCAGCCCGGTCACTCCAAAGAGCGGTCGGCTCCGGGGACGCCCGGAGCCGACCGCAACCGGTCCGGAAAACCAGAGTCCGTCAAGGGCCCCGCGGTCAGACCGCGGGGCCCTTGCCCATGTGCACCCCGTCCGCCCGGAAGCCTTCACGGCTCGGTCTCAGCCTTCGATGCGGAGCAACACGGACGGCGCTCAACGTGATGCAAGCCACATAAAGTTTCTGTGAGTTCCCCTGCAACCAATTTCATCCGTCGCAGGTCATGCATGCGGAACCAAGAGCCTCGCCCGTGACATCTCCGGGCGAGGCCCACCGCTTCGTGCCTCCCGACGGGTGGCACGCCGGACTTCACTGAGGTCACTTTGAAACTTCGCCGCGCTATGGCTGTCGCCGCTGCGACCGCTGTCATAGCTCCCGCCGCGTTCCTGGCTGCTCCGGCCGCCTACGCGACTGACGGCAACAACGGCACCACCGCCTCCGAGTCGGCGTCCGAGACGCCGCAGGAGGAGAACACCCCGTCCACGGAGAACGAGACGGAGCCCCCGGCCGAGGAGTCCGAGCAGGCCGAGAAGGCCGCCGAGGGCGACGCGACGGTGGAGACGGGCGGCGAGTCCGAGAACGACACGTCCGCCTCCGAGGCCCAGGGCGAGAAGAAGCCCGAGGGTGAGGCCGAGGGCGAGAAGAAGGAGGACGACAAGACCTCCGAGACGCCCAAGACCGAGGGTGACGACAAGCCCGAGAACGAGTCCGGCACGCCGGACGCCGAAAGCAAGTGGACTCCCTTCGAGTGTGAGACTTTCGACCTCGACGAGAACCTCCAGGTCAGCGTCTCCGGTCTGCCCAGCAAGATCGTCGCGGGCTCCGGCTGGCACAACTTCACCTACTCGGTGACGAACGACTCGGACGCCGACCTCACGGACGTCTACATCGAGACGTACACCGAGTACGACGACGACACGAACTTGGAGCACTCCCTCGCGCTGGAACTCGCGCAGATCGAGTTCAAGGACCCCGAGACGGGCCAGTGGACCGACTCCTACCAGGAGCTCTTCGAGGACGAGGAAGGCGAACTGCTCGTCACCGGCAGCTTCGTCGGCTACATCGACGACCTGGCGAAGGGTGAGACCGCCGAGATGGACCTGCGTGTCCGCATCGACGCCAAGGCCCCGGCCGGTTCCTCGTTCGCCCTGAGCAGCGCCATCTACGCCGGTGAGGGCACGTCCTGCAACGGAAATGGGGACTCCTACGCGTTCACCGTCCTGGCCAAGGAAAGCAAGCCGGGCGACGTGGACGAGGCCAAGCCGAGCGGTGAGAAGCCCGAGGGCAAGAAGCCGAACAGCCCGAAGCCGCAGGGTGGGGCCAAGGAGCTCCCGGTCACCGGCAGCCTCGCCGAGACCGGCTCGAACTCCATGCTGCCGACCATCGGCATCGCCGGTGGCATCGCCATCGTCGCCGGCACGGGCGTGGTCTTCGCGCTGAAGCGGCGCGGCAACGGCGCGGCCGCGTAAGGCACACCGCCGCACAGACGGGGAAGGCGCTGCACTCGGAGGGGGGTGCAGCGCCTTTCCGCTGTCCGCGTCCTGCCTGGTTCGGCCCGGCGCGGGCCCGGGCGGACCCGTACCGACCCGGGCGGACCGGCGCCGGGCCCGGGCGGACCGTGTCGGACTACTGCCCGCGCTTCGGCGGGACCGCGGGAATCCCCAGGAACGGCAACTTCAACGCGCCGAACGCGTCCGCCGGGACCGTTGGCGACGCCGGGGCCACGGGCGCGAGGCGTCGATACGGCTCACTCTGCGCGGGGCGCGGGTCGGGCTCGCCCTTGTTGGGCCAGAAGGACATCGCGCGCTCGGCCTGCGCCGTGATCGTCAGGGACGGGTTGACGCCCAGGTTCGCCGAGACGGCCGCGCCGTCGACGACCGAGACGCCAGGGTGGCCGTACAGCCGGTGGTACGGGTCGATCACCCCGTCCTCCGCCGACGCGCCGATCACACAGCCGCCCAGGAAGTGCGCGGTCAGCGGTGTGCCCACCAGTTCACCGACGTTCGAGCCCGCGAAGCCGTTGATCTCCTCGGCGAGCAGGGTCGCCGCACGGGTGCCCTCGGCGATCTGCTTGGGGTTGGGGGCGCCATGGCCCTGGCGGGCGGTCAGCAGCCCTTTCCCGGGGCCGCGCGGCCTGCGGTAGGTGGTCAGGGAGTTGTCCACGGACTGCATGACCAGGCCGATGATCGACCGCTCCGACCAGCGTCTGTTGGAAAGGGAGCGCGCCAGCAGCCAGGGGTGCCGGACCGCGTTGCGCAGCCAGCCGCGCACCCGGCGCTCCGCGTACGGCGCCTGGAGGGTGGACAGCAGGCCCATCGCGTTGGAGCCCTTGCCGTAGCGGACCGGTTCGATGTGGGTGTCGGCGTCCGGGTGGATGGACGAGGTGATCGCCACGCCCCGGGTGAAGTCCGCCTTCCGTACGCCGTGCTTCGCCCGGTAGCGGCGGTCGGTGGTCTGGGAGCCGACCAGCGCCTCGGAGTTGGTGCGGGTCAGCTCGCCGAGCCGGGCAGGGATGCGCGGCAGCAGCCCGCGGTCGCGCATCGTGTGCAGCAGGGTCTGGGTGCCGTACGTCCCCGCCGCCACGACCACGTACCGCGCCCGCAGCACCCTGCGGCGTCCTCTGCGCCGTGCGTCCGTGGGCACCGTGGTGATTTTGTGGCCGCCCTGCCCGTCCTCGGCGATCGCGACGGCCGTCGTCATGGGGTGGATGACCGCGCCGGCCTGTTCGGCGAGGTGGAGGTAGTTCTCGTTGAGGGTGTTCTTCGCGCCGTGGCGGCAGCCGGTCATGCACTCGCCGCACTCGGTGCACGCTCTGCGGGCCGGCCCCGCGCCGCCGAAGTACGGGTCGTCCACGGCCCCGCCCGGCTTCGCCTTCGCCGTGCCGTCCGCGTCCTTGCCGTCGCCGAAGAAGACGCCGACCGGGGCCATATGGAAGGTGTCGCCGACGCCCATCGCCTGTGCGGCGGCCTTGAGGTGCACGTCCGAGGGGGTCGTGGTCGGGTTGAGCCGCACCCCCAGCATCCGCTTCGCCTGGTCGTAGTGCGGGGCGAGTTCGTCCCGCCAGTCGGTGATGGACGCCCACTGGCGGTCCTCGAAGAAGGCCGCGGGCGGCACGTACAGGGTGTTGGCGTAGTTGAGTGAGCCGCCGCCGACTCCCGCGCCCGCCAGCACCATCACATTGCCCAGCAGATGGACGCGCTGGATGCCGAACAGCCCGAGCGCCGGGGCCCAGAGGTAGTTCCGCAGGTCCCAGGAGTTCCTGGGCAGGGTCTCCGGCGTGAAGCGGCGGCCGGCCTCCAGGACGCCGACCCGGTATCCCTTCTCCGTCAGCCGGAGCGCCGAGACCGAGCCGCCGAAGCCCGAGCCGACGACGATGACGTCGTAGTCGTACACGTCGTCGTCATGCATGTCGCCTTGCACGTCGTCACGCATGTCGCCTTGCACGTCGTCACGCATGTCGCCATGCACATCGTCGCCCTTGTCGCGCACGTCGTCACGCACGTCGTCGTCGCGCACCTCGTACACCGGACTCCTCCCAGCGCAGTCTCAACGCAGCCTGAGCGCCTTCATGACCTTCAGAGAGGCGCTCATGAACGCCGCGTACTTCTCGTCGTCCATGCCGAAGGACGGGGCCAGCGGCAGCAGCCGCTGCTGGGCGACGGTCTGGGCCTCGGTGTACTTCAGGATGCCCTCGGAGCCATGGCGCCGGCTCAGCCCGGAGTCCTTCATGCCGCCCATCGGCGACTGCGCGCTGCCGTACGCGGGCGCATAGCCCTCGTTGATGTTCACGGTTCCGGTGCGCAGCCTGGCGGCGACGGCATGGCCGCGCCTGCCGTCCTCGGTCCACACGCTGGAGTTCAGCCCGTACGGGGTGGAGTTGGCGAGCCGGACGGCCTCGTCCTCGTCGGCGAAGCGGTAGACGGAGACGACCGGCCCGAACGTCTCCTCGGTGCAGACGGCCATCGGCGCCTCGACGCTGTCGAGGATCGTCGGCTCGTAGAAGAGAGGGCCGACGTCGGGCCGGGCGCGACCGCCGGCCACCAGCCGGGCGCCCTTGGCTACGGCCTCCTCGACATGACGGGTGACGGTCTCCAGCTGCCGCTCGCTGACCAGTGAGCCCATGTCGGCCCCGTAGGCGAGGGCGCTGCCGAGGCGCATCGCCTTCGTACGGGCGGCGAAGCGTTCGATGAAGTCGTCGGCGATCGACTCGTGAACGTAGAGACGTTCGATGGATATGCACAGCTGGCCGGCGGAGGAGAAGCAGGCGCGCACCGCGCCGGCCGCGGCCTTGTCCACATCCGCGTCGTGCAGCACCAGCATCGCGTTCTTGCCGCCCAGTTCGAGGGAGACGCCGATGAGCCGGGCCGCGGCCCCCTGGGCGACCTCGCGGCCGGTGCGGGTCGAGCCGGTGAAGGAGACGTAGTCGGCGTGCCGGACGACCTCGGGGCCGATGACGGGACCGTCTCCGAGCACCACCTGGAAGACCTCGGCGGGCAGTCCGGCCTCGATAAGCAGGTCGCGCGCCCACAGCGCGGTGAGGGCGGTCTCGGTGTCCGGCTTCATCACCACCGCGTTGCCGGCGACGAAGGCGGGCAGCGCATCGCCGACGGACAGCTCCAGCGGGTAGTTCCAGGGGGCGATCTGGCCGACGACGCCGCGTGGATGGCGCAGTTCGGTGGTCTTGGTCAGTACGGGGACGACGCCGGTGTGCCGCTTGGGGCGCAGGTACGCGGGGGCTGTGCGGCCGTAGTGGCGGGCCGCCACGGCGACGGCCTGGACCTCCTCATGGGCGTGCAGACGGGCCTTGCCCGTCTCCAGCTGTATCAGGTCGAGCACCTCGGCCTGCCGCTGAAGCACCAGATCGTGGAAACGGAGCAGCACGGCGGCTCGGGTGCGCACTGAGGCAGCCGCCCAGACCGGCTGCGCGACGCGGGCGCGGTCAAAGGCGGTCGCGACGTCCTCGGGCGTCGACTCGGGCAGCTCGGCCAGCTTCTCACCGGTGAAGGGCGTGTGGTTGGCGGTGCGGCCGGAGCCGACGACCCCTCGGGTCAGCTGGGCGACCACCTCCGGGGTGACGACATCGGCCGCGGTGCGCACACCGGCCGGAGCGGCGGCTGTCGGGTTGCCGCCGGAGGCGGCGGGTGCCTGCGAGTCCGTCATGGGGCCGAGAGTATGCGCCATCCGGAACTTTTGGTACCCGCCGGTAACACCTTTTCACACCCTGCTCACCAGTCCGCTGCAACCACGCCAGCGATCGCTGGCATAAATGCCCTGATCAGCGGCTTGTCATGGCGCGCAAAGGGTTGGAGCGGTCACAGCCCCTGGATGTCGAGATGTTTCACGACCCCGTCGAACAGCCGGTCGCCCTCCTGCGCCGCCCAGCCCTCCGCAGGGCCCGACACCCGCAGCCGCCAGTAGATCTGGTCTCCCCCCTCGCCGGTGGCGACCACACGTTCCTGCCAGCGGTAGCGGATCGGATCGTCGTTGGAAGAGCTGTAGGGCACATAGTCGACGACGGTGTCGAACGCCTCCTTGCCCTGCTGCGTCGAGGCGGTCGACACGACGTTCTGATCCTTGATCTCGTTGCCGTCCTCGCCGCCCTTCTCATAGTGCTTCTTCCACGCGTCGGCCTGCGGCGGCAGCTCGTCCTCCTCCTCGGCGGTCTCGATGCGCTCCAGATAGACGGTGAACACCCCACTGGGATCCCAGTAGGTGACGCTGCGCCCGTTGTCGCCCTCGACCCTCTCGTACTCGGACGGCACGGCGATGTTCGCCTCGACCACTTCCCGGTCCGTGCGCGCCTCCCAGCCCACCGGCAGCTCATCGCCGCCGAGCGGATCCAGGAACACGAAGAGGAGCGCCAGCGCCACGGCCACCACCCCGCCCAGCAGCCCGAACTGCGCGGGGCGGTTCTTGTGCAGCACCGGCGGCACCCACCGACTGCCGCCCGAAGCCGCGCCTGCGCCGCCCTGGTGCGACGCCAGCGCCGTCACATCGAGGGCGGGCTGCGCCGGGCGCACGATCGACTCCAGCGTCTGCCGGACCTCGGCCGCGTCAGGCCGCATCGCCGGGTCCTTGCGCAGCAGCCGCATCACCAGCGACCCGAACGCCCCGCTGCCGCGGGCGGGCATCTGCGGCTCGGCGGAGATCACGGCCTGCAGCGTCGCGGGGGTGTTGGAGCGGCGGTAAGGGGACATGCCCTCGACTGCCGCATACAGCACGACGCCCAGCGACCACAGGTCCGATTCGGGCCCCGGGTGCTGGCCCAGCACCCGCTCGGGCGCGATGAACTCCGGGGAGCCGACGAACGCACCGGTCTCCGTCAGCCCCTGCTCTCCCTCCACCTGTGCGATCCCGAAGTCGGTCAGCACGACACGGTCGCCGCGGCCCAGCAGGACGTTGTCCGGCTTGACGTCGCGGTGCAGCACGCCGACCTCGTGCGCGGCGGAGAGCGCGCCGAGGACGGCGAGGCCTATGCGGGCGGCCTCGCGTACGTCGAGGGTGCCGTCGCGCAGCCGGCCGGCCAGCGACTGGCCCTGCACCAGCTCCATGACGATCCACGGCTTGTCGTCCTCGATCACCACGTCGTGCATGGTGACGACCGAGGGGTGCTCGATCCGGGCGGCTGCGCGCGCCTCGCGCTGCATCCGCTGGTAGACGTTGTCCCGGTGGCTCTCGCTCAAGTGCTCCGGCACGCGGGGCTCCTTGACTGCCACGGAACGGTCCACGACCTCGTCGTGGGCCCGCCACACCGTGCCCATGCCCCCGTGGCCGAGGCGGGAGACAAGCCGGTAGCGGCCACCGATCAGCCGGCCCTGACCGGGTTCGGCACCCGGGCGGGGATCGGCGGCAGGAGCCGGAACATGTGGCTCCGCGGGCGGGCGGGCCGCCTGCGTGGGCTGGTACACGGAGCTCTGCTGCCCCGCTCCCCGTTCCGGCCCCTGCCCCTGCGCTTGCCCGTATCCCGGTCCCTGTCCCGGTCCCTGAACCTGTCCCTGGTACGGAGGCTGCCCTGCGTTCGGCGGCCTGAGTCCGTAACTGGTGGGCTCGTTCACCCGTCCCCCATCGTTCGTCATGTTCACATCGTCGGCCGGGGCCGGCAGCGGATGCTACCGCCTCACTCCTCCGTCGCCTGCGGCGGTCGCCAGCTCTGCACCATGACGTCGAACTGTTGTCGGGTGGTTTCCCAGTCGTCGGCGGGTCCCGACATGTAGAGCGCGTACTCCGTGCCGTCGTCCCCGTAGTACATCTGGTCGATGGCGCGCCGCGGACCGGGGTGGTTCTGCTTCTCCGTCCAGGTGAACTCCCAGATGGCGGAGAGCGTCTGGTCGCGGAAGGTGTTCTGGTCCAGCTTCATCCGCCGGTAGTCGGGCAGCCGCTTCTGCAGACCCTTCTCCATGCTGAGCATGTGCATATAGGGGTTCTCGAAGTCGGGCGTCGGATCGATGCTGATGCGGATGCGATGGCGGCCGTTGTCGGGGGTGTAGTCGATCTGGTCGCCGTCAAGCTGGCGCTGCCAGCCCTGGGGCACCAGCAGACTGAACCCCTCCGGGTCCTGGACGCGCCGCCACTCCGCGGAGTTCACCGCCTCCCGAGCGCCTGGGGAGTCCTGCGGGCCCGCCGAGCTGCCGGCCGTCTGCCGCCCCGCGCCGTCGCCGCCTGTGCCCGTCCCGCCGAAAGCATCCGCGTACTTCATCACCGCAAGGCCCGCGCCGCCTCCGACGAGCGCCGCGAGGACCACGACGAGCACCACACCGCGCAGCCGGCCGGAACGGCGCGGGCGGTCCCCCGCCGGGTACGCAGCCATCGCGGGCGTATGGGCCGGCGCATGGGCGGGGGTCGCGGGCGGCCGCGCTCCCTGGAACGCCGTGCCGTGCAGGGGCGTTCCGGCGTCCGCTGCCCTGGCGGCCGGGTTGCGGGCCGGGCCGTGCGTCGCGTAATGAGCGAGGTCCCGGGCCGTGCCGCCCGGGAAGCCCGTGGTGAAGCGGTGCGTTGCGGACTGGGACATCGCCGTCGTCGTCCGCCCCTCCAGCGCATCCTCGAGCATCCGCTCCGCCTCGGCCGCCGACGGTCTGGCGGCCGGGTCCTTGCACAGCAGAGCCGTGATGACCGGGGCGAGCAGCCCGGCATGCTGCGGGGGCGGCGCCTCCTCGTCCACCACCGCCTGCATCGTGCCCAGCGGCGAGGAGCGGCGGAACGGCGACTCGCCCTCCACCGCCGTGTAGAGCGTCGCCCCCAGCGACCAGAGGTCGGACGCGGGGCCCGGGTCATGTCCCCTCACCCGCTCGGGGGCCAGATAGTCGATGGAACCGACGATCTCACCGGTGCGGGTGATCGTGGCGTCTCCCTCGATCGCGGCGATCCCGAAGTCCGTGATCAGCACCCGGCCGTCCCGCCCCAACAGGACGTTGCCGGGCTTCACATCGCGGTGGAGCACTCCGACGGCATGGGCCGCGCCGAGCGCGCGCAGCACCTGCAACCCCACTCGGGCGGCCTCGCTCGCCTCGATCCGCCCTGTCTCCTTGGCGGCGTCGGCGAGTGACGGCCCGTCGACGTACTGCATAACGATCCACGGGCGGTCGTCGTGGTCCAGCACGTCGTGAACGGTGACGACGCCGGGGTCGCTGATCCTCGCGGCGGCCCTGGCCTCCTTCTTGGTGCGGGCGTGCAACACCGCGCGGTCGGCCTCGGAGGCGTAGCGTCCGGCTGTCAGCTCCTTCACCGCAACGACGCGGCCCAGGACTTCGTCATCCGCGCGCCAGACCTTGCCCATGCCGCCCCTGCCGATCGACTCGCGCAGCCGGTAGCGCCCGGCGAGCAGCAGACCCGCCTCCGTCGTGCCTTGAGAGTGTTCCACGTTCCCCGCCCCGATCCTTGGGTTCACAGGTTACGGAGAGAAAGCACCGGTAAGGAACCGGGGCAGCCCAAGTGACCACACCGTGACGGAGAAAAGCGATCGAAATCCCGGAGAAAGCAGTGCAGAAGCCGCGATAGGCCCTGAGCGAACGGGAGTTGTGCACCTGTCGCCGCAGTGACAGCGGGTGATCAACGGACGGTCAGCGGGTGACCCGGTAGGAAGCGGCGGCCTGTTGGTGGTACGCGGTCACCTCGTCGCGCTGCGCCTCCGGCCCTATCACCTGGATCACGTGGTAACGGCCGTCGACCATGAGCGCGAGATTGCGTACGTACACCTCCCGTCCACTGCTGTCACGCCAGGTGAACTGGCCCTCCGCCATGGCCTGTCGCCCGACGTCGACCCGCCGCAGCCCCGTCGCGCTGGCCCAGGAGGAGTCCCGGAACGGCTGGAGCTCGCGCTCCTTGTCGCGCTGGTAGGCGAGCGGGTCATCGCCGTGGTCGGCCACGCTGTCCCGCCCCGGGACGACGATGAGGATGAAGTCTCCGTCCGAATAGCGGACTTGGCCGGCGTCGTTGACGGGGCTGCGCCGCCAGCCCTCGTCGACGGCTATCCGGAAGCCCTCGGGGTCCTTGCGGAGGGCATAGCCGTCCGGGAGGCTCCCCGTCGGGGCCGACGTCTGCGGTTCCTGTGCGCCGGGCGGCTGCTCCGGCGTGGCGTCGGGGGCGGTGTGATCGGGGCTCGGACCGGCCGGGGAAGGCCGACCGCCCGTTCCGTCCTCTCCTGTTTCGCCCTGCTGTCGGCCGCTGCTCTGCGTCGGCTCCCGGCCCGGCGGCGGGCTGTCCGTCCCGGCCTTGGGCAGAAACAGCACGGCGTAGGCGATGCCGACCGCCGTCAACAGCAGGATCAGCAGCAGCAAGGTGCGGCCGAGCGCCCGAGGGCCCCGCTCCCGGACGCCGCCATGCGGGTCTCTGCGGTGTCGGTGACGGCCGTGGACGACGTCCGGCACGCCCGCGCGACGTCGGCGCACCAGCTCGCCGCGCCGCCGTACGACCGGGAGGCGGGCGGCGTCCACCGGCCCCGACGGGACGGGCACCACGTTCATCCCCGCGTCCGGCTCGGGCGCGGACCGCACCAGAGAACGCAGCCAGCCGCGCAGCTCCTCGAAGTCGGGGCGCTCGGTCGGGTCCTGGCGCAGCAGCGACTCGACGACGGGGCGCAGCGGACCGCACTCCTCGGCGAAGGCGGGCGGCTCCGCGCAGACGAGCTGCACCAGCTCGACGGCGTTCTCCTCGGGGTAGGGGGCGTGCCCCTGCACGGCCCGGAACAGCAGCGCCCCGAGCGCCCAGAGGTCGGTCGCCGGTCCCACGGGTGCGGCGAGCTGCCAGTTCTCGTGCACCGGGCCCGCCTGCTCGGGGGCCCAGCGCTCGGTGACCGCGCCGACGACCGCGATCCGAGCCTGGCGGGCCCGCTCGGCCGCCAACGGCGTGGCGGGGCCCCGGTAGCGGGCTCCGTCCTCCGCGGCGACCTCTTCCCAACGCCCCGCCTGCGCTTCTTTCGCCGGGGGCGGCAGGGCGGGCGGACGCTCCGCTCCGTCATGGCTGCGGGGCTGGGGCAGCGCCGCACGCGCGCCGCCTGCCGGCGCGGGGCCGGGGCCGCTTTCCCGCCCCTGCTCCGGGCCGTCGTGCCAGGAGCCCGCCAGCTGTACCCGGTTGCCGCCGCCGGGGTGGCCGGGGCCGCCCTCCGGGCCGGCGCCGTGGCCGCCGGACTGACCGGGAAGGCGGCCCGAGCCGCTCTCGGCCCGCGGCTGGGCCCACCAGTCGGGGTCGCCTGTCTGGCGTCGCGCCTCACTGGCCCGGGCGGCGGCCTGTGCCCCGGCTCGGTACGCGGCGATCGCTCCGGCCCTGGCCGCGCGGACGTCGGGCACCGCGGCGGGCTGCGCCTCCGGCTCCGGCACCCGCTCCAGCTCTGGGTCCGGCTCCCGCTCCCGCTCCGGCTCCCGCTTCGGCTGCGACTGCGGCTCCAGGGCGTGCGTGTGCGTCTGCGCCGGCTGCGCCTCGCTCTGCGTCCGTGGCCGGCCCGGGCCGGGCTCCGGAGCGGGTGCATAGCCGCACAGGGCCTCCTCCGCCGCGCCGGCGGCGAGCCCGGTCAGCACCACCCGTCCGTCGTCGCATATGAGGATCGTGCGGACGGTGATGTTCCGGTGGGTCCAGCCATGCGCGTGGAGCGCGCGCAGCGCGGTGAGCACATCAGAGGCGATCTCGGCGGCGCGATAGGGGCTGAGGGGCCTCTCGGCGAGCAGCGCGGCGAGCGGGCGGGCCTCGACGCGCTCGCTCACGATCCACAGGGAGCCCGCCTCCGCGAAGACGTCGAAGACCTGGTCGAGACGCGGGTGATCGGGAACCTGCGCTGCGGCCTGGGCGGCTTCGACCGCCCTGCGCACGGCGGGGTCGGCGGGGCGGCGCGTCGTATGCCCCTGACCGCCTCGCCGCGCGGCCGCGCCGGCCGGCGGGCCGCCTGCCTCACGGCCGCCGCCGTCGCCCTCCAGGACCTCGGCCTCGACCACTTCGGGGAGCGGCACCTGCCGCACCAGCACTTCATGTCCGCTGTAGGTGTCAAACGCCGGGGTCTCACCCAGTTCATAGGCGTCGGAGGGCAGCAGCGGCAGGCGGTAGCGGTCGGCGAGCACCCGTCCCGCGTAGTCGTCCACAAGGCCTCCCCACCAGCCCGCTGTCACCCGACCGGCCACCCGGCTTGTGCGAAACCGTCCGCCGCGGTGCCGCTGCCGGTGTCAATTCCGGTCGGACAACGCCTTTTTACGGCTGCGTACCGTCCATGAGCTCTCACGATACGTGTCCTTGTCCGGTCGTGCTCAGTCCTTGGGGCTGAACGTGGCGAACGCCGTCTCGCGCAGCGTCGTGCACTCCTCGTCCTGCCATTCACTCGCCTTGCAGCTGATCATGATCGAGTAGCCGTGCCGGGCGTCCACCTTGAAGCCCCTGTTGAGGACCCGTACCCGCTCACCGCCTTGATTGCGCTCGAACTGCCAGTCGGCCACGGTCGGATAGCCGTTGTACGCGACCTTGTCGATGCCGAGGTGCTTGTAGCCGCTGCTGCTGGCCCTGACGCCGGACACGGCCTGCTGCCAGGCCCATGCGGCGTCGTCGCCGGGGCTGGAGGTGAAGTCGATCTGCAGCCGGGGGAACCCGCCGCTCTCGCTGAATATCGCGCCGGAGTTCCGGCCCGCTATGCCCGTCTGCTTGAACTTCTCGGGCATGGCGACGGTGAAATTGAACTGGGTGTTGGAGACCGTCGCATAGCCGGCGGGCAGCGATTCCCCGCCCGGCTTGTCGCCGTTCTTCCCGCCGTCGTCGCCCTGTTGGCCGTCCGGGTCGTCCCCGGCGTCGCCTGCGGTTGCGTTGCCGGCGCCGTTCCCGGCGCCTTCCGCGGCAGCGCCGTCCGGGCCGGGGCTGCCGCCGGAATCCGTGTCCTTGGCGTTGCCGCCCTTGGCGGGGTCCTGGCCTTCTGTGGCCGCTCCGCCGTCCCCGCCGCCGTTCGCAGCGCCGGCGGAGGCGGTCTTGTTCTTGTCGCCCTGGGAGTCCTTGCCGCCCTCGTCGCCGCCGCCCAGAGTGAGCAGCAGCACGGTGGACAGCACGGCCAGCACGACCACCACCGCAACGATCACCAGGGTGCGGCGGGAGACCACATCCGTGATCGGCGCACGCACAGGGGCCGGCCGCCCGGCGGGCTGCTGGGGCTGCGGCTTGGGCTCCGGTGCGGCCGCGGCCGCGGCCGCGTTCCGTACGGAGCGGAGCGCGCCGCGCAGCCGGTCGGCGGCGGGGTCCTTCGCAGCCGTCTGCGCCGGAGGCCGAGCGGCCGGGCCCCGGGGCGGAGCGGGCGGCGGCGGTGGCGGCATCGCTATGACCCGCGTGGCATCGGACTCCGGTTCGGGAACCGCGGGCTCCGGCGCTTCGGGGGCATGGACCACGGCGGTCAGCAGCTTGCGGGCGCCGGTGTCGTCCAGCCGCTGCTCCGGGTCCTTGGCGAGGAGCCCGTAGATGACTTCCTCCAGCGGGCCCGCGTTCTTGGGCGGGTCCAGCGGCTCGGTCATCACTGCGGTCAGCGTCGCGATCGCCGACCCCTTGTCGTACGGCGGCGCTCCGTCGACGCTCGCGTACAGCAGCCCGCCCAGCGACCAGAGGTCGGCTGCCGGGCCCGGCTTGTGGCCACGGGCACGTTCGGGGGAGATATACGAGGGCGCGCCGACGAGCATGCCGGTGGAGGTGATCGAGGGATCACCCTCGACCTGGGCGATGCCGAAGTCGGTGAGCACCACCCGCCCGTCCTCTGCGATCAGCACATTGGACGGCTTCACATCGCGGTGCAGGATGCCCTGCCGGTGGGCCGAGCGCAGCACGTCGAGGATCGCGAGTCCGACCTCGGCAGCGCGGCGGGGCGTCAGGGTGCCGTCCTCGCGGATGACTTCGGCGAGGGACTTGCCCTCGACGAGCTCCATCACGATCCAGGGGCGGTCGTCCTCGTCGACGACGTCGTAGACGGTCACCGCGCTGTTGTTGCGGATCCTGGCGATCGCCTTGGCCTCGCGCAGAGTGCGGGTGATGAGACGTCGCTTCTCGTCCTCGTCGATGCTGTTGGGGAAGCGGAGCTCCTTGACCGCCACCGTGCGGCCGAGAGTCTCGTCGACGGCCCGCCACACCGTGCCCATGCCGCCGCGGCCGAGGACCCCGCCGAGCCTGTACCGACCGGCAAGGAGCTGCCCGTCGGCCCCGGCAGCCCCGCGCCCTGCCGCCGGTGCGGACGCCGCGCTCCGCCCGCCGCCCGCACCGGCCTTGGCCGACTCGCCCTTCCCCGAGCCCGCCGTGCCGGAGCCGGCCTTGCTCGTACCGCCCTTGACCGAGTCCGGCTTGCCTGAGTCAGCCTTGCCCGCGCCAGCCTTGCTCGTACCGCCCTTGGCCGAGTCCGGCTTGCCCGAGTCAGCCTTGCCCGCGCCGGTCGAGTCCGTGCCGGACTTGGGCGCATCGGACTTGGCCCCGGCCTGCGTGCCCGCGTCGGAGGTGGCCGGACGCCCGGTCTCGGGCCGAGCACTGTCCGACGCCCCTGCTGCCGGGGCTGCCTCCGGAGGGGACGCCTCGGCCTGCCCGGACTCCGACTGAGCCGGCTTCTCCTGCTCAGGCTTCCTCTCGGCCTTAGTCTCGGCCTTCTTGCCGCCCGTGCGCCCGCTCCGGCGGCCGGGCTCACTCTCGGTCGTGCTCTCGGCGCCGGCCTCGGTCTCGGCATCCGGGTCAGGGGCGCCGGCCTTTGGGGCGGAGGCCTTCACAGGGCCTGTGTCCGCCGCGGAGCCGGTCGACTGATGCGGCGACTTGGCGTGCGCCGCCGCGGACCGGTTGCCCGAACCTTCGCCGCTTCCGGGGGTTATAGGCGCCTCGGTCGACGCGTCCGACGCCTTGTCGGCCGCCGACTCCGGCTGCTTCCCGGGCTCCTGGGAATCCCCCCGGGGCTCCGTACCGGAAACCGGCCCAGCCGCCCGCTGGGGCTCCCGTGACTGCTCCGCCTCCGACATGCGTCCCCTCTGCGATCCCTGATCTTCGCCCGCGCCCGCCCGTTGGCCGCGCGTGCGGTAACCCGCCCTGGCAGAGCCCCCATTGTCCCTTACTCCGGGACCCGTTCATCTCCCGGGTCCGCCCTTGCCCCGGACAGGCCCGAAAGGGTGGGATTACCACAATGCCACGAGTTGCTCAGAGTCGTTCAGACCAGGGCACACTCGATCAAGGCCGTTGAAGCCGGAGCGCCGCGCCGGAGGGGGCTTCAGAGCGGAACGATGTCGGGCGCTCCCAGTCTCGCCGCGTCGGCCGTCAGGTCGTCCGGCTGGCGCTGCGACTCACGCTCCGCCTCCACCCGCTTCTCGTAGTGCGCCACCTCCTTCTCGATCTGTCTCTCGTCCCAGCCGAGGACGGGCGCCATCAACTCCGCGCACTCCCGCGCACAGCGCGTCCCCCGGTCAAAGGTCTCGATGGAGATCCTGGTCCGGCGGGTGAGCACATCGTCCAGATGGCGCGCGCCTTCATGCGAAGCCGCATAGACGACCTCCGCCCGCAGATAGTCCTCCGCACCCTCGAGCGGATCACCGAGGCCGGGATCGTCGGCGATCAGCGCGAGCAGTTCCTCGATGAGCGAGCCGTACCGGTTCAACAGATGCTCCACGCGCACCACGTGAAGCCCCGTCCGGGCCGCGATCCTCGCCCGGGCGTTCCACAGTGCTCGATAGCCCTCCGCGCCGAGCAGCGGCACATCCTCGGTGACGCAGTCCGCGACCCGCTGGTCCAGCCCGTGCACCGCCTCGTCCACCGCGTCTTTCGCCATGACCCGGTAGGTCGTGTACTTGCCGCCCGCGACGACCACCAGGCCCGGGACGGGGTGCGCCACCGTGTGCTCGCGCGACAGCTTGCTCGTGGCGTCCGACTCGCCGGCCAGCAGGGGTCGCAGCCCCGCGTACACCCCTTGGACGTCGTCCCGTGTCAGGGGCACGGCCAGCACCGCGTTCACATGGTCGAGGAGATAGTCGATGTCGGCGCTGGAAGCGGCGGGATGGGCCTTGTCGAGATCCCAGTCGGTGTCGGTCGTGCCCACGATCCAGTGCCGACCCCAGGGGATGACGAACAGCACCGACTTCTCCGTGCGGAGAATGAGCCCGGTCGTCGAGTGGATGCGGTCCTTGGGCACGACCAGATGGATCCCTTTGGACGCCCGCACATGGAACTGGCCGCGCTCTCCGATCAGCGCCTGTGTGTCATCCGTCCACACCCCGGTGGCATTGACGATCTGCCTGGCCCGGACCTCGTACTCCCCGCCGGCCTCGACATCCTGCACCCGGGCTCCGACGACTCGGTCCCTCTCCCGCAGAAAGCCGACCACCCGTGCCCGGCTGGCGACTTGGGCCCCGTAGCTCGACGCCGTCCGCACGAGGGTGGCCACATAGCGGGCGTCGTCCATCTGCGCGTCGTAGTACTGCAACGCGCCGACCAGAGCGTCCTTCCGCAGGGCGGGGGCGACCCGCAGGGCCAGGCGTCGCGACAGATGGCGATGCACGGGCAGTCCACGCCCATGCCCGGAGGAGATGGACATGGCGTCGTACAGCGCGACGCCTGAGCCCGCGTACAGGCGCTCCCATCCCTTGTGCTGGAGCGGATAGAGGAAAGGCACGGGCTTGACCAGATGCGGGGCGAGCCGCTCCAGCAGCAGTCCCCGCTCTTTGAGAGCCTCTCTCACCAGGGCGAAGTCCAGCATCTCCAGATACCGCAGTCCACCGTGGATGAGCTTGCTCGACCGGCTCGACGTGCCCGAAGCCCAGTCACGGGCCTCGACGAGCCCTGTCGACAGCCCACGGGTGACGGCGTCCAGCGCGGTGCCGGCTCCCACCACACCGCCGCCCACCACCAGAATGTCCAGTTCCCGCTCGGCCATTCCGGCGAGCGCCGCGGCGCGCTCCGCGGGTCCCAGTGTCACTGTCCTCACTGCTGCCTCCCGTCGCCCGCGGGCGGGCGTTTGTCGGCGTGTCCGGTGCGGTCATGCGGTGATGCGGTCATGCGGTGATGCGGTGATGCGGCCGTGCAGCCTCAGGGGCCCATGGCCCTGACGCTGTGTGCGGCCGGGCTCACAACGTCGATTCTGGCCGCACTCCGCCGCTTCAGCCACCGCCTGTGGATAACACTCGGACGGCCACAGGCTCGCAATACGGCATATCGGTCATATTTACGCCTAGTCTGACATTGCGCCTGCTCATTCTGTCCACTGGGCTTGCGCCCTCTGCCCCTCTTGGCTATGGGAAGGACGGCCACCGCCATGCCCGCAGATTTCGCCGTGATCGGACTCGGCTGCCTCGGACTGCCGCTCGCCCAGGCCGCAGTGGCCGCCGGCATCGGAACCATCGGCTACGAAACCGACCCGAGCCCGCGCCGTCCGGCGGAACCGGCGGCGGGCCGCACTCCGGCGGACATCCGCCGAATGGTCTCCGGCGGCTTCCGCTCCGTCGCCGACCCGGCGGAACTCGGCCGGGTGCGCACTGCGGCGATCTGCGCGCCCACGCCGCTTGGGGCCGACGGCACACCGGATCTCGGGTCGGTCGCGGACGCCGCCCGCGCCCTGGCCCCGCGGCTGCGGCCGCACACCACGGTGCTGCTGGAGTCTGCCGTGCTTCCGGGCACCACCGACGAGTTCCTGCGCCCCCTCCTCGAAGAGGGGTCGGGGCTGCGGGCGGGCCGGGACTTCCATCTGGCGTACTCCCCCGGGCGTCTGGACCCGGGCAGCCGGACCCATGGTTACGCCAACACCCCTAAGGTGATCGGCGGCCTCACCCCGGCCTGCACCGAAGCGGCCGCCGCGTTCTACAGCCGGCTGACCGACAAGGTCGTCCGGGCACGCGGGCTCCGCGAGGCCGAGACGGTCAAGGTCCTCGAAACCAACTACCGGCAGGTCAATATCGCGCTGGTCAACGAGATGGCGGTGCTCTGCCACGACCTCGGCGTCGACTTCTGGGACGTCGTCCGCTGTGCCGAGACCAAGCCGTTCGGCTTCCAGGCGTTCCGCCCCGGCCCCGGCGTGGGCGGCCACGGCGTTCCGATGGATCCCCGCTTCCTGCCCCCCGCGGGGTCCGCGCCGCGCGGAGCCCTGCGCATGGTCGGCCTCGCACAGGAGATCAACGCCAGCATGCCGCAGTACGTGGTCCAGCGCTGCGCCGCCCTGCTGAACGAGCACGGCAAGTCGGCGCGCGGCGCGCGCGTACTGCTCCTCGGTGTCACCTACAAACCGGACCTCGCCGATCTGCAGTGCTCCCCCGCCGTCGAGGTCGCCCGCCGACTGATGGACCTGGGGGCGTCGGTGAGCTACCACGACCCGTATGTGCCGCACTGGAGGGTGCGGGACCTGCCGGTCCCGAGGGCGGACTCGCTGTACGAGGCCGCGGCCGGAGCGGATCTGACGGTGCTTCTCCAGCACCACCGGACGTACGACCTCCAGGGCCTGGCGGTCAAGGCCCAGTTGCTGCTCGACACCCGCGGAGCCACCCCGGCGGGCGCGGCCCACCGCCTGTGAGGCTCCCGAGCGCTCTCCGCCCATCCCGTCCCGACCCTTCCCGCAACCAGGGCAGGCCCCCGCCGACGGGGCGGCGGGGGCCGGGGCGGAGGTCGGGGCGGAGCCCGGTTGCGGGAGCCTTGCCATGTCTCAGGGGTTGGGGGCAGGCTCCCGCCGAGAGCGGAGAGAAGCGGTCAGCGGCTGTGCTGGGAGTCCGCGACCGTCACCTCGACCCGCTGGAACTCCTTGAGCTCGCTGTAGCCGGTCGTCGCCATGGCCCGCTTGAGCGCGCCGAAGAAGTTCATCGAGCCGTCCGGCTTGTGCGAGGGCCCGGTGAGGATCTCCTCCGTGGTGCCCACGACGCCCAGGTCCACCAGCTTGCCGCGCGGCACGTCCTCGTGGACCGCCTCCATGCCCCAGTGACGGCCCTTGCCCGGGGCCTCGGCGGCGCGGGCCAGCGGGGAGCCCATCATCACGGCGTCCGCGCCGCAGGCGATCGCCTTCGGCAGATCGCCCGACCAGCCCACTCCGCCGTCAGCGATGACATGGACATACCGGCCACCGGACTCGTCCATGTAGTCACGGCGGGCCGCGGCCACATCGGCGACCGCCGTCGCCATCGGCACCTGGATGCCCAGGACGTTGCGCGTGGTGTGCGCGGCGCCGCCGCCGAAGCCGACGAGCACGCCCGCAGCCCCCGTGCGCATCAGGTGCAGCGCGGCCGTGTAGGTCGCGCAGCCGCCGACGATGACCGGCACGTCCAACTCGTAGATGAACTGCTTCAGATTCAGCGGCTCGGCCGCGCCCGAGACGTGCTCGGCGGAGACGGTGGTGCCGCGGATGACGAACAGGTCCACGCCGGCGTCCACGACGGCCTTGGAGAACTGCGCGGTGCGCTGCGGCGAGAGCGCGGCGGCGGTGACCACTCCGGAGTCGCGCACCTCCTTGATGCGCTGCCCGATCAGCTCTTCCTTGATCGGCTCGGCGTAGATCTCCTGCAGTCGGCGGGTCGCCTCGTCCACCTCAAGATCGGCGATCTCGTCGAGCAGCGGCTGGGGGTCCTCGTACCGGGTCCACAGCCCCTCGAGGTTCAGCACGCCGAGCCCGCCCAGCTCGCCGATGCGGATCGCTGTCTGCGGCGAGACGACGGAGTCCATGGGGGCGGCGAGGAAGGGCAGCTCAAAGCGGTAGGCGTCGATCTGCCAGGCGATCGAGACCTCTTTCGGGTCCCGGGTGCGCCGGCTCGGTACGACGGCGATGTCATCGAACGCGTACGCCCGGCGGCCGCGCTTGCCGCGCCCGATCTCGATCTCAGTCACGTTGTGTGGGCCTTTCCCTCTACGTCTGCCGGGTCCAGTATCCCCGACAACCCCCGTGCACACGTCTGGGGCGGCCCCGGATGCCCCGGGACCGCCCCTTCACGCGCGCGTGCCGCTACTTCCTGCTGTAGTTCGGCGCCTCGACCGTCATCTGGATGTCGTGGGGGTGGCTCTCCTTGAGCCCCGCGGAGGTGATCCGGACGAACCGGCCCCGCTCCTGCAACTCGGGGACGGTGCTCCCGCCGACGTAGAACATCGACTGTCGCAGACCGCCGACCAGCTGGTGGACGACCGCGGAGAGCGGACCGCGGTAGGGCACCTGGCCCTCGATGCCTTCGGGCACCAGCTTCTCGTCGGAGGCGACGCCCTCCTGGAAGTACCGGTCCTTGGAGAAGGAGCGCTGCTCGCCGCGGGACTGCATCGCACCCAGGGAGCCCATGCCCCGGTACGACTTGAACTGCTTGCCGTTGATGAACAGCAGCTCGCCCGGCGACTCCTCACAGCCCGCGAGCAGCGAACCGAGCATCACCGTGTCCGCACCGGCGACCAGCGCCTTGGCGATGTCGCCCGAGTACTGCAGACCGCCGTCGCCGATCACCGGGACGCCGGCTTCCTTCGCGGCGAGCGAAGCCTCGTAGATGGCCGTGACCTGGGGGACTCCAATGCCCGCGACCACGCGGGTCGTGCAGATCGACCCCGGCCCCACACCGACCTTGATGCCGTCGACTCCGGCGTCGATCAGCGCCTGCGCGCCGTCGCGGGTGGCCACGTTGCCGCCGATGACATCGACGCCCGACGCGTTGGACTTGATCTTCGCGACCATGTCGCCCACCAGCCGCGAGTGGCCGTGGGCGGTGTCGACGACGATGAAGTCGACGCCCGCCTCGATCAGCGCCTGGGCGCGTTCGAAGGCGTCGCCCGCGACGCCCACCGCGGCGCCGACGAGCAGTCGGCCTTCCGCGTCCTTCGCGGCGTTCGGGTACTGCTCCGCCTTGACGAAGTCCTTGACCGTGATCAGGCCCTTGAGGACGCCCGAGTCGTCGACCAGCGGCAGCTTCTCGATCTTGTGGCGGCGCAGCAGCTGCATGGCGTCCACGCCGGAGATCCCGACCTTGCCGGTGACCAGCGGCATCGGGGTCATGACCTCGCGGACCCGACGGCTGCGGTCGGACTCGAACGCCATGTCGCGGTTGGTGACGATGCCGAGCAGCTTGCCCGCGGCGTCGGTGACCGGGACGCCGCTGATGCGGAACTTGGCGCACAGCCGGTCGGCGTCGGCGAGCGTGGCGTCCGGACGGACCGTGATGGGGTCGGTGACCATGCCGGACTCGGAGCGCTTGACCAGGTCGACCTGGTTGGCCTGGTCGGCGATGGAGAGATTGCGGTGCAGCACGCCCGCGCCGCCCTGCCGGGCCATGGCGATGGCCATCCGCGCCTCGGTGACCTTGTCCATGGCGGCGGACAGCAGAGGGATGTTCACCCGTACGTTCCGCGAGAGGTGCGAGGCGGTGTCGATCTGGTCCGGAGCCATGTCGGACACGCCGGGCAGCAGCAGCACATCGTCGTAGGTCAGCCCGAGTGTCGCGAATTTCTCGGGCACTCCGTCGACGTTGGCAGTCATGACACCTTCCCCAATGGCCTTGATCGGTGCGGATGTCCATGCTAACGGGCTCAGCGGGCGTCTCATTCCACGATCAAGATCACCCAGCAGCTTTGTATGTTCACACGGACGGAGTAACGGCCGAGGGCCCTTGGCCCTCGGCGAGGTCGGGACCGCTGTGTCGCGAAGCCCGGCTACTGCTCGGCGAGGGCGCGCAGCCGGCTCAGCGCCCGGTGTTGTGCGACCCGGACCGCGCCGGGCGACATCCCCAGCATCTGCCCGGTCTCCTCGGCGGTCAGCCCCACGGCCACCCGCAGAACCAGCAGCTCGCGCTGGTTCTCCGGCAGATTGGCCAGCAGTTTCTTGGCCCACTCGGCGTCGCTGCTGAGCAGCGCGCGCTCCTCGGGCCCCAGGGAGTCGTCGGGCCGCTCGGGCATCTCGTCGGAGGGCACGGCCGTCGATCCCGGGTGGCGCATCGCCGCCCGCTGCAGGTCGGCGACCTTGTGAGAGGCGATGGCGAAGACGAAGGCCTCGAAGGGTCTGCCCGTGTCCTTGTAGCGCGGCAGCGCCATCAGAACGGCGACGCAGACCTCCTGGGCGAGGTCCTCCACGAAATGGCGCGCGTCGCCCGGCAGCCGGCTGAGCCGGGTGCGGCAGTAGCGCAGCGCCAAAGGATGGACATGGGCGAGCAGGTCATGAGTCGCCTGCTCGTCACCGTCCACAGCGCGGTGGACGAGTGCGCCGATTGCCCCGCGGGCAGTCGCCGCCTCGTCGTCACGCATCGGTCCATGGTGCCTTGGCGGCTTCTGGTCCATGGCACCGCGTCCGTCGTTGTGCACCGAAGCGTTATGAGCGGGCGCGCCCGACCTCATACCGTGCGCCCTCCCCTCCCGCTCGACCGACTCGTCCCCGAGGAACTCCACCCCTCAAGGATGCGGCATCGCGCGGGAAACGTATGCCCGCCGCGGTAGGCGGCCCCGCCCACCCGGCGGCGGGCGGGGCCGACAGCACCCCCGGATAAGGCTTGCCCTCGGCCCATTCGGCCGGCCCCGATCGAGATCCCGATCCGCTCCGCCCGACGCCTAGCGAACCAGGCCCCAACGGAATCCGAGCGCCACCGCGTGCGCCCGGTCCGAGGCGCCGAGCTTCTTGAAAAGCCGCCTGGCGTGCGTCTTCACCGTGTCCTCTGAGAGGAAGAGCTCCCGGCCGATCTCGGCGTTGGACCGGCCGTGGCTCATGCCTTCGAGCACCTGGATCTCACGTGCGGTGAGCGTGGGCGCGGCGCCCATCTCCGCGGAGCGCAGCCGGCGCGGGGCGAGCCGCCAGGTGGGGTCGGCGAGCGCCTGGGTGACGGTCGCGCGCAGCTCGGCGCGTGAAGCGTCCTTGTGCAGATAGCCGCGCGCGCCTGCGGCGACGGCCAGCGCCACGCCGTCCAGGTCCTCGGCCACGGTCAGCATGATGATCCGAGCGCCGGGGTCGGCGGACAGCAACCGGCGGACGGTCTCCACGCCGCCCAGTCCGGGCATGCGCACGTCCATGAGAATCAGATCCGAGCGATCGGCGCCCCAGCGGCGGAGGACTTCCTCGCCGTTGGCCGCGGTCGTCACGCGCTCGACGCCGGGCACGGTCGCTACCGCGCGGCGCAGCGCCTCTCGGGCAAGCGGGGAGTCGTCGCAGACGAGAACGGAAGTCATGGCCGTCCTCCGCAGCTGATGCGCGTCACCTTGAGCCTCCAGGCTGGGTACGTTTCGTCACCTGTGCGGTTGACGCTCTCAGACATGTGCCCGAGCGCTTCTTCCTTCAACCGCCTCCGCACTCTCAACGACGGTCACCCGAAAGAGTTACGGGTCGGCCCGTCGCCTTCAACACTCCACGTGAGGGGTCGAGCGCGGAGAAGAGCGCCACACCTCGCACGCCCTTCCACTGAGCGACTATGCCCCATTCAGCGGCTTTTCTTCCCTTTTGCCAGTGTCTGTGGCTAGATTCGCAATGAGTCATATTTACATCTACTTAGACAGTAGATGTACGGTCGTTGGGCACGGCGGATGCCTCTTCCGGCTCGCATCCGGCCGTTTCCGACCTGTCCTGCAATCCACCTGTATCCACTCAGTACGGTTTCAAGGGGACACGCCATGGCAGATTTCTCCCGTCTTCCGGGGCCCAACGCCGATCTGTGGGACTGGCAGCTCCTCGCGGCATGTCGTGGGGTCGACAGCTCGCTCTTCTTCCACCCCGAGGGGGAGCGTGGCGCAGCGCGGAGTGCGCGCGAGAACTCGGCGAAGGAGGTCTGCATGAGGTGCCCGGTCCGCGCCGAGTGCGCGGCCCACGCGCTGGCGGTGCGGGAGCCGTACGGCGTGTGGGGCGGGCTGACGGAGGACGAACGCGAGGAGCTGATGGGACGCGCGCGGCACCGGCTGGTTCCGGCCACGAGCGGCACGGGCACGGGAGGGGGCTGAGGCCTCGGCCCGGACCCCGGGCAGTGGACGCGATCCGCAGACCGGTCACCGCAGCCGGCCTGCGGATTTGGCCTGCGAACCCGGTCTGCGGACCTGACCGGCGGACTTGACCGGCGGACCTGGCCGGCGGACCTGACGAACCGGCCTGGTGCGGATCCGGTCAGTGGAGCCCGGTCACGGGCGGCCGACCACTGGCGGTCGGCCCCCGAGAGCAGGGATCATCGAAGGCCGGTCACCGGCGCCTGCGGCCGCGGTGAGCTGGTCGAGAGTGGCCGCGACGGCCGGTACCTGTGCAAGGTCGGGGAGCGTGAGGGCGACGATCTCGCGGTGGACGGCAGGCTCCACCGAGACGGTGCACGCCCCCTTGGGGCGCACCGACTCCAGCGCCAGCTCGGGCAGCACCGCCACGCCGAGGCCCGCACCGACCAGCCCGATCACCGCCGGGTAGTCGTCGGTCGCGAAGTCGATGCGCGGGGTGAAACCGGCGTCTTCGCAGACCCGGACCAGCTGGCGGCGGCAGCGGGGGCAGCCCGCGATCCAGGGCTCGTCGGCCAGCTCCGCGATGGCGACCTGCCCCGACGCGGCGAGACGGTGCCCTTCGGGGACCAGCCCGACGAGCCGGTCGGTGAGCAGGGGACGCACCACGAGGTCCGCCCACTCCGCCTCAGCGCCCGAGGCGTAGTAGCGGAAGGCGAGCGCCACGTCGCAGTCGCCTTCGCGCAGCATCTCCACCGAGCGCGGCGGCTCCGCCTCGACAAGGGAGACACGCGTGCCCGGATGCGCCGCGCGCAGGGCGGCCAGGGCGGTCGGCACCAGTGTGGAGCTGCCGCTGGAGAAGGACACCAGCCGCACCCGGCCGGCGCGCAGCCCGGCGATGGCGGCGATCTCCTCCTCGGCGGCGGTGAGCCCGGCCAGAATCCCCGCCGCATGGCGCACCAGCGCCTCACCCGCCTGCGTCAGACGCATCTCGCGGCCCGTGCGGATCAGCAGCGGCGTGCCGGCAGACGCTTCGAGCGCCTTCATCTGCTGGCTGACGGCCGGCTGGGTGCAGCCCAGCTCGCGCGCCGCCGCGGAGAAGGACCCGGTGGCGGCCACGGCACGCAGAACGCGGAGATGGCGAGCTTCGATCACCCTCCAAATATAAGGGGCCCTTGGGTCTTGATGGTGATATCGACTGGTTGTCTTGGGGTGCAGGAGTTAGCGTGTCCGGCATGAAGCCCAGGCAGCTGCTGACCGTGAACGTGGGACGTCCCAAGGCCGTCGACTACGCCGACATCGGCACGACGGGGATCGACAAGCAGCCCGTGGAAGGGCCCGTCCGGGTGACGGAACCGGGGCCCAAGGGTCAGGGCGGCAGCGGCCTCGCCGGGGACTTTATCTGCGATCTGCGCCACCACGGCGGCTCGGACCAGGCGGTCTACGCCTTCGCCCGCGAGGATCTCGACCGGTGGGAGCTGGAGCTCGGGCACCCCCTTCCCAATGGTTCGTTCGGCGAGAACCTCACCGTCAGCGGGGTGGATGTGACCGGCGCGAAGATCGGCGAGCGCTGGCGGATCGGCCGGGATCTGGTGCTGGAGGTGACCAGCGGCCGCATCCCCTGCCGCACGTTCGCGGCCTGGGTGGGGGAGAGGGGCTGGGTGAAGCGCTTCACCCAGGACTCGGCGCCTGGAGCGTATCTGCGGGTCGTCGCGCCCGGCGAGATCCGCGCGGGCGACCCGATCGAGGTCGTGCACCGTCCGGACCACGACGTGACCGTCCGGACGGCGTTCCGCGCCGAGACGGTGGAGCGGACGCTGCTGCCCAAGGTGCTCGCCGCGGGGGACGCGCTCCACGCCGGACTGCGCAGGGACGCGCTCGCGTATGTCGAGAAGTACGGCGACGGCGGTTCCTAGGTTCCGAGGAAAACGGCTCCGAGGAAAACGGCTCCGAGGGGAACGGCTCCGAGGAGAGCGGCTCCGAGGGGAACGGTTCCGAGGAGAGCGGCTCCCCGGCGGCTCGTAGGGGAAATCCCCGAAGGGTTTGGGGAGTTGTTTCGGGGACGGCTCGGGGACCGTCCCCGATGTGTGTGCGAGCGTGGGCCGGGAGTCTGGAGCCATGTCCCGACTCAGGCGCGTCCTCATTCTCGTCACGACGGTCGCCGTCGTCGCCGGCCTGGCACTCGGCGGCGGGGCCGTGTGGCTGTACTCCGACGCCAAGGTGTCCACAGCCGGCTCGACGTCGTTCGGCAACGAGCTGGCCGTCCCACCGCTCGCGAAGTCGCGGGTGAAGCCGGACGGGACACGCGTCTTCGATCTGACGATGCAGTCCGGGCACAAGGAGTTCATACAGGGGAAGAAGACGCCGACCTGGGGCTTCAACGGCGACTATCTCGGCCCGACGCTGCGGGCGGCACGCGGGGAGAAGGTGGAGGTCAAGGTCGCCAACCGGCTGGGTGAGGCGTCCACCGTGCACTGGCACGGGATGCATCTGCCCGCGGCCATGGACGGCGGCCCGCACCAGATGGTCGCCCCCGGTCAGACGTGGACGCCGCACTGGACCGTGGACCAGCCCGCTGCCTCCCTCTGGTACCACCCGCATCCGCACGGCAGGACCGAGAAGCATGTGCAGCGCGGGCTGGCCGGGATGTTCCTGCTGGACGACGAGCGGTCCGCGGGGCTTGCGCTGCCGAAGACCTACGGAGTCGACGATCTGCCGGTCATCGTCCAGGACGTGCGGTTCGACGGAGCGGAGTTTGACCACGGGCACCGGCTGATGAGCGACACCGGCTTCCTCGGTGACCGCACGATGGTCAACGGCACACTCGACCCCTATGCGGAGGTGCGGGACGAGCGAGTGCGGCTGCGGCTGCTCAACGCCTCGACCGCACGCGTCTACGCCTTCGGGTTCTCCGACGGCCGGGAGTTCTCGCTGATCGGCACGGACGGCGGACTGCTGGAGCAGGCCGTGCCCATGGAGCGGATACGGCTCTCGCCCGGCGAGCGCGCCGAGATCGTCGTGCGGATGGAGCCGGGCGAGAAGACGGTGCTGCGCAGCTTCCCGCCGCGGGATCTGGGAGAGGGCTGGCAGAAGCGGTTCAACGGGGGCGACGACACCTTCGACGTACTCCAGCTGAGGGCACACCGGGAACTGCGTCCCTCACCCCAGGTCCCGGACCGACTGGGTGGGCTGGAGTTGCCGGATGCCTCCGACGCGGTCCGCGGGCGGTTCTTCGGGCTGCGGACGTCGGGCATCAACGGCAGGAAGATGGACATGGCCCGGATCGACGAGACGGTCACGCGTGGTGAAACGGAGATCTGGACGGTGCGCAACGAGCACGGCACTCCGCACAACTTCCATGTGCACGATGTGCAGTTCCGGGTTCTGGAGGTGGACGGTGAGCGCCCACCGGCGGAGCTGCGGGGCGCGAAGGACACGGTCTTTGTCCCCGGCCGTACGACCGTGAAGCTGGCGGTGCGGTTCGACGGACCCTCGGATCCAGACGTTCCGTATATGTACCACTGCCATCTGCTGTACCACGAGGACCTGGGGATGATGGGCCAGTTCGTGGTGGTCGACAAGGGTCAGAAGGCGGGCCGGGTCCATGTCCCGGACGGTCACCAGGGGCACTAACGTGCCGCCTATGACGACTGCACTGATTACGGGAGCGACCGCGGGGATCGGCGCCGCGTTCGCCCGGCGGCTCGGGTCGCAGGGCCACAACCTGGTGCTGGTGGCCCGGGACACCGAGCGCCTCCAGCGACAGGCCACGGAGTTGCACGACCGGCATGGCATCGAGGCGGAGGTGCTGACGGCCGATCTGGCGACGGAGGAGGGCATCGCGGCAGTCGAGCGCAGGCTCGTGGACCGCAGGGAGCCGGTCGATCTGCTCGTCAACAACGCTGGCTTCGGCAACAAGGGGCGCTACCTCGAGGTGCCCATGGCCGATGAGCTGACGATGCTGAAGGTGCACTGCGAGGCGGTGCTGCGGCTGACCTCGGCCGCGGCCGAGTCGATGCGGGAGCGCGGCCGGGGCGGGGTGGTCAATGTGGCCTCGGTCGCCGCCTTCGTGCCTCGCGGCACCTATGGCGCGTCCAAGGCATGGGTGGTGCAGTTCACCCAGGGCGCGGCACGGGACTTGGCCGGCTCCGGGGTGCGGCTGATGGCGCTCTGCCCCGGACTTGTGCGGACCGAGTTCCACCAGCGGGCCGGGATGGGAATGGACAACGTCCCGGGGTGGATGTGGCTGGACGCGGACAAGCTGGCAGAGGAGGCGCTGGCGGACCTGGCGCGTGGCAAGACGCTGTCGGTGCCGGACACGCGCTACAAGGTGCTGATGGGGGTGGTGAAGCTGACGCCGCGCGCGCTGCTCGGCGGGATCACCTCCAGGACAGGCCGCAAGTACGGGCCTCGGTAGCGATGTCGGCCGCGTCGCCGTCCAGGGCAGGGCGGCCGGCGGGCAGGGTCAGTGTGTGGCGGACGCCGTCCGGCCAACGGAAAGCAGCAGTTCATCGGCGGCTGCCTCCTCGTGTGCGCGGGTCCAGCCGCACGCTGCACGCGGCGGTGACGTCCGGCCGGGTGATGGAGCTGCTGCGCAGCGGAAGACGGAGAGGAAAGCCGTGAGGCCCGGCGCCCCGTAAGCGGGGTGCCGGGCCTCATCTGCGTGCGCGACGTGCCTCATAAGCGCGGACTCACAAGCGTGTGCCGCAAGCTCGCGTCGGAAGCGCGTCAGTGGGCGTGGCCGTGACCGTGGCCGTGGCCTGCGTCGGCCTCCTCCTCTTCCTTCTTCTCGACGACCAGGGTCTCGGTCGTGAGCAGCAGGGAGGCGATGGAGGCGGCGTTCTCCAGGGCGGAGCGGGTGACCTTGACCGGGTCGATGACGCCGGCCTTGACCAGGTCGCCGTACTCGCCGGTCGCGGCGTTGAAGCCCTGGCCCTTGTCAAGCTCGGCCACCTTGGAGGTGATCACGTAGCCCTCCAGGCCGGCGTTCTCGGCGATCCAGCGCAGCGGCTCGACGACCGCGCGGCGGACGACGGCGACGCCGGTGGCCTCGTCGCCCTCCTTGCCGAGGCTGTCCTCGAGCACCTTGGCGGCGTGGACCAGCGCGGAACCGCCACCGGAGACGATGCCCTCCTCGACCGCGGCGCGGGTCGCGGAGATGGCGTCCTCCAGGCGGTGCTTCTTCTCCTTCAGCTCCACCTCGGTGGCGGCGCCGACCCGGATCACGCACACGCCGCCGGCCAGCTTGGCGAGTCGCTCCTGGAGCTTCTCGCGGTCCCAGTCGGAGTCGGTGGTCTCGATCTCGGCCTTGATCTGGTTGACGCGGCCCTTGACGTCCTCGGCGTTGCCGCCGCCGTCGACGATCGTCGTGTCGTCCTTGGTGACGGTCACGCGGCGGGCGGTGCCCAGCACGTCGAGGCCGGCCTGGTCGAGCTTGAGGCCGACCTCCTCGGCGATGACGGTGGCGCCGGTCAGGGTGGCCATGTCGCCGAGCATCGCCTTGCGGCGGTCGCCGAAGCCGGGGGCCTTGACGGCCACCGCGTTGAAGGTGCCGCGGATCTTGTTGACGACGAGGGTGGACAGGGCCTCGCCCTCCACGTCCTCGGCGATGATCAGCAGCGGCTTGCTCGCGCCTGCCTGGATGATCTTCTCAAGCAGCGGCAGCAGGTCCTGGATCGCCGAGATCTTGCCCTGGTGGATCAGGATGTACGGGTCGTCGAGGACGGCCTCCATACGCTCCTGGTCGGTGACCATGTACGGGGAGAGGTAGCCCTTGTCGAAGGCCATGCCCTCGGTGAAGTCCAGCTCCAGACCGAAGGTGTTGGACTCCTCGACGGTGATCACACCGTCCTTGCCGACCTTGTCCATCGCCTCGGCGATCAGCTCGCCGACCTGCTGGTCCTGCGCGGAGAGCGCGGCGACCGCGGCGATGTCGGTCTTCTCCTCGATCGGGCGCGCGGTGGCGATCAGCTCGTCGGAGACGGCCTTGACGGCGGCGTCGATGCCCCGCTTCAGCGCGGCCGGGGAGGCGCCGGCGGCCACGTTGCGCAGACCCTCGCGGACCAGCGCCTGGGCCAGCACGGTGGCGGTGGTGGTGCCGTCGCCCGCGATGTCGTTGGTCTTGGTCGCCACCTCCTTGACGAGCTGCGCGCCGAGGTTCTCGTAAGCGTCCTCGACCTCCACCTCACGGGCGATGGTCACGCCGTCGTTGGTGATGGTGGGCGCGCCGAACTTCTTGTCGATGACGACGTTGCGGCCGCGGGGGCCGATGGTCACCTTCACGGTGTCGGCGAGCTGGTTGACACCGCGCTCAAGCGCGCGACGCGCGTCCTCGTCGAACTTCAGGATCTTCGCCATGGGAGCTTCTCAGTCCTCTCAATGGAACTGCGCCCCCGGCGCCCGGCTTACATACGTACGCGGGGGGCCAGGGGCGCAGATCACGGCACTGCCGGGTGAATTACTTCTCGATGATCGCGAGCACGTCGCGAGCAGAGAGGACGAGGTACTCGTCGCCGTTGTACTTCACCTCGGTGCCGCCGTACTTGCTGTAGAGCACGACGTCGCCGACCTTGACGTCGAGCGGCAGGCGCTCGCCGTTCTCGAAACGGCCCGGGCCCACGGCCAGGACAGCGCCCTCCTGGGGCTTCTCCTTGGCAGTGTCCGGGATGACCAGGCCAGAGGCCGTGGTCTGCTCGGCGTCGAGCGGCTGGACCACGATACGGTCCTCGAGCGGCTTGATGGCAACCTTGGAGCTGGTGGTCGTCACGATCCGACCTCCCCCTTCGGAGATCTCACGGGGTTAACTGATCTGAGGTGGCGACCAGGTGGATCCGTCGTCGCGGGTGCCGGACCTGCCTGTCGCTGTGTCTGGCACTCTCCTGTGGGGAGTGCCAGAGCCGAGACTATGACCGCGATTAGCACTCGGTCAAGCGGAGTGCCAGTAGAGCACCCGTTTCGGCCGTGCGGTGTCCGAAGGCCGTCGGCCGTCCGGCCCGCCGGGCAGCGGCACCCGGCGGCGTTCCCACTGCTCTGACCGGGCGCAGGCGCAGGCTCAGAGGCACCCGCAGGCGGCTCAGAGGTAGTCCTCCAGCCTGGCGACGGCGTAGCCCTTCGCCGTCACCGTGTTCATCACCCGACGGATCATGTCCGGCATCGTTCCCTTCCAATCCCCCCGACCCCGGAAGTGCGTGAGGATGATGTCGCCCGGGTGCAGATCCCGGTCCCACTCCCGCCACTCCATCCGGTCGGGGAACCCTTCTGCCGCCCAGAGGGGCACCGCCTTGATCCCGCACGACTGGGCGGCGCGCAGCGTGTCCTTGTTGTAGTTGCCGTACGGCGGCCGGAACAGCCGGGGCCGGGTGCCATAGCGCTTCTCCAGCTTGTCCTGCTGACCGCAGATCTCCCCCTTCTGCTCGGCGTACGACAGGGCGGGCAGATAGCGGTGGTTCAGCGTGTGGTTGTGCAGGGCGACCCCGCGGTCCTGCATCCGCTTGAAGTAGCCGTAGTCGTCCTCGATCAGGTAGTCGCTGAGGAAGGCACTGTACGGGATCCGCAGCTCGGACATCATCCGCAGCAGATCCGGGTCCTTCTCCATGCCGTCGTCGATGGTCAGGAAGACGACCTTCTCCTTCACCGGCACCGTGGTGAAGACCGGCGGCAGCGAGGCCCCGCCCGCGACCTCGAACCCTTTGCGCGTGGCGATCTCCGGCTTGGCCGCGGGGGGCGAAGGCGCGGTGAGCGGCGTCTGCTTCAGGCCCCACCTGCGGGCCGCGGCGACGCGGGCGGCGTGCTCCTTCTTCACCCGCTCGACATACGCGGTGAGGGCGCCGGCCGCACCCTGCCGCGCGTCCTGGCCGGCGGCGGGCCGGGAAGCGTCGCCGTCTGCGACCCCGCAGCCGGAGCCGAGGGCGGCGGCCAGCAGGACGACGAGCGCCGCGCCGGGCCGCGACGCCCTCCCCCCTTGTCGATATGACCTAATGCTTACCTTTTGTCTGACAAGCTGCATGGCGTCGCATCCTGACAGCACGGCGCGCCGCACCCGGCGCGACACCCCGTCGGCGCCGCCGCCGCGAGCGGACCATCCCCCGCCTGGCCGACAATGTCCCGGTGAACGCCCCTGACCCCGCCGCCCCGCCCGCTTCCGACGCCTCAGGCTCTTCCGCCCCCTCGGCCTCCTCAGCCTCCTCGGCCTCCTCCGACCCCCTCGTCTCCTTCGCCGCGCTGCGCACCGAGGAGGGCGCGGCGCTGCTGGCGGGCCTGGCCTCCTACGACCCGGCGCAGGAGCTGGCCGTCGCCACCCGGCTGCGTCGCGACCACCCGGCGGAGCTCGTCTCCGCCGCCCTGGGGCAGGCGCGGCTGCGGCAGCGGGCCGCCGCGAAGTTCGGCGCGGACGACGCCCAGCGGATGTTCTTCACCCCGAACGGCGTCGAGCAGGCGACCCGCCGCTCCGTCGCCGCCTACCGCGCAGGCCGCCTCGCCGCTCTCGGCGTACGCAGCGTCGCCGATCTGTGCAGCGGCATCGGCGGAGACGCGATCGCGTTCGCCCGCGCGGGCATCCGCGTCCTCGCCGTGGACCGGGACCCGTTGACCGCCGAGGTCGTGCGGGCCAACGCCGAGACCCTGGGTCTCGCGGGCCTGATCGAGGTCCGCTGCGCGGATGTGACGGAGGTCGACGTCTCGGCGTACGACGCCGTCTTCGTCGACCCCGCGCGGCGCGGCGGAGCGGGGTCGGCGGCCCGCGGCGGCCCCGGTGCAGGCGGCGGGCGCGGCCCCGGTGCGGGCGGCGGGCGGATCTTTGACCCGGAGGCCTACTCCCCGCCGCTGTCCTGGGCGGTCGGCGCGGCACGCACCCGCCCGCACGCCGCCCTGAAGGTCGCTCCGGGCATCCCCCACGAGGCGGTCCCCGAGGACGCCGAAGCCGAGTGGATCTCCGACGGCGGCGAGGTCAAAGAGGCCGTGCTCTGGTTCGGCACCCGCCCGGGCACGGTGACGGCGACCCTGCTGCCCGGCCCCCGCTCCCTGACCGGCCGGGGCCTGCCCGATCCGCCCGTACGGAAGGTGGGCCGCTATCTGTACGAGCCCGACGGCGCGGTCATCCGCGCACATCTGGTCGCCGAGGCGGCCGAGGAACTCGACGGCGGGCTGATCGACGAGACGATCGCGTACATCACCGCCGACGAGCTCCGCCCCACGCCGTATGCGACGGCCTATGAGATCACCGACGAACTCCCCTTCAACGTCAAGCGCCTCAAGGCGCTTCTGCGCGAGCGCGGGACCGGGGTGCTGACGGTGAAGAAGCGCGGCTCGGCGGTGGAGCCGGAGGAACTGCGCCGCAAGGTGAAGTCCGCGCTGGGCAGCGGCCCGCACGCGGTGACGGTGTTCCTGACGAGGGTGGCGGGGGCCCCGACGATGCTGCTGGGCCGGCCGGTCGGTTCTCCCCTGCAGCCCTGCCCGTAACCGGGGGCTCCGCCCCGGACCCCGTACGGCCTTCGGCCGTGCCTCAATCGCCGGACGGTCTGAAGTTCAGCCCCGGCTGGGGGTACCGCCCAGCGGTAGCCGGGGGAGCTTGACGCGCGGGGGTACAGCGGGCGGAGCCCTCGGTTACGGAAGGGCTGCGGCTTTCGTCCGCAGCAGCTCCCGCTCGCGTTCGTTGCCGGTGAGCGAGGCTGCGCGCTCGAACTCCGCGCGGGCCTCCGCGATGCGTCCCAGACGGGCCAGGAGGTCGCCGCGGACGCTCGGCAGCAAGTGGTAGCCCCTGAGGGCGGGTTCCGCGGAGAGTGCGTCCACGAGGGCGAGGCCCTCTGCCGGACCCTCGGACATCGAGACGGCGACGGCGCGGTTCAGTTCGACGACCGGGGACGGGGCGAGGCGCGCCAACTGCCCGTACAGTGCCGCGATCGCCGCCCAGTCGGTGTCCTCGTAGCGCACCGCCTGCGCATGGCAGGCGGCGATCGCGGCCTGCAGGGTGTACGGGCCGTACGGCCCGTGCCCCGCCCGCTGGAGCGCCTCGATGCCGCGGTGGATCAGCAGCCGGTTCCACCGGGCGCGGTTCTGGTCGGCGAGCAGCACCGGCTCGCCGTCCGGACCGGTGCGCGCCCGGAGCCGTGAGGCCTGGAACTCCAGCAGGGCGGCCAGGCCGTGGACTTCCGGCTCCTTCGGCATCAGACCGGCCAGGACCCGCGCCAGGCGCAGCGCGTCCTCGCACAGCGCGGGACGAAGCCAGTCGTCCCCGGCGGTGGCCGAGTAGCCCTCGTTGAAGATGAGGTAGATGACTTCGAGGACGGAGTCCAGACGCGCGGCGCGGTCCTCTCCGTACGGCACTTCGAAAGGCACTCCGGCTCTTCCCAGCGTCCGCTTGGCCCGCACGATCCGCTGGGCGACCGTCGCCTCGGGCACCAGGAACGCCCGGGCGATCTCGCCGGTCGTCAGCCCGCCGAGCAGCCGCAGTGTGAGAGCGATCCGCGCGTCCGGGCCCAGCACGGGGTGGCAGGCGGTGAAGACCAGCCGCAGCACGTCGTCGTCGATGGCGTCCGGGTCGGCGTCCTGCGGGCCCGGTTCGCACGGCGCGGCGGTCTCCAGGTCTCGCCCCACCTCCGCGAGCTTGCGCGCATAGGTCTCACGCCGCCGTACGAGGTCGACGGCGCGGTGCCTGGCCGTGGCCATGAGCCAGGCGCCCGGGTTGTCCGGGACACCCGACTCCGGCCACTGCTCCAGTGCTGCGACCAGCGCGTCCTGCGCCAGCTCCTCCGCTATGCCGACGTCCCGCACGATCCGCGCCACCGCGGCGATGATCCGCGCGGCCTCGATGCGGAAGACGGTCTCGACGGTACTCGGCACGGTGTCGGTCGCTGCTGTCACGGACACCCATCAGAGCATCCGTCCGGCGCGCGGGCCAGCGGATCGTACGGTCAGTCCTCCGCGATCTGCCGGATCTCGCAGGTGACCGGCAGATCCTCGTCGTGGACCTGCAGAAAGCGCCTGCCCCACTCAAGGGCCTCGGCCATGTCCTTGCACTGGGTGATCGCATAGCCGCCGACGACCTCCTTCGCCTCGGTGAAGGGGCCGTCCGTGACGGACACCTTGCCGTCCTTCCAGTTCAGGCGGACGCCCTGGGAGGACGGGGTGAGCCCGGCGGTGTCCAGCATGACCCCGGCCTTGGTGATCTCCTCCAGGAGCGCCTCCATGCGCTGCATCATCTCGGGGCTGGGGCCGCCGGCGGGGATGGCGGACTCGTCGACGCGGACCATGGACAGAAAACGCGGCATGGTGACTCCTCGGGTCGCAGGAGGGCGGGGCCGTTCCCCGCCTCTCACCCCATGCGTCGAACGGGACGGCCCCGGATCGACACCCCGGGAGAAATTCTTCTCAGAAGTTCTCCGGCCCGGCCGCATCGACCGACTCGAAGCGCCAGCGGTGCACCGGACGGGTGATCAGGTCCGCGTCCGGCTCCGGAAGCTCGGGCGGCTGGGCCCCTCCGTCGTCCGTCTCCCACCAGGTGATGACCAGCACCCGGTCCCCGGCCGCCCGGAACGTCTCACGGCGCAGCGGATCGCGCGCGAGGCGCTGCGCCCGGGCCCACTCCAGCAGTTCCGCGCCGCGCCCCTGGACGGCCCGGGCCTCCCACATCAGCGCCAGCCTCACGAGTAGAGGTTCTCCTTGCTGATCTCATGCACATGATCATGGCTGTGCCGGTGATTGTGCGCGGGTGACGGCACATGGGGGTCGGTCACGGGAAGCGAGGAGTCCGCGGAGAGTTCGAAGTCGGAGGCCGGCCGGTTGCGGGCCACCATCTCCGCTCCGAGCGCCGCGACCATCGCGCCGTTGTCCGTGCACAGCCCGGGCCGGGGCACGCGCAGCCGGATGCCCGCGCGCTCGCACCGTTCCTCGGCGAGCGCCCGCAGCCGGGAGTTGGCCGCGACGCCGCCGCCGATCATCAGATGGTCGACGCCCTCGTCCCTGCATGCGCGTACGGCCTTGCGGGTCAGCACGTCGACCACCGCCTCCTGGAAGGACGCGGCGACATCCCGCACGGGCACCTCCTCGCCGGCCGCGCGCCTGGCCTCGATCCAGCGGGCCACAGCGGTCTTCAGGCCGGAGAATGAGAAGTCGTACGCGGGGTCCCGCGGTCCGCTCAGCCCGCGCGGGAACGCGATCGCCTCGGGGTCGCCCTCCCTGGCCAGCCGGTCGATCACCGGACCGCCCGGGAAGCCCAGGTCGAGCACGCGCGCGATCTTGTCGAAGGCCTCGCCCGCCGCGTCGTCGATCGTCGCGCCCATCGGGCGCACATCGCTGGTGATGTCCGGCGCGAGCAGCAGCGAGGAGTGGCCGCCGGAGACCAGCAGCGCCATCGTCGGCTCGGGCAGCGGGCCGTGCTCCAGTTGGTCGACGCAGATGTGCGAGGCCAGGTGGTTCACCCCGTACAGCGGCTTGTCCAGCGCGTACGCGTACGCCTTGGCCGCGGACACGCCGACGAGCAGCGCGCCCGCGAGACCGGGGCCCGCGGTCACGGCGATGCCGTCGAGGTCCCGGGCGCCGACGCCCGCCTGCTTCAGTGCGCGCTCGACGGTCGGGACCATCGCCTCCAGGTGCGCGCGCGAGGCGATCTCCGGGACCACTCCGCCGAAGCGGGCGTGGGTGTCCACGCTGGAGGCGACGGCGTCGGCGAGCAGCGTCGTGCCGCGGACGATGCCGACGCCGGTCTCGTCGCAGGAGGTCTCGATGCCGAGTACGAGGGGTTCGTCAGCCATCTTGTCGATTCTCAGTTCCTTGTACGGTCAGGCGCATGACGAGGGCGTCGACATTGCCGGGCTGGTAGTAGCCGCGGCGGAAGCCGATGGGTTCAAAGCCGAAGCGCTCGTACAGCTTCTGGGCCCTGGTGTTGTCCACCCGCACTTCGAGGAGCACCTGGTCGCACTCGAAGGCGGTGGCGTGGCGGAGCAGTTCGGTCAGCAGCCGGGAGCCGAGGCCGCCGCCCTGGGCTTCGGGGGCGACGGCGATGGTCAGCACGTCGCCGAGGCCGCCGGCGGCCCCCAGCCCGGCGTAGCCGACGACACGTCCGTCGGCCGGCCGCTCGGCCACGACGTAGCGGCGGGTGGCCAGCGGACCGCGCGCATGGGCCAGCTCGGACCAGAACATGCCCGGCGACCAGGCGTCCTCGGGGAACAGCGCCCGTTCGAGATCCAGCACCTGTTCCAGGTCCCACCAGCGCATCTCGCGCAGCACAGGGGCGGTCACTTGGGGGTGACCACCTTGTAGTTCCTGGGCACCTGCGCGTCGGGGCGGCGCAGATACAGCGGCAGCGGCGGCAGGAACTCCTCGCCCGCGGCCAGCTTCCGCGCGGCCAGGTCCGCCAGCGCGGCTGCCGACACATGCTCGGGTCCGCGGATGTCGGCGAACACCTCGGGATACAGGGCCGCCCCCGCGCCCACCGCCGGGAGTCCGGCGACCTGCCCGTCGATCTCCGCGGGGCGGTCGACCGCGGGCTCGGTGACGCGTCTGCGCTCCGCGTCGTACCGCGCCCAGTAGACCTCCTTGCGGCGCGCGTCCGTCACCACCGTGAACGGCTCGTCCAGGCCGGAGGCGTGTGCAAGGCCGTCCAGCGTGCACAGGCCGTGCACCGGCACCCCGAGAGCGGAGCCGAACGTCGCGGCCGTCACGAGGCCGACGCGCAGCCCGGTGTACGGGCCCGGGCCGACGCCGACGACCACACCGGTGACGGCGGCCGGTTTCACCCCCGCTTCGGCGAGGACGCGGTCGACGGCGGGCAGCAGCAGTTCCCCGTGCCGCCGCGCGTCGACGCGAGTGGACTCGGCGACGACGGAGCGGCCGTCGTGCAGAGCGGCGGTGACGGCGGGGGTGGCGGTATCAACGGCGAGCAAGAGCACGCAAACAGCCTACGGCCACGGCGGGCGGTGCAAGGCGTCCCGTCGGAGGCGACGGCGGCTGCTACCGTCACCCCCGAACGACGGGTACGCACAGGTGCGCGGGGAAAGGTGGGCGGACGGGTGGCACGGAGCAGCTCGGGGATGGTGGCCGGGCTCACGGCGGCCGCGCTGGCGGCGGTCGGCTTCCTCGCCTACCAGGCGTCTGCGAGCGCCCCCGACGATCTGGGCGAGGCCCGTACGCCGAGCGTCTCCCCGTCCCCCGGGGCGTCCGGCGCGCCCGGCGGTCCGGCAGCCGGGAAGCCCGACCCGACGGTGCTGCCCGCCGACTCCGGGACGGGTGTGCGCGTGGTGTACGCGCTGAAGGACCGACGGGTCTGGCTGGTGGACGACAAGAACGAAGCCATCCGCACCTTCGAGGTCATGCCGTCCACCGTGAGCCCGCAGCCGGGTGCCTACTCCGTCACCTCCCGGTCGGGCAGCGTCACCGGATCGGACGGCGTGCCGATCGAGCATGTGGTCCGCTTTGCGAGCGTCGACGGCGTGACCGTCGGCTTCAGCGCGGCCGTGGACGGGTCGACGGCGGCGCCTGACCCGTCGAAGAAGACGGGCGGGGTCCGGATGGCCCGCGCGGACGGCGACGCGGTGTGGCGCTTCGCGACGATCGGCTCCAAGGTGGTCGTCCTCCCCTGACACGGGGTTCCCCCGCAGAACATGCGCCTCCGGCGGGGCGTACAGCACTCCCCCCAAGGCCACGAGCAACGCCACACCCCCGAGAACGCCCACGGGCCACCGGCTCCACACCCCCGCGAACGCCCACGGGCCACCGGCTCCACACCCCCGCGAACGCCCACGGGCCACGGCTCCGCGGGGCCGGGGAGCCCAGCGGCGAGCCGGTGCCACAGGAACGGGGAGCCTGGCAGCGAGCCGGTGCCGCACGGGTGTGAGGGCGAGGGCCCACACGCAGAAGGGGCGGGTGGGCGGGGAAGGAGCCCACGCACCGCGAGGAGGCCGACAACCGGGCCGGAGGCCGCTACGCGGCGGTGCGGCGCTCGTTCTCCTCCGCGCCCTCATCCGCCGGCTCCGCCGGACGGCGTCCCGCCCGCGGCGGGGTCGAGACCGCGTTCGCAGCGGCGCAGGACGCCAGAAGGTCGCTCATCGGGACGCCCGACGGCGACGGCGTCGACGACGGCGCTTGCGTCCGCTGCGCTTCGCGCTCGGATGCCGGCATGGAAGCCTCCCGGGGGCTTAGTTAGGCACACCTAACCAGGACTGACTACCATGTCACCACGCCCGCCGACCCGATGCAACAATTTACCGACAGCCTGTCGGCGTCTTCGTCGGAATGTACAGCCCTCCGCGCTGGGGGCTCAGCCCGCCGCCGCCCCCAGTTCCACGCTCGTCCACCGCTCCCCGTATCCGGTCAGCGTGACCTCGCGCCGGTCGTCGTCCGTGCTGCCCACGACCCGGTGGATCCGCACGTGCAGCCGGTCCTCGGACAGGTCCTCGACCTTCCCCTCGCCCCACTCCACGACCACGACCGACTCCGGCAGCGACACGTCGAGGTCGAGGTCCTCCATCTCGTCCAGGCCGCCGCCCAGCCGGTAGGCGTCCACATGGACGAGTGCCGGCCCTCCGGTCAGCGACGGGTGGACGCGCGCGATGACGAACGTCGGGGAGGTCACCGCCCCCCGTACTCCCAGGCCCTCCCCGAGCCCGCGCGTCAGCGTGGTCTTGCCCGCGCCCAGCTCGCCGCTGAGCATGACCAGGTCCCCGGGGCGCAGCAGTTTCGCGAGCCTGCGCCCCAGTTCCTGCATCTGTTCGGGGCAGTCGACCGGGAACTGGAGGGATGATTCAGCCGCCGGACGTGCCGGGCTGCTGTGCGGTGCTTCCATACGGGTCAACGTTAGCCGCTCGCGGCACCGCGCCGACCCGCGCCAACAGGTCGGCAAGCCGGTCGGTGACGGTCTCCGGGTGTTCCAGCATCACCAGATGGCCGGCGTCCGGCACCAGCACCAGCTCCGCGTCCGGCAGCCGGTCGGCGATGGCCTCGCTGTGGGAGCTGGGCGTGACCAGGTCCCGCTCCCCCGCCAGCACCAGCACCGGCACCTCCAGGAAGACCTCCAGCGCCGCCGACTTGTCGTGTTCTGCGAAGGCCGGATAGAACTCGGCGACCACGTCGATCGGCGTGGACTCGATCAGCCGCTCCGCGAACCGCGCGACCGCCGGGTCCACGTCCTTCGACGAGAACGAGTACCGCTTGATCAGCCCGGCGAAGAGGTCCGCCGTCGCCCGCCGCCCGCGCTCCACCAGATCGGCCTGTGAGCCGAGCGCCCTGAGCACGCCGGGCAGCACCCGCCGCACCGCGTTCACCCCCACCACCGGCAGCCCGTAGGTGACCTCGCCGAGCCGGCCGCCCGATGTGCCGACGAACACGGCGCCCACGACCCGCTCACGCACCAGTTCGGGGCAGTGCGCGGCGAGGGCCATCATCGTCATGCCGCCCATGGAGTGGCCGGCCAGCACCAGCGGCCCCTCGGGGGCGGCGGCGTCGATGACCGCCTTGAGGTCGCGGCCGAGCTGGTCGATGGTGACCGGCACGCCGTCCGGGCCCGCCTGTGCCAGGCCGCGCGCCGAGCGGCCGTGGCTGCGCTGGTCCCAGTACACCGTGCGCACCAGCCCGCGCAGCGCGGCGCGCTGGAAGTGCCAGGAGTCCTGACTGAGGCAGTAGCCGTGGCTGAAGACGACCGTCACCGGCGCGGGCGACCTGCGCCCGAACAGCCTGCGACGGCGCGGCCCCGCCTGGCCGCCCGCCGTCTCCGGGTCCACCTCGTCGACCTCGTACCACAGCTCGGTGCCGTCGTCGGCGACCGCCTTGCCGGGGGTGCCGCGCAGCGAACCGTACGGCCCCGAAGCGTCGAGGGCGAGCCGCGCCTTCCTGCGCATCCCACGGCCGACGGTGAGCCGCTCGACCGCGACGCCCGCTGCGGCGCCGGCCGCGAGCACCCCTATCGCGGCGCCGGCGACACCCGCCCGGCGCCAGCCCCCCGCCGCGGCCGTCGCAGCCGTCGCGGCTGCTGCTGCCGCCGATGCGGCGGCAGCGGCGTCCTCGGTGCTGCTCTCGCTCACCCTCCGCTCCTACTCCTCGCGCTCTCCGTGCTTGTCGTGCTTGTCGTGCTTCTCGTGCTTGTCGTGCTTGTCGTGCTTCTCGTGCTTGTCGTGCTTGTCGTGCTTCTCGTGCTTGTCGTGCTTCTCGTGTTTCTCGTGCTTCTCGTGCTTCTCGTGCAGATAGACGCGCGGAACCCGCTTGCCGATGCGCGTGACGATCTCGTACCCGATGGTGCCGGCCGCCTCCGCCCAGTCCTCGGCGGTCGGCTCACCCCGGTCGCCCGGCCCGAACAGCACCGCCTCCGCGCCCTCCCCGAGAAGCCGCCCGCCGGGCTCGCCCGGCCCGAGGTCCACCACGAACTGGTCCATCGCGATGCGGCCGGCCACCCGCAGCCGCTTCCCGCCCACGAGGACCGGGCCACGCCCGGACGCATGGCGCGGAATGCCGTCGGCGTAGCCGAGGGGGACGAGGCCGAGGGCCGTGTCGCCGTCCGTCACATAGTGGTGCCCGTAGCTGACGCCGTGGCCTCCGGGGACCTGCTTGACCAGCGCGACAGAGGCGGAGAGCGTCATCACGGGACGCAGCCCGAAGTCGGCGGGCGTGCCGATCTCGGGGCTCGGCGAGACCCCGTAGACGGCGATTCCGGTCCGTACGAGATCGAAGTGGGACTCGGGGAGGGTCAGCGTCGCCGGGGAGTTTGCGATGTGCCGCACTTCCGGATCCAGCCCCTCCTTCTCCCCGTAGGCCACCAGATCGCGGAAGGAGTCGAGCTGGGCGGCGATCGAGGGGTGGCCGGGCTCGTCGGCGCAGGCGAAGTGGGACCACAGGCCGGTGACCTTGACCGCGCCCTCGGCCTCGGCGGCGCGGGCGGCCGCGACCAGCTCCGGCCAGTCGGCCGGCGAAGCGCCGTTGCGCCCCAGACCCGAGTCGGCCTTGAGCTGGACCCTGGCCGTCCGGCCGGCGGCGCGGGCCGCGGCGGCGGCCTCGTCCAGCGCCCACAGGCCGCTCACCGACACATCGATGCCGGCTTCGACGGCTTCGCGCCACGGGCCGCCGGGAGTCCACAGCCAGCACAGCAAGGGGGCGGTGATCCCCGCCTCGCGCAGTGCGAGCGCTTCCTCCGGGAGGGCGGCGCCGAGCCACGTCGCCCCGCCCTGGAGGGCGGCCCTGGCGCAGGGCAGCACGCCGTGCCCGTACGCGTCGGCCTTCACCACGGCCATCAGCGCGGACCCCGGGGCATGGGCGCGCAGCGCACGGACATTGGCGCGCAGGGCCGAGAGGTCGATCTCCGCCCGGGCCCGGAGCGCGCGCTGCTGTGTCTGGTGTGTCTGGTGGCTCATCCCGCCCAGTGTCTCAAAGCGTTATGACACCCCTGGTACGACGTCCCGGATGTTCCGGACGTCCCGGCAGGCGGACGGCAGCGCGTCCGCCACCTCCTGGGCGGTGATCGGAGTGCCGCCGCGGGCCGCGGCGAGGCGTGCCGCCAGGCCGTGGAGGTACGCCCCGACCGAGCCCGCGTCGCGCGCGTCGAGGCCCGCGGCGAGGAGCGAGCCCGTCAGGCCGGACAGGACGTCGCCGCTGCCCGCCGTGGCGAGCCACGGCGTGCCCATGGGGTTGGCCCGCACCGGTGCGGCGTCCCCGGGGGCGGCCACGAGCGTCGTCGAGCCCTTGAGCAGCACGGTCGCACCGAAGCGGGCGGCCAGCTCCCGCACGGAGGCGAGGCGCGCCGACTCCACCTCCTCACGGGAGACGCCGAGCAGGGCGGCCGCCTCGCCCGCGTGCGGGGTGAGCAGGGTGGGGGCGGCGCGGGTCCGTACGGTCTGCGGGTCCAGCAGCCGCAGACCGTCCGCGTCTACCAGGACTGGCACGTCGGAGGCCAGCACATCGCGGACGGCCCCCTCGGCGTCCTCTCCGAGGCCGGGGCCGACCGCCCAGGCCTGGACGCGGCCGGCCTTCGACGGGGGGCCGCCCTGGACCAGGCTCTCGGGGAAGCGGGCGATCACCGCGTCGGCCCCGGGGCCCACATACCGTACGGCCCCGGCCCCGCCGCGCAGTGCGCCCGCGACGGCGAGCACGGCCGCGCCCGGGTAGCGGGCGGAACCGGCCACGACGCCGACGACGCCCCTGCGGTACTTGTCGCTCTCCGCGGCGGGGTGCGGCAGCAGCCGCGCGACGTCCCCGTGCTGGAGCGCCTCCAGGTCGGGCACCGACGGCAGATGCTCCTCCAGGCCGATGGGAACGAGGCGGACCGGGCCTGCGTGATCATGGGCCGGATCGACGAGGAGCCCCGGCTTGTACGCGCCGAAGGTGACCGTCGCGTCGGCGCGCAGGGCCTCGCCGCGGACCTCGCCGGTGTCCGCCTCGGTCCCGCTGGGCAGGTCGACGGCGACGACGACGGCGTTCGAGCCGCGGGCGGCGCGGGCCAGGGGGACGGCGTCGGCGCGCAGCCCGCCCTTGCCTCCGATGCCGGTGATGCCGTCCAGGACCAGGTCCGCGGCGGCCAGCGCCTCGAACGGGTCGTCGGCGACACGGCCGCCCGAGGCGAGCAGGTCGGCGAGGCCACCGGGGTGGGCGCGGTCGGGGGCGAGGAGGACGGCCGCGACGCCGGCGCCGCGGCGGGCGAGGCGCGCGCCAGCGTACAGGGCGTCGCCACCGTTGTCCCCGCTGCCTGCGAGGACCACCACCCGCGCGCCGTACACGCGGCCCAGCAGCCCGGCACAGGCCGCGGCCAGGCCCGCTGCGGCGCGGTGCATCAGCGCGCCCCCGGGCAGCCGCGCCATCAACTCGGCCTCTGCGGCCCTGACGGTCTCCACGCAGTACGCAGTACGCATGCCCTGAGTCTGCCGCAGCCCTCGCGCCGGTGCGGCGACTTGCTCCCGCGGACGGGGCCCCTTCCGCCCGCCTCCGGCTACCCCTCCGCGATCACCACCGCCGACGCCACCCCGGCGTCGTGGCTCAGCGAGACATGCCACGCCCGCACCCCCAGCTCCGAGGCTCTCGCCGCCACCGTGCCGGTGACGCGCAGGCGGGGCTGGCCCGAATCCTCGACATAGACCTCGGCGTCGGTCCAGTGGAGTCCGCCCGGCGCGCCCAGAGCCTTGGCGACGGCCTCCTTCGCGGCGAAACGGGCCGCGAGGGAGGCGAAGCCCCGCCGCTCCCCGCTGGGCAGCAGCAGTTCCTGCCGGACGAAGAGCCGCTCCGCCAATGCCGGCGTGCGCCGCATGGTCGCGGCGAAGCGGTCGATCTCCGCGACGTCGATCCCCACCCCGATGATCATTCGACGGTGACCGACTTGGCGAGGTTGCGCGGCTGGTCGACCTCGTTGCCGCGGGCGGTGGCCAGTTCACAGGCGAAGACCTGGAGCGGCACGGTCGCCACCAGGGGCTGCAGCAGGGTGGGCGTCGCGGGGATGCGGATGAGGTGGTCGGCGTACGGGACGACCGTCTCGTCGCCCTCCTCCGCGATCACGATCGTCCGCGCGCCGCGCGCCCGGATCTCCTGGATATTGGAGACGATCTTGTCGTGGAGCACGGAGCGGCCGCGCGGCGACGGCACGACCACCACGACCGGCAGGTCGTTCTCGATGAGCGCGATGGGCCCGTGCTTCAGCTCGCCCGCCGCGAAGCCCTCGGCGTGCATATAGGCAAGTTCCTTGAGCTTCAGCGCGCCCTCCAGCGCGACGGGATGGCCGACATGCCGCCCCAGGAAGAGCACGGTGTCCTTGTCGGCGAGGGAGCGGGCCAGTTCGCGCACCGGCTCCATGGTGTCGAGGACCTTCTCCACCTGGTGCGAGATGCGCGCCAGGTCGCGGATGACGGCGAGGATCTCGTCTCCCCACTTGGTGCCGCGCACCTGCCCCAGGTAGAGGGCGACCAGATAGCAGGCCACAAGCTGGGTCAGGAACGCCTTGGTCGAGGCGACGGCGACCTCGGGCCCGGCGTGCGTGTAGAGCACGGCGTCGGACTCACGGGGGATGGTCGAGCCGTTGGTGTTGCAGATGGCCAGCACCTTCGCACCCTGCTCCCGGGCGTGCCGCAGCGCCATGAGGGTGTCCATGGTCTCCCCCGACTGGGAGATCGCGATCACCAGGGTGCGCTGGCCGAGGATGGGGTCCCGGTAGCGGAACTCGCTCGCCAGCTCCACCTCGCACGGGACGCGGGTCCAGTGCTCGATGGCGTACTTGGCGATGAGCCCGGCGTGGAAGGCGGTGCCGCAGGCCACGATGACGACCTTGTCGGCCTCGCGCAGCACGGAGACGGGGATGCGGATCTCGTCGAGGGTGAGGGACCCGGCCGCGTCGATACGGCCCAGCAGCGTGTCGGCGACGGCCTTGGGCTGCTCGGCGATCTCCTTCAGCATGAAGTAGTCGTAGCCGCCCTTCTCGGCGGCCGAGGCGTCCCAGTCGACGTGGTACGAGCGGACGTCCGCGGGGGCGCCGTCGAAGTCGGTGACCTCGACACCGTCGCGGCGCAGCTCCACGACCTGGTCCTGGCCGAGTTCGATCGCCGAGCGGGTGTGGGCGATGAACGCGGCCACGTCGGAGGCGAGGAAGGACTCGCCCTCTCCGACGCCCACCACCAGCGGCGAGTTGCGGCGCGCGCCGACGACGACATCGGGCTCGTCCGCGTGCACGGCGACGAGGGTGAACGCCCCTTCGAGCTGCCGGCACACCTGACGCATCGACTCGGCCAGGTCGCCGCAGGAGGAGAACGACTCGGCGAGGAGGTGCGCCACCACCTCGGTGTCCGTCTCGGACGCCAGGGTGTGGCCGCGTTCGGCCAACTCCTCGCGCAGGGCGGCGAAGTTCTCGATGATCCCGTTGTGCACGACGGCGACGCGCCCGGCGTTGTCCAGATGGGGGTGGGCGTTGGTGTCGTTGGGTGCGCCGTGGGTGGCCCACCGGGTGTGCCCGATGCCGGTCGAGCCGCTCGGCAGCGGCCGGTCGACCAGTTCCTTCTCCAGATTGACGAGTTTGCCCGCCTTCTTGGCCGCGGCCAGCCCGCCGTCGGCGAGCACGGCGACCCCGCCCGAGTCGTACCCCCGGTACTCCAGCCGCTTGAGACCCGCCATGACTACATCGAGCGCCGACTGTCCGCCGACGTAACCCACGATTCCGCACATGGCGGCAGCCTACGACGACGCCGGGGGCGTCCGGGTCAGCCGAGACCGGAGCGCCCCGACGGCGGTCGGGAGGGAGGCGGTCAGCCGAGCTTGGCGAGCTGCGCGTCGACGACGGCTGTCGGCAGCGGGAAGTCCTGGCCGATCACCGCGCTGGCGACGTCGGAGTCGAGGAATCGGGCAAGTGTGCCGCCCTCGGCGACGACCACCAGGTGGCCCCGCGAGGTGCCGACGGCCTGCAGGTCGTATATGTCGTGGACACGGTAGAGCCGTCTGTCGCCGGGACGATCACCGCAAGGCGCACCGGGACCCGACCGCAATGCCCCTGTGACCGAACCGCCCCTGACGCGGCGAACCCGTCACGCCTTCGCCCGATAGGCCCGCATCGCCAGCGGATAGAACACCACGGCTATGCCCGCGGCCCAGGCCAGCGACCAGAGCACCGGTCCGGCGACCGGCCCGCCCAGCAGCAGCCCCCGGAAGGCGTCCGAGAGATGCGACACCGGGTTGACGTCGCTCCACGCCTGGAGCCATCCGGGCATCGTCTCGACCCGGACGAAGGCACTGCTGGTGAAGGTGATCGGGAAGATCAGGGTGAAGGCGAAGGCCTGCACCTTCTCCGCGTCGCCGGCCAGCATCCCGATCAGCACGGCGGACCAGGACACCGCGGCGGCGAAGACGATCACCAGCGCGCCGCCCAGCAGCAGTCCGTCGAGGCCGCCGGTGATCCGGAAGCCCAGTGCCATGCCCAGGCCGATCATCAGCAGCATCGCCCACACATGCTTGGCGAGATCCGCGGTGATCCGGCCGATGAGCGGCGCGGAGCGGGCTATCGGCAGGCTCCGCAGCCGGTCGAAGACGCCCTTGGTCAGGTCGGTGTTGAGCGCCATGGCCGTGTACATCGTCATGAACAGCGTGTTCTGCACGATGATCCCGGGCAGGGCGTACTTCAGATACGCCTCGGGCGAGCCGGCCATCTGCCCGCCCAGCACATAGGTGAACAGAAAAACGAACATGATCGGCGTGATGCTGTAGTCCACCAGCTCCAGGGGGTTGTGCTTGACGGCCACCAGGCTCCGCCACGCCATCGTGAACGTCTGCTGGAGGCCGGCCAGCGGATGCACCCGCCCGCTCTTGGACAGCGGAGCGGCGACCGTCGTGGCAGCCATGGCTAACGCACCGCCCTCTCGGCTCCTTCGCGCCCCTCACCGGGGGCGCCCGCGACGGCTGCCGCCTCGTCCGCCTCGGACGGCTCCTCCGGCTGCTGGGGCTCCGCCCGGTGCCCGGTCAGCGCGAGGAACACCTCGTCGAGGGAGGAACGGCGCAGGGTCAGCTCGCCCACGGCTATGCCCTCGCCGTCCAGCCTGCGCACCACTGCGGGCATCAGCGCCGGATCCTTCACCGGGACGGTGATCGAATCGCCCTCGATCTGCGTCTGCGGCCCCGCCTCCTCCATGACCAGCACATGGGCGGTCATCAGATCCGCCCGTTTCACCGGTCTGACCTGGAGCACCTGTCCGCCGACCTGCGCCTTCAGCTCGTTCGGCGTGCCCTCGGCGATGACCCGGCCCCTGTCGATGACCACGATCCGGTCGGCGAGCTGATCGGCCTCGTTCAGATACTGGGTGGTGAGCAGTGCGGTCACCCCGTCGGCCACCAGGCCGCGCAGCATGTCCCACAGTTCGCCCCGGCTGTGCGGATCGAGCCCCGTCGTCGGCTCGTCCAGGAACAGGATCCTCGGCCGTCCGACGAGGCTGGCCGCCAGGTCCAGCCGTCGCCGCATACCGCCGGAGAACGTCTTCACGGCACGCCCCGCGGCCTCCGTGAGATGAAAGCGCTCCAGCAACTCCTTCGCCCGCGCCCTGGAGTCGCGCCGCGGCATGCCCAGCAGTCGGCCGATCAGCAGCAGGTTCTCGGTGCCGGTGAGGTTCTCGTCCACTGCCGCGTACTGCCCGGTCAGACCGACCATCGCCCGGACCGCGCCCGCCTCCCGCACCACGTCGTGACCGGCGACCTCGGCCCTGCCCTCGTCGGGCTGCAGCAGTGTGGCGAAGATCCGGACGGCTGTGGTCTTCCCGGCGCCGTTGGGCCCGAGCATCCCGAGCACCGTGCCGGTGTGTGCCGCCAGGTCGACTCCGGCCAGCGCCTGGGTCTCCTTGAAGCGTTTGGCCAAGCCCTCCGCCTGGATCGCGTACGTCATGGGATTCCCCTCGGGTCGGCGGACACCGCGCGGCGAACACCGGGGTCGGCGCTCACTCCTCTGACAACTGTGACGCACGCCACTGACATTCCTCATCGGTCGAGTCGACGGCCCGTGGATGAGCACATCCCCCCGCGGCACGTGACCGAGCCCACGGCCCACAGCCGCCGTGCAGCCCCGACAATGGCTGAGTGATCTCTTCGCCGCCACGAAGCGCCCACCGTCGCGCCGAGCCCGCCCCCACCCCGTACGTCGATCTGACCCGCGCCGAGTGGAGCGCGCTGCGCGACAGGACCCCGCTCCCCCTCACCGCCGAGGAGGTCGAGCGGCTGCGCGGTCTCGGCGATGTCATCGATCTGGACGAGGTCCGGGACGTCTATCTCCCCCTGTCCCGGTTGCTCAATCTGTATGTGCAGGCCACGGCCGGTCTTCGGGGGGCGCTCAACACGTTCCTGGGCGACGCGGGCGACGGCCACGGCGAACAGCGCGGCACGCCCTTCGTCATAGGGGTCGCGGGCAGCGTCGCCGTCGGCAAGTCGACCGTCGCCCGGCTGCTGCAGGCGCTGCTGGCCCGCTGGCCGGAGCACCCGCGCGTGGAGCGGGTCACCACCGACGGCTTTCTGCTGCCCATGAAGGAGCTCCAGTCCCGCGGACTGATGTCGCGGAAGGGTTTTCCCGAGTCCTACGACCGGCGGGCGCTGACCCGTTTCGTCGCCGACATCAAGGCGGGCAAAGACGAGGTCACCGCCCCCGTCTACTCCCATCTGATCTATGACCGAGTGCCGGGCGAGGTGCTGACCGTCCGCCGCCCGGACATCCTGATCGTCGAGGGGCTGAACGTCCTGCAGCCCGCACTGCCCGGCAAGGACGGCCGCACCCGGGTCGGTCTGGCCGACTACTTCGACTTCAGCGTGTATGTGGACGCGCGCGCCGACGACATCGAGAACTGGTACCTCAACCGCTTCCGCAAACTGCGCGAGACGGCCTTCCAGAACCCCTTCTCGTATTTCCGCAAGTACACCCAGGTCTCCGAGGAGGAGGCGATGGACTACGCACGCACCACCTGGCGCACCGTCAACAAGGTGAATCTGCTGGAGAATGTGGCCCCGACCCGCGGCCGAGCCACACTGGTGCTGCGCAAGGGCCCGGACCACAAGGTCCAGCGCCTCTCGCTGCGCAAGCTCTGACTGCCGCCGGCAGCCGGCATACGACCCCGACACGGCGAAGGGCCGCCCCTCGGGGCGGCCCCTGCCGTACGGCCGACGGCTCTTGACGCTGGGTCAGGCGGTCACCCGGTCAGCCAGTCAGCCAGCCGGTCAGCCGGTGAGCCAGTCAGTCAGCCGGTCAACCGGTCAGCCCAGCGCCGACTTCACCACATCGGCGAGACGGCTCGCGACCGACCGCGCCTGCTCGATGTCCGCGGCCTCGACCATGACGCGCACCAGCGGCTCGGTCCCGGAGGGACGCAGCAGGACCCGGCCGGTCTCGCCCAGCTCACGCTCCGCCTCGGCCACGGCGCTCGCCAGCTCGGCCGAGGTCTTCACCCGGGACTTGTCCACGTCCTTGACGTTGATCAGCACCTGCGGCAGCCGCTCCATCACCGCCGCCAGCTCAGCCAGCGGACGGCCGGTCGCCGCGACGCGCGCGGCCAGCAGCAGGCCGGTGAGCGTGCCGTCGCCCGTGGTGGCGTGGTCCAGCACGATCACATGCCCGGACTGCTCGCCGCCGAGCGCGTAGCCGTGCTCCTTCATCGACTCCAGGACGTACCGGTCGCCGACCGCGGTCTGCACCAGCTGTACGCCCTCCCGCTCCATGGCCAGCTTGAAGCCGAGGTTCGACATGACGGTGGCGACGACCGTGTCGCCGCGCAGCGCCCCGGCCTCGCGCAGGGCCAGCGCGAGCACCGCCAGGATCTGGTCCCCGTCGATCTCGTTGCCCGCCGCGTCCACGGCGAGGCAGCGGTCGGCGTCCCCGTCGTGCGCGATGCCGAAGTCCGCCTCGTGCTCGACGACGGCCGCCTTCAGCTGGTCCAGGTGGGTGGAGCCGCAGCCGTCGTTGATGTTGAGGCCGTCCGGGGAGGCGCCGATGGTCACCACTTCGGCCCCGGCCCGTGCGAACGCCTCGGGGGAGACCCGGGCGGCCGCGCCGTGCGCCTCGTCGAGGACGACCCTCAGCCCGTCGAGACGGTTGGGCAGCACGCCGATGAGATGGGCGACGTACTTGTCGAAGCCCTCGTCGTAGTCCCGCACCCGGCCCACGCCGGCCCCGGTCGGCCGGTCCCACGGCGCGCCGGTCCGGTGCTCCTCGTAGACGGCCTCGATGCGGTCCTCCAGCTCGTCGGCCAGTTTGTGGCCGCCGCGCGCGAAGAACTTGATGCCGTTGTCGGGCATCGCGTTGTGGCTCGCGGACAGCATCACGCCGAGGTCCGCGCCGAGCGCGCCGGTCAGGTACGCCACGGCGGGCGTCGGCAGCACGCCGACGCGCAGCACGTCGACGCCCGCGCTGGCGAGCCCCGCGACGACGGCAGCTTCCAGGAACTCTCCCGAGGCACGCGGGTCGCGTCCGACCACCGCGGTCGGCCGATGCCCTTCGAACGTCCCCGCCTCGGCCAGCACATGCGCCGCCGCGACCGACAGGCCGAGCGCCAGCTCCGCCGTCAGGTCCGCATTGGCGACACCGCGCACACCGTCCGTGCCGAAGAGTCGTCCCACAGCTGTCCTCCGAGAGTTGCTCCGTACTGCGAAAATCCGGGCCCGTGGGGGGTACTCGCCCGTTATACGCCCCGGGCCGGTCAATGACGAACGCCCCGGCAGCACGGAGTGCCGCCGGGGCGTTCCAGTAGCCGTTGCAGGCCAGCGCGTGATTAGCGCTTGCTGTACTGCGGGGCCTTGCGGGCCTTCTTCAGACCGGCCTTCTTGCGCTCGACCGCGCGGTCGTCGCGGCGGAGGAAGCCGGCCTTCTTCAGGGCGCCGCGGTTGTTCTCCACGTCCGCCTCGTTCAGGGCGCGGGCCACGCCGAGGCGCAGGGCGCCGGCCTGGCCGGAGACGCCGCCACCCGCGATGCGGGCGATGACGTCGTAGCGGCCCTCGAGCTCGAGCACCTTGAAGGGCTCGTTCACTTCCTGCTGGTGCACCTTGTTCGGGAAGTAGTCCTCAAGGGTGCGACCGTTGATCTTCCACTTGCCGGAACCGGGAACGATCCGGACACGGGCGATCGCGTTCTTGCGACGGCCCAGGCCGGCGGCCGGCTGCGGCTCGCCGAAGCGGGACGCCAGGGACTCGGTGGTGTATTCGCCCTCGAGCGGGACCTCGGTCTCGGTGGTGTACTGCTCGATGTCGACAGTCTCGTCGAGAGGCTGCTCAGCGGTGGTCTCGGCCACGATTCTCCTCAGATTCTCTTCGTCTTAGGGGTGGCCGGACTTACTGCGCGACCTGGGTGATCTCGTACGGGACCGGCTGCTGGGCAGCGTGCGGGTGCTGGTCGCCCGCGTAGACCTTCAGCTTCGAGAGCATCTGACGGCCCAGGCTGTTCTTGGGGAGCATGCCCTTGACGGCCTTCTCGACGGCCTTCTCGGGGCTCTTCTCAAGCAGCTCGTCGTAGCGGACGGAGCGCAGACCACCCGGGTAGCCGGAGTGGCGGTACGCCATCTTCTGGGTCCGCTTGTTGCCGGAGAGATGCACCTTATCGGCGTTGATGATGATGACGAAGTCACCAGCGTCAACGTGCGGAGCATAGATCGGCTTGTGCTTGCCCCGCAGAAGGGTTGCGGCGGTGGTCGCCAGACGGCCCAGGACAACGTCCTGCGCGTCGATGATGTGCCACTGGCGCGTCACATCGCCGGGCTTGGGGCTGTACGTACGCACGGTCGTAGCCTTCGCTTCTTCAGTGAATGGGGTCCTGACAAGGCCACCCGGACGATCACGACAGCCTTGGCAGCACTGCGGTGACGCAAACCGCGTGCCTGCCGCTGGTCATCGGCCCGGTGGACCGGCGTAAGGGCCCGTCACGTGAGATAGAGCAAGCCAATACGCATAACGAACCAGAAGAATAGCCGGACCGTCGGCCCGGGGTCAAAACGACGGTGACGCCTCCGGCTGGGGTGCGGGCAGGCCCCCGGTCGCGGACACCCCGGTGTCTCGGATGCGTGAGGGTCCCGGGTGCGCCGGGGTCCGGTCTCCGTGCTCGGCTCACGTCGAGTCTCGGGCACCCCGGTCGCGGGCACCCCGTTCGCGGACGCCCCGGTGTCTCGGATGCGCCTGGGTCCGGTCGCCGGGGCCGGTCGCGTCGGGTCCCGGGTACGCCGGGGTCCGGTCGGTCACGCCGGGCCGCAGACCCCGGAGCGCCCCGCGAGGCTCAGCGCGCTCGCCGGACTCTCCGCTCGTCCCAGACCGGCCCCTCCGTCTCCCGGACCCGCCCGTCCGCGCCGAAGACCAGAAAGCGGTCGAACGAGCGTGCGAACCACCGGTCGTGCGTCACCGCCAGCACCGTCCCCTCATACGCCTCCAGCCCCTCCTGCAGGGCCTGAGCACTCTCCAGGTCCAGGTTGTCCGTCGGCTCGTCGAGGAGCAGGGCCGTCGTGCCGGCGAGCTCCAGCAGCAGGATCTGGAAGCGGGCCTGCTGCCCGCCGGACAGCTTCTCGAACACCTGGTCGCCCTGGCGCTCCAGCTCGTACCGCCGCAGCGCGCTCATCGCCCCGCCCCGGTCCCTGGCATGCTCGGTCCACAGGATGTCGACGAGCGTACGCCCCAGCAGCTCGGGGTGGATGGGGGTACCTCCCATGCCCGGAGGGCTATGGGGGAGATTTTGGGCGAAATGCCCGGGCACCACGCGCGCACCCAGCTTCCACTCCCCGTCGTGCGCCACCGGCTCCCCCGCCAGCAGCCGCAGGAAATGGGACTTCCCCGAGCCGTTCGAGCCCAGCACCGCGACCCGCTCCCCGTAGAAGACCTCCAGGTCGAACGGTTTCATCAGCCCGGTCAGCTCCAGCCCCGCGCAGGTCAGCGCCCGCACCCCGGTGCGCCCGCCGCGCAGCCGCATCCGGATGTCCTGCTCCCGCGGCGGCTCCGGCGGCGGCCCGGCGTCCTCGAACTTCTTCAGCCGGGTCTGCATCGCGCGGTAGCGGGAGGCCATGTCCGGACTGTTCGCCGCCTGCTGCCGCAGCCGGAGCACCAGCGCCTTCAGCCGCGCATGCTCCTCGTCCCAGCGGCGTTTCAGCTCCTCGAACCGCGCGAACCTCTCCCGCCGAGCCTCGTGGAACGTCCCGAAGCCCCCGCCGTGCACCCACACATCCGACCCCGCGGGCCCCGGCTCCACGGCCACGATCCTCTGGGCCGACCGCGCCAGCAGCTCCCGGTCGTGCGAGACGAACAGCACCGTCTTACGGGTCTCGGCCAGCCGCTCCTCCAGCCACCGCTTGCCGGGGACATCCAGATAGTTGTCCGGCTCGTCCAGCAGCAGCACCTCGTCCGGGCCCCGCAGCAGCGCCTCCAGCACCAGCCGCTTCTGCTCGCCGCCGCTCAGCGTGCGCACCTCGCGCCACTGCGCCTTCTCATACGGAACGCCGAGCGCCGCCGTCGTGCAGACGTCCCACAGCGTCTCCGCCTCGTACCCGCGCGCCTCCGCCCAGTCGCTGAGGGCCTGCGCGTACCGCATCTGCGCGGCCTCGTCGTCGACTGTCAGGATCAGATGCTCGGCCTCGTCGACGGCTGCCGCCGCCTCCCGGATCCGCGGCGGGGCCACCGACACCAGCAGGTCCCGCACGGTCCGCTCGTCCCTCCCCCGTAGCCCTCCGGGCACGGGAGGCGCCCCCATCGAGCCGACGAACTGCGGCATCACCCCCAGCCCGCCGCTCGCGGACACGGACCCGCCGTGCGGCTGCAGCTCCCCCGCCAGCAGCCGCAGCAGCGTCGTCTTCCCCGCCCCGTTCGGTCCCACCAGAGCGGCTGCCGCGCCCTCGCCCACCCGGAACGAGGCATCGGCCAGCAGCGGCCGCCCATCCGGCAGGTAGTACTCCAGATGCGCGGCTTCAAGATGTCCCATGCGCCGATTCTGACCGGGCGGACCGGTCTCCCCCAACAGGTTTAGGATGCGCGGCATGAGCTTTGGGCAGGGGGGACCTCAGTGGAGCCCCGGAGGATCACAGCAGCAGCCGCAACACCGGTTCAATCCGCACAACCCCTACGGGCAGCCGGCGTCCGACCCCCTGGGGGGCGAGTCCCAGACGCCTGACTGGGCCGCGCTCGCCGACGCCTCCGCCACCCGCGCCCGCCGCAAGCGCTGGCTGCTGATCGGCGGGGGTGCGCTCGCCGCCGCCGCGGTCGGCGGCATCGTCGCGACCGCGATCGTCACCGCTGACGGCGCCGACGACGACAAGCGCGCGGGCGGCACGAGCACCGGGCAGCGTCCCGAACCCCCGGACCTGTCGTCCGACACGGCGCAGCCCGAGCCGTCCTTCTCCTCCGTCGCCCCGCTGCCGCCGCCCGACCCCAAGGAGTTCATTTCCAGCGCCGACAAGGACAAGGCGCCGCTGAACACCGACTCGCTGTTCCCCGGCAAGCGGCTCACCATGGGCGACCGCGGCTATCTCAAGGGCGCGACCGGCGACACCGAGAACTGCGCGGCCGTCGCCAAGGGCGGACTCGGCACGGTCCTGACCGCCAACAGCTGCGAGCGGGTGCTGCGCGCCACATACACACGGGACGGCATCGCCGTCACCGTCGGCGTCGCCCTCTTCGAGACGGAGGCCACGGCGAAGAAGGCCGTGGAGCAGTCCGCCGGCAGCATCGCCCCCCTGCCCGGCGCAGGCGTCCCCGCCTTCTGCAAGGGAGGCCCGGTCTGCCGCTTCACCGCCAACCACTACGGGCGCTACGCCTACTTCACCGCCACCGGCTACACCACGCCCAAGTCCGTCACCAAGGGCGACTCCAATGCCTTCCAGAGCGGTGACGACGTGGCGGAGTTCACCTTCCGGCAGATCGTCCGCCGCGGCGAGGCACAGGCCTCAGCAGCAGCCACCGCCCCCGCCGGGAACGCCGGCGGGCAGTGACCGCCTGTTGCGGGCCTCGAGGCTGCGGGCGGCCAGCAGCGCGTCGGCCGGGTAGCCGACCTCTTCCAGGGTCAGGCCGTGCGGCCGCACCACATGTACGGCCGAGTCCCGCACACCTGCGGCCAGCACCTTCGCCGGCCAGTCGGGCGACCGGTGACCGTCGCCGACGAACAGCAGCGCGCCGACGAGCGAGCGCACCATGTTGTGGCAGAAGGCGTCCGCCCGCACGGTCGCGGTGAGGATCCCGGATGCGGGGTCCCGCTCCCAGCGGAGCTGCTGAAGAGTCCGGATGGTGGTCGCGCCGTCGCGCTTCCTGCAGTACGCGGCGAAATCGTGCTCGCCGACCAGGCCGCGGGCCGCCTCGTTCATGGCGTCGACGTCCAGCGGCCAGTCGTGCCAGAGGACGTGGCCGCGCAACAGCGGGTCGACGCCGCCCGGGTTGTCGGTCACCCGGTAGGCGTAGCGCCGCCAGATCGCCGAGAAGCGGGCGTTGAACCCGGCGGGGGCCTCGGCCGCCCTCCAGACGCGGACGTCGTGCGGGAGCCGCCCGGCCAGCCGCCGCAGCAGCTTCTCCCGGTGCTCGGCCCAGACCTCCCCGGGCAGATCGACGTGCGCGACCTGTCCGCGGGCGTGCACGCCCGCGTCGGTGCGGCCCGCGACGGTCAGCTCGTACGTCTGCGAGGAGCGGGTCACCGTGCGCAGGGCGTCCTCGATCTCGCCCTGGACGGTCCGCCGGCCGCGGGCCTGCTTGGCCCAGCCGGAGAAGTCCCTGCCGTCGTACGACAGGTCCAGCCGCACCCGTACGAAGCCGGGCTCCACCTCATCGCTCACGCGACCGATCCTCTCAAACCTCTGCACACACGGAACGGGCCCGCCCCCGGGAGGGGTGCGGGCCCGTCCGTCAGCCGTTGCCCCGCCGGGCCCGGCGATCGCCCCCGCTGCGCGGGGGCTGGAGGCTCACGCCTCCTTGGACTCCTCGGCGGGAGCCTCGGCGGCCTCCTCGGCGGGAGCCTCGGCGGCCTGCTCGGCCTCCTTCACCGCGCGCTTGGTCGCGGCCTCGGCCTCGGCGACGGTCGCCTTCTTGGCGATCTCACCCTCGACCAGCTCGATCACGGCCATCGGGGCGTTGTCGCCGCGACGGTTGCCGATCTTGGTGATACGGGTGTAGCCACCCGGGCGCTCGGCGTAGCGCGGAGCGATCTCGGTGAAGAGCGTGTGGACGATGCCCTTGTCCGTGATCGTCTGCAGCACCTGGCGACGGTTGTGGATGTCGCCCTTCTTCGCCTTCGTGATCAGACGCTCCGCGACCGGACGCAGGCGGCGGGCCTTGGCCTCGGTCGTGGTGATGCGGCCGTGCTCGAAGAGCGACTTCGCGAGGTTCGCGAGAAGCAGCTTCTCGTGCGCGGCGCTGCCGCCCAGACGGGCGCCCTTGGCGGGCTTCGGCATGGTTCTTCTCCTTGTGATCTGCACCGGCCGTATCAGGTACCGATGTCAGCCTGTGCGAGGGGCTTGCGGCCCCTCGCGCACCCCCGGTCGGTGACCGGGGAAGTCCTTGTCCACCCGGGCTGCCGCCCGGGACCTGCACTTCCGGCCTGCGGCCGGCCCGCCCCGCGAGGGGGGCGCTGCGCACCTGGCTGGTGCGTCCTTCTCACGGCGCAGGAGACCCGCACCGGCCCGCCGGCGCCTTCGCGGCGCCCTTCCGCGCCCCGCAGACCACCCCGGCCCAGAGGCCCGAAGACGCACCCGGCGCAGCCGGGCGACCTCCCGCAGCCCGGAGGGCCGGGGAAACCGTGCCGGCGGAGCCGGCACAGCGTCCCGGGGCGGAGCCCCGGAAAGGAGAGCCGGCCCGCAGGGTTGCGGGGCCCACGTGTGTGGGCCCCGCAACCCTGCGGGAGGCTGCTCAGTACTGCTCGGTCTCGACGAAGCCCGCGTCCGCGTCGTCGTCCGCCCCGAAGGCGTCCGCCGCGGCGGTCGGGTCGAATCCGGGCGGGCTGTCCTTCAGGGCCAGGCCCATGCCGGCCAGCTTCGCCTTGACCTCGTCGATCGACTTCGCGCCGAAATTGCGGATGTCGAGGAGGTCCGCCTCGGAGCGCGCGACGAGCTCGCCCACGGAGTGGATGCCCTCACGCTTGAGGCAGTTGTACGAGCGGACCGTGAGCTCCAGCTCCTCGATCGGCAGCGCCAGGTCGGCGGCGAGGGCGGCGTCCGTCGGCGACGGGCCCATGTCGATGCCCTCGGCGTCGATGTTGAGCTCGCGCGCCAGACCGAACAGCTCGACCAGCGTCTTGCCGGCCGACGCCATGGCGTCGCGCGGACGCATGGCCTGCTTGGTCTCGACGTCGACGATCAGCTTGTCGAAGTCGGTGCGCTGCTCGACACGGGTCGCCTCCACCTTGTAGGTGACCTTGAGCACCGGCGAGTAGATGGAGTCGACCGGGATACGGCCGATCTCCTGGCCCACCTGCTTGTTCTGCACGGCGGAGACATAGCCGCGACCGCGCTCGACGGTCAGCTCCATCTCCAGCTTGCCCTTGCCGTTCAGCGTGGCGAGCACCAGGTCGGGGTTGTGCACCTCGACACCCGCCGGCGGCGCGATGTCCGCGGCGGTGACCAGGCCCGGACCCTGCTTGCGCAGGTACATCACGACCGGCTCGTCGTGCTCGCTGCTCACGACCAGCTGCTTGATGTTCAGGATGAGGTCGGTGACGTCCTCCTTGACGCCCGGCACGGTGGTGAACTCGTGCAGAACGCCGTCGATGCGGATGGACGTGACCGCCGCACCCGGGATCGAGGAGAGGAGCGTACGGCGGAGGGAGTTGCCGAGGGTGTAGCCGAAGCCCGGCTCCAGCGGCTCGATGACGAACCGGGAGCGGTACTCGTCGACGACCTCTTCGGTCAACGAGGGACGCTGAGCGATCAGCATGTGTGGATCAGATCCTTCAGTCGTGGGCGCCCGCTATTTGACGCCCGACGGGTACTGCGCAGCACGGCTGCGCGTGCTGCGTACTGCAAGGGTACGGGCGGCACGGCCCTTGCGAGCCGTACCGCCCGGAACACCCAGGTGAAGCGATGCGCGCGTCAGACGCGGCGGCGCTTCGGCGGACGGCAGCCGTTGTGCGGCGTCGGGGTGACGTCCTGGATGGAGCCGACCTCGAGGCCGGTGGCCTGGAGGGAGCGGATCGCGGTCTCACGGCCGGAGCCGGGACCCTTCACGAAGACGTCGACCTTGCGCATGCCGTGCTCCTGCGCGCGGCGCGCGGCCGACTCGGCGGCCATCTGCGCGGCGAACGGGGTGGACTTGCGCGAGCCCTTGAAGCCGACGTGGCCGGCGGAGGCCCAGGAGATCACGTTGCCGGTCGGGTCGGTGATCGACACGATCGTGTTGTTGAACGTGCTCTTGATGTGCGCGTGGCCGTGAGCGACGTTCTTCTTTTCCTTGCGGCGCACCTTCTTGGCTGCGCCCTGACGTCCCTTGGGGGGCATCCTTTTACTCCTACGGGGAGGTGGTCGGTCCTACAGCGAAGACCGCTGGTGAGCGTCCTGGCTGCGGACTACTTCTTGCCCGGCTTCTTCTTGCCGGCGATGGCGCGACGCGGTCCCTTGCGGGTACGGGCGTTCGTGCTGGTGCGCTGACCGCGGACCGGCAGGCCGCGGCGGTGACGCAGACCCTGGTAGCAGCCGATCTCGACCTTGCGGCGGATGTTGGCCTGGATGTCGCGGCGGAGGTCACCTTCGGTCTGGAAGTTGACGTCCACGTACTCGCGGATCTTGACCAGGTCCTCTTCGGCCAGGTCACGAACACGGGTGTTGGGGTCGACACCGGTGGCGGCGAGGGTCTCCTGGGACCGGGTGCGCCCGATGCCGAACACGTAGGTGAGGGCGACCTCGATGCGCTTGTCGCGCGGGAGGTCAACGCCTTCAAGGCGTGCCATTCATGGCTCCTGTTGATATGCGGAGGTCTTCCGCAGAGCCGTTCCACGGCCGCCGGCCCTCCCCGTGAGGAGAGTGGTACGGCCTGGTCTCCGGCCTCCGCCGGAGGTGTCGCCGGCCGTTGTGCGGTGCACTGGCCAGGCGGGCCCTGCGTATGTACATGTGGTGCGTCGCGCGAAGAACTGCGATCTCGCGTGCGAGGCGGTGATGGTCGTGCGTCAGCCCTGGCGCTGCTTGTGGCGCAGGTTGTCGCAGATGACCATGACCCGGCCGTGGCGGCGGATCACCTTGCACTTGTCGCAGATCTTCTTGACGCTCGGCTTGACCTTCATGGGATGTGAGGTTCTCCGGGTCAGTGCCTACGCCCCATGGAACAGGGACGGCGGCAAGATCTACTTGTAGCGGTAGACGATCCGTCCACGCGTCAGGTCGTACGGAGAGAGCTCCACGACGACCCGGTCGTCCGGAAGGATACGGATGTAGTGCATACGCATCTTGCCGGAGATATGCGCGAGGACCTTGTGACCGTTCTGGAGCTCCACCTTGAACATGGCGTTCGGGAGGGACTCGATCACGGTGCCCTCGATCTCGATGGCACCTTGCTTCTTGGCCACGCTTCGCCCTTCGGATCGGCTACCTTGATCAGCTCCCGTGGGACCGCCTCCCCCTTGAGGGCATGCGGATACACGAGAGCCGACGCATCAGTCTACGTGAGGCTCCCGGAAAAGACGAATCCGGGGAGTCTGCCCAACGTACAAGATTCTTAAGCTGTGGGTGTACGCAACACGGGGGAGCTCAGCCCAAGGGGCCGGGGCGCCTCACAGGCTTCGAGCGGCTGCGGCGGACTCCGTCCGCCGGCCCCCGGGGTCCGGGAGCTCAGCCCAAGGGGTCCGGCGCCGCCTTCACGCCCAGCTCCGCGAGCTTCGCCTTGCCCCCGTCGACCGCCGTCAGCACCAGGGGACCGTCCTCCGTCAGCGCCACCGAGTGCTCCCAGTGCGAGGACCAGGTGCCGTCCGTCGTGATGACCGTCCAGTCGTCCTCGAGGACCTCGGTGTGCGGGGTGCCCAGCGAGACCATCGGCTCGATGGCCAGGCAGAAGCCGGGGACCAGCTTCGGACCGCGGCCGCGCTTCCTGGAGACGTAGTTCAGCAGATGCGGGTCCATGTGCATCTCGCTGCCGATGCCATGGCCCCCGTAGTCCTCGATGATGCCGTACTTGCCCGTAGCGGGGCGCGGCTGGCGGCGGATGTACGTCTCGACGGCGCGGGAGACGTCGACCAGTCGGTTGCCGTTCTTCATCGCGGCGATGCCCGCCCACATCGACTCCTGGGTCACCCGGGAGAGCTCTATCAGCTCCGGAGCGTGGCCGGAGCCCACGAAGGCGGTGTACGCGGCGTCGCCGTGCCAGCCGTCGACGATCGCGCCCGCGTCGATGGAGATGATGTCGCCGTCCTTCAGAACGACGTCCTCACTGGGGATGCCGTGGACGACGACCTCGTTGACAGAGGTGCAGATGGTCGCGGGGAACCCGCCGTAACCGAGGAAGTTCGACTTCGCCCCGTGGTCGGCGATCACCTTGCGGGCGACCTCGTCCAGGTCCTTGGTCGTGGCGCCGGGGACCGCCGCCTCACGGGTCGCGGCGTGGATGGCGGCGACGACCAGCCCCGCCTCGCGCATCTTCGCGATCTGCTCCGGGGTCTTGATCTCCACCATGCCTCTGTTGCCTTCCAGCGTCGTCGGGTCCGAGCCCAGTCCTGTTCCGGGCTCAACAGTACGGCCGCGGCGTCCAGCGGACACCGCGGCCGTACGGAGAATGAATCGCCTCAGTCCCGGTCGGACTTCTTCAGCGCCTCCATCGCCCGCTGCGTCACCTCGGTGACCTTGCCCAGCGCGGAGATGGTGACCACCAGGCCCTGGGCCTTGTAGTAGTCGATGATCGGCTCGGTCTGCGTGTGGTACACCTCGAGCCGCTTGCGGACGGTCTCCTCGGAGTCGTCGTCCCGCTGGTAGAGCTCCCCGCCGCAGACGTCGCAGACTCCCTCGCTCTTCGCCGGGGAGTACGTCACATGGAAGACATGGCTGGAGTCGTTGCGGCAGATCCGTCGGCCGGCGATCCGCTTGACCACCTCGTCCTCGGGGACCTCCAGGTCCAGCACCGCATCCAGCGTCATGTCCTCGGCCTTGAGCATCGCGTCCAGCGCCTCGGCCTGCGAGACATTGCGCGGGAAGCCGTCCAGCAGGAAACCGTTCTCGGCGTCCGGCTGCTCCATGCGGTCCCTGGCCATGCCGATGGTGACCTCGTCCGGCACGAGATCGCCCGCGTCCATGTACGCCTTGGCCTTGAGCCCCAGCTCCGTGCCCTGGCTGATGTTGGCGCGGAAGAGGTCGCCCGTGGAGATGTGCGGGATCGACAGGTTCCCGGCAAGGTACGCGGCCTGCGTTCCCTTGCCGGCGCCCGGAGGCCCGACGAGGACGATTCGCATCAGCGGAGGAACCCTTCGTAGTTGCGCTGCTGGAGCTGGCTCTCGATCTGCTTCACGGTCTCCAGACCCACACCCACGATGATGAGGATGCTCGTCCCGCCGAACGGGAAGTTCTGGTTTGCGCCGCCGAAGCCTGCCAACGCCATCGTCGGCACAAGAGCGATCAGGCCCAGGTACAGCGAGCCCGGCCAGGTGATCCGGTTGAGCACATAGCTCAGATACTCAGCGGTCGGTCGGCCAGCCCGGATGCCCGGGATGAAGCCACCATACTTCTTCATGTTGTCCGCGACGTCCTCGGGGTTGAACGAGATCGCCACATAGAAGAAGGCGAAGAAAACGATGAGGACGAAGTAGGTGGCGATGTAATACGGGTGGTCACCCCGTACGAAGTGCGCTTCGATCCACCTCTTCCAGCCCGCGTCCGAGTTGGAGAACTGCGCGACGAGCGCCGGGATGTAGAGCAGCGACGAGGCGAAGATGACAGGAATCACACCTGCCTGGTTCACCTTCAGCGGGATGTAGGTGGAGGTTCCGCCGTACGAACGGCGGCCGATCATGCGCTTCGCGTACTGGACGGGGATACGGCGCTGGGCCTGCTCGACGAAGACGACCAGTCCGACCATCACAAAGCCGATCAGGATGACCGTGCCGAACTCGATCCAGCCCTGGGCGAGGCTGCCGCTCTCCTTGATGGCCCACAGCGCGCCGGGGAAACCGGCGGCGATGGAGATGAACATCAGGATGGACATGCCGTTGCCGATGCCGCGGTCGGTGACCAGCTCGCCGAGCCACATCACGGCGGCGGTGCCCGCGGTCATGGTGATCACCATGACGACGGTGACGAAGATCGACTGGTCCGGGACGATCTGGTCGCGCACCGGGCAGCTCGGGAAGAGCGCGCCGCTGCGGGCGGTGGCCACCAGGCCGGTGCCCTGGAGCACGGCCAGGGCGACGGTGAGATAACGCGTGTACTGCGTGATCTTCGCGGTGCCGGCCTGCCCCTCCTTCTTCAGGGCTTCCAGGCGCGGGATCACCACGGTCAGCAGCTGCAGGATGATGCTCGCCGTGATGTACGGCATGATGCCGAGCGCGAAGATGGTGATCTGCAGCAGCGCTCCACCGCTGAACATGTTCACCAGGCCGAACAGGCTGTTGTTGCCTCGCGAGGCCGCGTCGACACAGATCTGCACATTCTGGTAGCTGACGCCGGGGATCGGGATGTGCGACCCGAGCCGGAACAGCACGATGATGCCGAGCGTGAAGAGCAGCTTCTTGCGCAGGTCGGGCGTCTGGAACGCCCGGGCGAACGCGGTGAGCACGGTGCCTCCTGCGACCCCCGCGCTACTGCGTCAGAGGTGACGGTCTTGAGGATCGACGAATATGAATCAGTTAGCGGTCAATGACGGCCCCGTGGCCCAAGTGGGCACACAGGGCTGAAGTTAACAGTGCACGCCACCTTACCGGCGACCGTGCCCACCTAGGAACGACCAACCGGGGATGCCCCTTTTGCGAGGCATCCCCGGTTAAGTGTTCACGCCATCGAGTCGGCTCGGATCAGACGAGCTCGGTGACGGAGCCGCCGGCGGCGGCAATCTTCTCCTTGGCGGAACCGGAGACGGCGTCGACCGTCACCTGAAGCGCCACGGAGATCTCGCCCTGGCCAAGGACCTTGACGAGGCTGTTCTTGCGCACCGCACCCTTGGCGACCAGGTCGGCCACGGTGACCTCGCCACCCTCGGGGTAGAGGGAAGCGAGCTTGTCCAGGTTGACGACCTGGTACTCGGTGCGGAACGGGTTCTTGAAGCCCTTGAGCTTCGGGAGACGCATGTGGAGGGGCATCTGCCCACCCTCGAAGCGCTCCGGAACCTGGTAGCGGGCCTTGGTGCCCTTGGTGCCACGACCGGCCGTCTTACCCTTCGACGCCTCACCACGACCGACACGGGTCTTGGCGGTCTTGGCGCCCGGGGCGGGACGGAGGTTGTGGATCTTGAGCGGGTTCTGCTCCGCCATGATCAGTCGACCTCCTCGACCGTCACGAGGTGGCGGACGGTGTGCACCATGCCGCGGAACTCGGGGCGGTCCTCCTTGACGACGACGTCGTTGACCCTCTTCAGGCCAAGCGAACGCAGCGTGTCACGGTGGTTCTGCTTGCTGCCGATGTACGACTTCGTCTGCGTGATCTTGAGGCGGGCCATTACGCACCCGCCCCGGCACGCGCACGCAGCAGGGCCGCGGGGGCGACGTCCTCGAGCGGCAGACCGCGGCGGGCCGCGATCTCCTCGGGACGCTGCAGGCCCTTCAGGGCCTCCACGGTCGCGTGCACGATGTTGATCGCGTTGTCCGAGCCGAGCGACTTCGACAGGATGTCGTGCACGCCCGCGCACTCGAGCACAGCACGCACCGGGCCACCGGCGATAACACCGGTACCGGGGGAAGCCGGCTTGAGCAGGACGACGCCCGCGGCCTTCTCGCCCTGGATCGGGTGCGGGATGGTGCCCTGGATACGGGGGACCTTGAAGAAGTGCTTCTTGGCCTCCTCAACGCCCTTGGCGATGGCGGCCGGCACCTCCTTGGCCTTGCCGTAGCCGACACCCACGGTGCCGTCACCGTCGCCCACCACGACCAGCGCGGTGAAGCTGAAGCGACGACCACCCTTCACAACCTTGGCGACGCGGTTGATCGCGACGACGCGCTCAACGTACGCGGTCTTCTCGGCGGCAGCTGCGCCGCCGTCACGGCCCTTCCGGTCCCGCCGCTCGCCGCCACCGGCACCGCTTCCGCGGCGCTGGGGTCCAGCCATTGGATTTACCTCTCTCTTTTCCGCTAGCTACGACAAGCGGCTCAGAACTTGAGCCCGGCTTCGCGGGCGGCGTCCGCCAGGACGGCGATGCGCCCGGCGTACTTGTTGCCACCACGGTCGAACACGACAGCCTCGACACCCGCGGCCTTGGCACGCTCGGCGACCAGGGCGCCGACCTGCTTGGCCTTCTCGGACTTATCGCCCTCGCCACCGCGGATGGACGCGTCCAGGTGCGACGCCGACGCCAGGGTGTGGCCCTTGATGTCGTCGATGACCTGAGCGGTGATACCGCGGTTCGAGCGCGTGACGACCAGGCGAGGACGCTCGGCCGTGCCCGACACCTGCTTGCGGATGCGGATGTGGCGGCGCTTCTTGGCGGCGCGCTTGTACGCGTCACCCTTAGCGATCTTCACACCGTATGCCATGGCTTACTTACCCGCCTTTCCGACCTTGCGGCGGATGACCTCGCCCGCGTACTTGACGCCCTTGGCCTTGTACGGGTCGGGCTTGCGCAGCTTGCGGATGTTCGCGGCGACCTCGCCGACCTTCTGCTTGTCGATGCCCTCGACCGAGAACTTGGTCGGCGACTCGACCTTGAAGGAGATGCCCTCGGGGGCCTCCACCAGGATCGGGTGGCTGTAGCCGAGCTGGAACTCCAGGTTGGAGCCCTTCGCGGCGACGCGGTAACCGACACCGCTGATCTCGAGCGCCTTGGCGTAACCCTGGGTCACGCCGGTGATCATGTTCGCCACCAGCGTGCGGGACAGGCCGTGCAGGGCCTTGTTCTGACGCTCGTCGTTGGGGCGCGTCACCGAGAGGGTGCCGTCCTCGCCCTTAACAATCTCGATCGGCGCAGCGACGGTGTGGCTCAGGGTGCCCTTGGAACCCTTCACCGTGACCGTGCGGCCCTCGATGGTGACGTCCACACCGGCGGGAACCTGGATGGGGAGCTTGCCGATACGCGACATGAGCTTTTCCTCCGTTCCCGACTACCAGACGTAGGCGAGGACTTCCCCACCCACGCCCTTCTTCTGCGCCTGCTGGCCGGTCAGGAGGCCGTGCGACGTGGAGATGATCGCCACGCCCAGGCCGCCGAGAACCTTCGGCAGGTTGTTGGACTTCGCGTACACGCGCAGACCCGGCTTGGAGATGCGCTTGATGCCGGCGATCGAACGCTCGCGGTTCGGGCCGAACTTCAGCTCCAGGACGAGGTTCTTGCCGACCTCGGCGTCCTCGACCCGCCAGCCGGTGATGAAGCCCTCCTGCTGGAGGATCTCTGCGATGTGCGACTTGATCTTGCTGTGCGGCATCACGACGTCGTCGTGGTAAGCCGAGTTCGCGTTCCGCAGACGCGTGAGCATGTCTGCGATCGGATCAGTCATGGTCATGAATTGGCCTTCGGCCTCTCTCGCCGGGGTTTCCTGTCTGTGCCATCCCTCTCCCCGATCCGAGACGGGACGGGTGCGGCACGGGGACCTACGGCGTAGTAAGTCGGTAGGGGCGGCGGACGCCCAACCCCGCAAGCCTACGGCATACGAGGCGGGGCTCCGCCGACCCAGTTGCTTACCGAGAGCGTCCGGGCATCCCTGTACTGGCCTTGCGGCGTACGGGGATTACCAGGAGCTCTTGGTCACGCCCGGCAGCTCGCCACGGTGAGCCATCTCACGAAGGCACACACGGCAGAGGCCGAACTTGCGGTACACGGAGTGCGGACGACCGCAGCGCTGGCAGCGGGTGTACGCACGCACGCCGAACTTGGGCTTGCGGGCAGCCTTCGCGATCAGAGCCTTCTTCGCCATCTCGCTTACGCCTCCTTGAAGGGGAAGCCGAGGTGACGGAGGAGCGCGCGGCCCTCAGCGTCGTTGGTCGCCGTGGTCACCACGGTGATGTCCATACCCCGGACGCGGTCGATCTTGTCCTGGTCGATCTCGTGGAACATGACCTGCTCGGTGAGACCGAAGGTGTAGTTGCCACGGCCGTCGAACTGCTTGGGGGACAGGCCGCGGAAGTCGCGGATGCGCGGCAGCGCGAGCGACAGGGTGCGGTCCAGGAACTCCCACATGCGGTCGCCACGGAGCGTGACATGGGCGCCGATCGGCTGGCCCTCGCGCAGCTTGAACTGCGCGATGGACTTGCGGGCCTTGGTCACGGCGGGCTTCTGGCCGGTGATCGTGGCGAGGTCCTTGATGGCGCCCTCGATCAGCTTGGAGTCGCGGGCGGCGTCGCCCACACCCATGTTGACCACGATCTTGACGAGGCCGGGGACCTGCATGACGTTCTCGTACTTGAACTCGTCACGCAGCTTGTCCACGATCTCGCCGCGGTACTTCGCCTTGAGGCGCGGCGTGGTGGTGGTCGTCATCAGATGTCCTCACCCGTCCGCTTGGCAACGCGGATCTTGTTGCCGTCTTCGTCGAAGCGGTAACCGACACGGGTCACGACCTTCTTGCCGTCCTTCTCCACGACGAGCTGAACATTGCTCACGTGGATCGGGGCCTCGACCGTGATGATGCCGCCGGCCTGGGAGGCGCGGCCCGGCTGGTTCGCCTTGGTGTGCTTCTTGACCCGGTTGACACCCTCGACCAGGACGCGGTCCTCGCGCGGGAAGGCCGCGATGACCTTGCCCTGCTTGCCCTTGTCCTTGCCGGTGATGACCTGAACCAGGTCGCCCTTCTTGATCTTCATGCTTACAGCACCTCCGGCGCGAGCGAGATGATCTTCATGAACTTCTTCTCGCGCAGCTCACGGCCCACGGGGCCGAAGATACGGGTGCCGCGAGGGTCGCCGTCGTTCTTCAGAATGACGGCGGCGTTCTCGTCGAAGCGGATGTACGAGCCGTCCTGGCGGCGGCGCTCCTTGACGGTGCGAACGATGACCGCCTTGACGACGTCACCCTTCTTCACGTTGCCACCGGGGATCGCGTCCTTGACGGTGGCGACGATGACGTCACCGATGCCCGCGTAGCGGCGACCGGAGCCGCCGAGCACACGGATGCAAAGGATTTCCTTCGCACCAGTGTTGTCGGCGACGCGCAGTCGCGACTCCTGCTGGATCACGTCTATCTCCTGATTGTCTGCCGGTTCCCGGCAGGGGCCCTCTGGCGAGGCGGCCCCTGCCGAGCCTGGCGGAACGAACTCGAAGGGTTACCCCTTCAAGCGATTACTTGGCCTTCTCGAGGATCTCGACGACGCGCCAGCGCTTGGTCGCGGACAGCGGCCGGGTCTCCATGAGGAGGACGCGGTCGCCGACGCCCGCGGCGTTCTGCTCGTCGTGCGCCTTGAGCTTGTTGGTACGGCGGATGACCTTGCCGTACAGCGCGTGCTTGACGCGGTCCTCGACGGCGACGACGACGGTCTTGTCCATCTTGTCGCTGACGACCAGGCCCTCACGGGTCTTGCGGAATCCGCGCTGCGTCTTCTCTTCAGTCACGTTGCTCTCGCTCATCAGGCGTTCTCCACCGTCTCGATGCCCAGCTCGCGCTCACGCATCAGGGTGTAGATCCGGGCGATGTCCTTGCGGACGGCCTTCAGCCGGCCGTGGTTCTCGAGCTGGCCCGTCGCCGCCTGGAAGCGGAGGTTGAACAGCTCTTCCTTGGCCTCGCGGAGCTTGGCAACAAGCTCCTCGTTGCCCAGCTCGCGCAGCTCGGACGCCTTGGTACCGGCCGACATCACGCTTCACCTGCCTCGCGCTTAACGATCTTGCACTTCATCGGCAGCTTGTGAGCCGCACGGGTGAGCGCCTCACGCGCGATCTTCTCGTTCGGGTAGGACAGCTCGAACATCACCCGACCGGGCTTGACGTTCGCGACCCACCACTCGGGGGATCCCTTACCGGAACCCATGCGGGTCTCGGCGGGCTTCTTGGTCAGCGGGCGGTCCGGGTAGATGTTGATCCAGACCTTGCCGCCACGCTTGATGTGGCGGGTCATCGCGATACGAGCCGCCTCGATCTGGCGGTTCGTGACGTAGGCCGGGGTCATCGCCTGGATGCCGTACTCGCCGAACGCAACCGTGGTGCCACCCTTGGCCATACCACTGCGCTTCGGGTGGTGCTGCTTGCGGTGCTTGACCCTACGGGGGATCAGCATTTCGGTCAGGCCTCCGTTCCGGTGCTCTCAGCCGGAGCGGCCGCGGCCGCGGGAGCCTCGGCCTTGGGGGCCTCGGCAGCCGGCGCGGACTGCTGCTGCTGCGGCTTGCGGCCGCGACGCTCGCCACGGCCACCGCGGGCCGGGCGGTCGGCGCCGCCGCGGGCCGGGCGGTTGCCGGCGCGGGCGGCGGCGTTCTCGGCGCGGACCTCGGCGATGTTCTTGACGTCGCCCTTGTAGATCCAGACCTTCACGCCGATGCGGCCGAAGGTGGTCTTGGCCTCGAAGAAGCCGTACTCGACGTTCGCGCGGAGCGTGTGCAGCGGCACACGGCCCTCGCGGTAGAACTCCGAGCGGGACATCTCGGCGCCGCCGAGACGGCCGCCACACTGGATCTTGATGCCCTTGGCGCCCGCCTTCATGGCCGACTGCATGCTCTTGCGCATGGCGCGGCGGAAGGAGACGCGGGAGGACAGCTGCTCGGCGACGGCCTGGGCCACCAGCTGAGCGTCCACCTCGGGGTTCTTGACCTCGAGGATGTTCAGCTGGACCTGCTTGCCGGTCAGCTTCTCCAGCCGGCCGCGGATCTTGTCGGCCTCCGCACCGCGGCGGCCGATGACGATGCCCGGGCGAGCGGTGTGGATGTCGACGCGGACGCGGTCACGGGTGCGCTCGATCTCCACCTTGGAGATGCCGGCGCGCTCCATGCCGGACGTCAGCATCCGACGGATGGCGACGTCTTCCTTGACGTAGTCCTTGTACAGCTTGTCGGCGTACCACCGGGACTTGAAGTCGGTGGTGATACCGAGTCGGAACCCGTGCGGGTTTACCTTCTGGCCCATTACCGGGTTCCTTCCTTGCTGCTGACGACCACGGTGATGTGGCTGGTCCGCTTGCGGATCCGGTAGGCACGGCCCTGGGCGCGCGGACGGAACCGCTTCAGGGTCGGGCCCTCGTCGACGTACGCCTCGCTGATGAACAGCGTGGAGGCGTCCGTGTGGTCGTAGTTGTGCGCGGCGTTGGCGATGGCGCTGTCCAGCACCTTGCCGACCGGCACGCTCGCGGCCTGCGGGGCGAAACGCAGGACCGCCTGAGCCTCCGTGGCGTCCATGCCACGGATGAGGTCCACCACGCGGCGGGCCTTCATGGGCGTGACGCGGATGTACCGCGCCTGGGCCCTGGCTTCCATGGTTGTCCCTTCAGTGTCTGACACGTTCGTCATAGTCGGTTTCACCCCGCACTTAGCGGCGCTTCGACTTCCGGTCTTCCTTGACGTGGCCTCGGAAGGTGCGGGTCGGCGCAAACTCGCCGAGCTTGTGGCCGACCATCGACTCGGTGACGAACACCGGGACGTGGGTCTTGCCGTTGTGCACCGCGATCGTGTGGCCCAGCATGGCCGGGACGATCATCGAGCGACGGGACCAGGTCTTGATGACGTTCTTGGTGCCGGCTTCGTTCTGGACATCCACCTTCTTGATCAGGTGGTCGTCGACGAAGGGCCCCTTCTTGAGACTGCGCGGCATCTAAACCCGCTCCTAGCGCTTCTTGTTCGTCTTGCGGCGGCGGACGATGTACTTGTTGCTCGCCTTCTTGGGAGAACGAGTACGACCCTCCTTCTGACCCCACGGGCTGACCGGGTGGCGACCACCGGAGGTCTTGCCCTCACCACCACCGTGCGGGTGGTCGACCGGGTTCATGGCGACACCGCGGACGGTCGGGCGGACGCCCAGCCAGCGCTTGCGGCCTGCCTTGCCCCAGTTGATGTTCGACTGCTCGGCGTTGCCGACCTCGCCGATGGTGGCGCGGCAGCGGACGTCGACCAGGCGGATCTCGCCGGACGGCATGCGCAGGTGGGCCATGGAGCCCTCCTTCGCCAGCAGCTGCACGGAGGCGCCGGCCGAGCGGGCGAACTTCGCGCCGCCGCCGGGCCGCAGCTCGATGGCGTGGATGGTCGTACCGACCGGGATGTTGCGCAGCGCCAGGTTGTTGCCCGGCTTGATGTCGGCGCCCGGGCCGTTCTCGATGCGGTCGCCCTGGCTCAGGCCGCGCGGCGCGATGATGTAGCGCTTCTCGCCGTCGGCGTAGTGCAGCAGCGCGATGCGGGCGGTGCGGTTGGGGTCGTACTCGATGTGAGCGACCTTGGCCGGCACGCCGTCCTTGTCGTGACGACGGAAGTCGATCACGCGGTAGGCGCGCTTGTGGCCACCGCCCTGGTGACGGACGGTCACACGACCGGTGTTGTTACGGCCGCCCTTGCTGTGCAGCGGGCGGACCAGCGACTTCTCCGGCGTGGACCGCGTGATCTCGACGAAGTCGGCGACGCTGGCGCCACGACGGCCAGGAGTCGTCGGCTTGTACTTGCGGATACCCATTTCTCAGTCCTCGTCCGATATTCGGACGATCCAGACCGCCCCTTAGGCGGTCGGACCGCCGAAGATGTCGATACGGTCGCCCTCGGCGAGGGTCACGATGGCGCGCTTGGTGTTGGCGCGCTTGCCGTAACCGGTGCGGGTGCGCTTGCGCTTGCCCTGGCGGTTGATCGTGTTGACCCCGGTGACCTTGACCGAGAAGACCGCCTCGACGGCCTGCTTGATCTGGGTCTTGTTGGCACGCGGGTCGACGACGAACGTGTACTTGTTCTCGTCCAGCAGCGCGTAGCTCTTCTCGGAGACGACCGGCTTGACCAGGATGTCACGCGGGTCCGAGAAGGTCTTGCTGGTGATCGTGGCCTCAGACATCAGGCCTCGCTCCCTTCGGTCTCAACGGTCTTGGGACCAGACACGAAGGACTCGAAGGCGGCCTGGGTGAAGACCACGTCGTCGGAGACGAGCACGTCGTACGTGTTCAGCTGGCCCGGCTCCAGGATGTGCACCTGGGGCAGGTTGCGAGCGGACAGCCAGGCGGCCTCGTCCGAGCGCTCGGCGACCAGGAGCAGGTTCTTGCGCTCCGAGATCTTGCCGAACAGCGTCTTCGCGGCCTTGGTGGAGACCTCGCCCTCGATCACGCCGGAGACGACGTGGATGCGAGCGTTGCGGGCCCGGTCGGTGAGGGCGCCACGCAGGGCGGCGGCCTTCATCTTCTTCGGGGTCCGCTGCGAGTAGTCACGCGGCACGGGGCCGTGGACGACGCCACCGCCGGCGAACTGCGGCGCACGGGTCGAACCCTGGCGGGCGCGGCCGGTGCCCTTCTGGCGGTACGGCTTCTTGCCACCGCCACGGACCTCGCCGCGGGTCTTGGTCTTGTGCGTGCCCTGGCGGGCAGCGGCCAGCTGCGCGACAACGACCTGGTGGATCAGCGGAATGCTGACCTTGGCGTCGAAGATCTCCGCGGGGAGCTCGACGGTCCCGGCCTTGTCGCCTGCCGGCGAAAGGATGTCAATGGTGCTCATCGGTTACCTCAGGCCCCCTTGGCCGCGGTACGGACCAGGACGAGGCCGCCGTTCGGACCAGGAACCGCGCCCTTGATCAGGAGCAGCCCCTTCTCCGCGTCAACGGCGTGAACGGTCAGGTTCTGGGTGGTGACCCGCTCATTGCCCATGCGGCCAGCCATGCGGAGGCCCTTGAACACACGGCCCGGGGTGGCGCAGCCACCGATGGAACCGGGAGAGCGGTGCTTGCGCTGCGTGCCGTGTCCGGCGCCGAGGCCACCGAAGTTGTGGCGCTTCATGACACCGGCGAAGCCCTTGCCCTTGCTCTTGCCGGTCACGTCCACCTTGACGCCGGCCTCGAAGGCCTCGGCGGTGATCTCCTGGCCGAGGGTGTACTCGCTGGCGTCAGCGGTACGGATCTCGACGAGGTGACGACGGGGGGTGACGTCGGCCTTGGCGAAGTGACCCTTGAGGGGCTTGTTCACCTTGCGCGGGTCGATCTCGCCGAAGGCGATCTGGACCGACTCGTAGCCGTCGGTGTCATTCGTACGGACCTGGGTAACGACGCAGGGCCCGGCCTTGACGACGGTCACCGGGACGACACGGTTGTTCTCGTCCCAGACCTGGGTCATGCCGAGCTTCTCGCCCAGGACGCCCTTGATCTGCTTAGCCATCTCTTCCGCGCCTCTCAGAGCTTGATCTCGATGTCAACGCCGGCCGGAAGGTCCAGGCGCATCAGCGAGTCAACGGTCTTGGGCGTCGGGTCGAGGATGTCGATCAGGCGCTTGTGCGTGCGCATCTCGAAGTGCTCGCGCGAGTCCTTGTACTTGTGCGGCGACTTGATGACGCAGTACACGTTCTTCTCAGTGGGCAGCGGCACCGGGCCCGCGACCGACGCACCAGTGCGGGTCACCGTCTCGACGATCTTCTTCGCCGAGGAGTCGATGACCTCGTGGTCGTAGGCCTTGAGCCGGATGCGGATCTTCTGTCCCGCCATGGCTACTTCGTAGTCCTGTCTCTCGAAACGCTCTGGAACCCGTGGGTTTCCTTGTCCTGCTCCGACCCACGCGGTCGGGCGTGTCGCAGCCCCTCTGTGAAGATCTCCCGAAGGATTTCCCATCGAAGGGGGTGCGGGCCCGCCTGGAACCGCGGAACCGGGGGCAAGACACCCACCGGGCGCCTGGCCGGCACCCCGCTGACGCTTCCCGGAAGATTCCCGTACGTCCGCCCCAGCGCTGCCGTGCGGCGTCCAAGCCGTGTGGCAGATAGGGCGACGAGTACTGTGGGACTCGCTTCCGGTCCTCCCGGCGGGAGGCGCGCAGCATCGGCACTCAACCGAGCAACCCGGACAGTCTGCCATACGGGGCGGGGCGGCGGCCAATCGAGCCGAGGATCGTACCCCGCGGCCGGGACTGATCAAACCGGACGCGCGGGGCAGCGCGCCCCGCTTCTCGACCTGTCACCGAGTGTGACCGACCGCCCCGGCTGCGGCTACGCCTCGCCGCCCTTGCCGTACTCGTCGTGCCAGTTCCACCACTCGTACGGCGGAGTCTGCGGATAGCCCTCGGGAGAGTCCTCCCATGTCTCCTGCCGCCCCAGCGCGGTCATGTCGAGATAGCTCCAGGTGCTCCCCAGCGCCTCGTCACCGCGGACGTTGATGAAGTAGGTGCGGAACACGGCGTCGCCCTCGCGGATGAACGCGTTCGTGCCGTGCCACTCGTCCACGCCGAAGTCGGCGTCGAAGTCGTCGATGATCGTGTACCAGGGCATCGTCCAGCCCATCCGCGCCTTCACCCGCTCGATGTCCGGCTGCGGGGCGCGCGAGGCGAAGACGAGCGTGGTGTCGCGGGCGTTCAGATGCGAGAGGTGGCCGACATGGTCGGCGAGCATGGAGCAGCCCACGCACGCGTGGTCGGGCCAGCCGGAGACGCCCGGCTCATGAAAGGCGCGGTAGACGATCAGCTGCCGGCGCCCGTGGAACAGGTCGAGCAGGCCGACCCTGCCTTCGGGCCCCTCGAACGCATACTCCTTCTCCACCGCCTGCCACGGCATCCGCCGCCGCTTGGCGGCGAGCGCGTCCCGGGCGCGGGTCAGCGCCTTCTCTTCGGCCAGGAGCCGCTGGCGGGCGGCCTCCCACTCCTGCGGTGAGACGACAGGGGGCGTCTTCATGGCGACGTTCACCTTCCCGTCCGGTCCGTGCGAGGACCCCCTGTGTCCAGGGTCGACGGCGACGGGACCGGGCGCACGCCGAACCGGTGACCGCGCTCAGCGCCCGGAGGCGTACCGCACGAAGCCGGCCCAGGCGAGGGGCGTGACCGCCAGACGGGGGCCGCCTATGTCTTTGGAGTCGCGGACGTGGATGGTGCGGGGGGTGGTGGCGACCTCAACGCAGTCGTTCGGGTTGCTGCTGTCGCTGTAGCTGCTCTTGAACCAGACAAGTGCATCCGATTCACCGGCAGAGGTCTTGCGAATCATGCTTCTCCCAGCACTTGCTCGATGAAGGCCATCGACTCTCGTGGCGCGAGAGCCTGCGCCCGGATGATCCCATAGGGCAGCTCAAGCACCCTGACCTGCTGCGGCCTCGATACGGGCCGACCCCCGAACTCCTCGTCGGCACGGCCGACCGCCGAACCGTCACCGAACTTGAGGATCTGGATCCTGCCGCCCGTTCCAGGGTGCTCCCAGCGGGCGGTCGGCATGATCTGGATGTCTACGCTCGACAGCCGCCCAACCTCCAACAAGCGTTCGAGCTGTCGACGCTGCACCATTCTGCCCCCGATGGGGCGGCGCAGGGTCACCTCTTCCAGGACAAAGCTGAGGTCCGGCGGGGGCGTTCGATTGAAGATGGCCTGTCGGGCCATTCGGGCATCCAACGCCCGTTCCAGCACATCGGGAGTGAGCGAAGGCCGCCGCGTCCCCAGCAGCGCCCGCGCGTGCTCCTCGGTCTGCAACAGACCGTGCAGGTTGTGGTTGCCGTACGAGAGCAGCTCCACCGCCCGGGCTTCCAGCTTCGCCAGCTCCCGGACCTTCTTCGGGTAGCGGACCTCCTCCACGTCCTTCTTCATCGCGGCGATCAGTCCGCCCGCCTTCAGGACCTGGTCCGCCCTGTCCAGATACTCCGGCCTGGGGATCCGGCGGCCCGACTCCACCTTGTAGACCAGATCCTCGCCGTACCCGATCGCGCTCCCGAACTCCGCCGCGCGCAGGCCCGCCGCCTCGCGGTGCAGCTTGAGCTGGCGGCCCACAGTTGCCACGACCGCCGCGCCCGGCTCATCGGCCGGGTCCACCTCCCAGCCCGGCTCGTCCACCTCAGTCGTGGGCTGTTCCGAGCTGCCGACTTCCGTCGCCACCATGCCACCTCCGACCTAACGCCACCTGTGCTCACCTCCCTGTCCGCACCCCCTCCGGACAGTCCGGACACCACTGGACAAGGCCCGGACAGTGACTGTACGCAACGCTGCGATCACTGGAAGTCGGATGGCGACCCCGGCCAGGATCAGTGAAATGACGCACGGAACCGCTCAATTCACGGCACCGGAAAGCGATTTCGCGATCCAGCTCGCCCCCACCCGCTACTCCGCGCGACTCTCGCGCGAGCTCGCCGCGATGTGGCTGCGCACCTGGGACGCGCCTCGCGAGGTGGCCGAAACCGTCACCCAGCTCGTGGGCGAGCTCGCGGCAAACGCGGCGGTGCACGGCAGAGTGCCGGGGCGGGACTTCCTGATCACCCTCCACCTCGCGGACGACGACCGCATCCTGCGGATCGAGGCAACCGACACCCGCACCGAGCGGCTGCCGGAAACCCAGCGGCAGGCACCAGCACCCGACGAGGAGTCGGGACGCGGGCTGCTCATCGTCGACACACTCGCCGACCGATGGGGCGTGACGGACGGACCGGTGCCACGCAAGACGGTGTGGGCCGAGCTTGACCTCGCACACCAGTCCACCGGGTGAACACACGCAGCCAATCCGTCGGTCGATGCGATCCTGAGGGCGCTGTCCAACGCGCTGCGGGGCGAGCCCGAAGACATCGTCAATCCCGTCGTCGAATTCACCGCACAGGGCCTGGGCGACCGCCCAGCCGCCGAGATCTGGAGGAACCTGGTGGCCGTGGACCTCTCCTTCTACAAGTCCCCCCTCTCAGAAGAACTCCGCGACGAAGGCCGAGAACAAGGCGAAGTCAAGCGGGCCGCTGAAGACGTCCTGCTCGTCTTGGAGCAGCGCGGTCTCACCGCATCAGATCAGATCCGCGAGCGCATCACCGGGTGTGCCGATCCCGAGATGCTGAGCCGCTGGCTCATCCGCGCCGTCACCGCCACCTCCGCCGAAGAGATCTTCGAGGAGTAGGAACCTCTGTCGGGTGCCCGGTCCGGTCACCCAGACTGGGCACCCGCATGCGCCGCCGCTCCGTCGGAGACGGCCGCTCGGAACCGATGGACCTCCTGACCGCAGGGGCAGCTACGGATAGCGCGGCAGGTTGTCCGTCGGGATGGTCCAGTCGGCGATGGTGACGTCCTCGCCGTACTGGAAGTCCTTGCGCGTGGCGTAGCGGGGACCGCTCGGCGTGGGGTGGATGTCGGAGAGAACCGCGCCGGAGCCGGTACGGGGGTCGAAGATCACATAGATGGGGATGCCGAGAAGCGGATAGTCCCGCATCTTGCTGACCCAGTCGTTGTCCGGGTTGGAGCGGGAAACGACCTCGACGGCGGCGATGAGGGTGCGGGGGTCGAACGAGCCCTGGATCTCCATGTCGGACTCGGCGATCACCATGATGTCGGGGTGGCGCATGATGCCTTCGGGCTTGTTCTCGACATCAGGGGTCCCGGTATGCGCGGCGAGCTCCTCCGGCATTGCTTTCTCCAGGCGCTTGCGGATGCGCAGCGTGGTGAGTTCATGCGGGCCGGTCGGCGCCATCATGTCGTGGACGATTCCTTCCTTCGTGATCTCGAACTTCCCGGGAAGGGTGTCGTCCATCGACTGAACGACCTCCAGCATCCTCTGGTACATCGAGGAGTCGTTCGTCGCGTCATTCGGGGCGATGGTCATGGCGCGCGCTCCCCATCGGTGCCGTCGGGCCGGAGTCGTGCCCCTCATGCTAGGCGGTCGCCTGGAAACATGGCCGCAGCGGCGACCATACGACCGCCAACCCCTCTCATACACAGCCCGGTTGGGGCAGTCCATTCATTCGGGTGACGGCGAACCGGGTCTGCCCGGGTGTGTGCACGCACGGGATATTTCGGTGGCCGGGCCCCTCGCCCCGCCCCTACATTGGCGTGCCGTTGCACAACGGGGGGGGAGTCGGCCATGCGGACGTCGTATCCGCGTACTCCGCATCTGCCGTGGTCGCCGGGGGCGGCTTCGGACGACGTACGGGCAGGTGATCTCGGCGGTCTCGCCGGCCGGGAGGTCGTGGTCACCGAGAAGCTCGACGGGGAGAACACCACGCTGTACGCGGACGGGCTGCACGCCCGTTCGGTGGACTCCGCGCACCATCCGTCGCGGACCTGGGTGAAGGCGCTGCAGGGCCGGATCGGGCACGGCGTTCCCGCCGGATGGCGGATCTGCGGCGAGAACATGTACGCCCGTCACTCGCTCGCGTACGAGGCGCTGGACGGCTACTTCTACGGCTTCTCGGTGTGGGACGCCGACGGCCGGTGCCTGGACTGGGACCGCACCGTGGACTTCCTGCGCGGACTCGGGGTGCCCACGGCCCCCGTCCTGTGGCGGGGGACCTTCGACGCACGGGCCGAGCGGGCGCTGCGGCGGCTGGCCGTCGACACCGGGCGGCAGGAGGGCTATGTCGTACGGACGGTGGAGGGCTTCGCCGCGGAGGAGTTCCGGCGGCGGGTCGCCAAATGGGTGCGGCCCGGGCATGTGCAGACCGATGCGCACTGGATGCACGCGCAGGTCGTGCCCAACGGGCTGGGGCCGAAGGCGGCGCTGTGGGCGGTGCGGTCGGGGGCCGCGCCCGATGCGGCCGGGCTGTCCGCCGCGCTCGATGTGGACGAGGTCGACGCGGAAGCCGCGCACGAGGTCGCGGGACGTCTCGCCAGCACGGGGGACACCCGGCTCGCGGGCGTCCTGGCCGCGCTGCTGCACAGGAGCCGTCGCGGCACACTGGCCGGCCGCCTCGCAGGAGCGCTGGGCCTGCCGCTCGCGCGGCACATCGCGGACCTGGTCGGACTGCACTCCGCGCTGCACCGCCCCTACCCGGACGAGGAGCGCAGGGCAGGGCTCGTACGGATGTCCTGGGCGGTGGACCTCGGCGTCCTGCACGCCGTGGCCGCGGCGGTCGCGGACGACGGCGAGGCGCGGGAGCAGGTGGAGTGGTCCGCACTGCACGCGGAGGAAGCGGGTCCGCTCCACGGGCTGCGCCAGACCTTCGCGGATCTTCCGGATCCGGCCGCGGCCGCCCGCTGCCTGGCGGAGGCGCGCCAGGCGCACGCCGAGGGCCGCATCCGCTCCGTCGAGGAGGCGACCGCGGCCACTTACCGCTGGCGGGACGGGGACTTCCCCCGGCTGATCCAGCTGGCCGGCCCCGCGGGCAGCGGCAAGAGCAGCTTCGCCCGGGACCTGACCGGGGTCGATGCGTATGTCTCGCTCGACGAACTGCGCGAGGCACGGGGCTCGCGCAGCGACCAGTCAGAGAACAGCGCGGTCCTGCGCGAGGGCCTCGGCCGGCTCGACGCGGCTCTGGCGCGCGGCGGCGGCACCGTGGTGTGGGACGCCACCTCGCTCAACCCGCACCAGCGCTCCCTGGTGCACGCGGTCGCCCGACGGCGCGACGCCCTGATCACCCACGCGGTCGCCCTGGTCGACGAGGGCGAACTGATCCGGCGCAACGCCGTGCGGGAGCACCCGGTGCCGCCCGGAGTCCTGGAGAGCCAGCTGCGCCGGTTCGTCCCGCCGTACCCGGGCCAGGCGCACCGCACCTGGTACATCGGGGCGGGCGGGACCATGGAGGAGGAGGCGTAGATGCGTACCAGCGAGGAGATCTACCACCGGGTCCGCTGGGACGCGCGTTTCGACCCGGCCCGCTTCGTCATCGGCGTCGCCCAGCGCAGCGCCCCGCCGAAGCGGATCCCGCTGACCGCGTTCACACCGGGCGGGGACATCCCCTGGCACCGGGTGCTGTTCTTCGAGGCGGACGGCGAGCTGGTGTGGGACCGCCCGTCGGGAGTGGACCGGATCGACGCCACGGACGCGGGACGGGTGCACGACCCCCGGCGGCTGCGGTCCCCCTTCTTCGCGGCGCGCTCCCCCCACGCCTGGGACGGCGACGCCTGGGCGCCCGCCGAGACCCCGCACGGCACACCGGCGACCGCGGGGCTGCGCGTCCTGACCTGGAACACCCTGTGGGACCGGTATGACGCCGACCGCATCGACACCGCACGGCGACGGCCGCTGCTGCTGGCAGCGCTGCGCGACGCCGACGCGGACGTCATCGCCCTCCAGGAGGTCGAGGACGAGCTGCTCGCGATGCTGCTGCGGGAGAGCTGGGTGCGCGAGGCGTACACGCTGGGCGCGGACCCGTACGGCCGCGAGGTGGACGACTGCGGGCTGCTGCTGCTCAGCCGGCTGCCGGTCCGGGAGGCGGGGCTGCATGTGCTGGGCCGGCACAAGGCGGTGGCGGCCCTGGCGGTGGAGACTGCCGCCGGTCCGCTGGTCGTCGCCGCCACCCATCTGACCAGCGACCACTCCGAGGACGGCGCGGCGCGCCGGGAGGCGGAGCTGGTGCGGCTCGCCGAGGGGTTGGCGGGCGTCGAGGGTGATCTGGTGGTGCTGGGCGACTTCAACGACGGCGGGGACGTCGTGGAGACGACGCTCGGCATGCGGGACGCCTGGAGCGAGGTGCACGGCCAGGACGACCGGACGCCGACGTTCGACCCGGCGGCCAATCCGCTGGCCGCCGTCTCGTCGCTGTCGGGCCGGGCCTCCCGGCTGGACCGGGTGCTGGTGCGCGCGGGCGGGGAGATCCGGGTGGACGGGGCGGCGCTGCTGGGAGACCGCCCGTCCGCGTCCGGTCTCTTCGTCTCCGACCACTACGGCGTCGAGGCGGATCTGAGCCTGGACGGCCAGGGCCCCGCAGGCGTTCTCGACGTACGGCCTACGGCCAGGACGGCGGTGGCGTGGCTGCCGCCGGACGAGCTGTGGCCGCCGGTCCAGGCGGTCCGCCGGGACCACGACCCGCAGATAGGGCGGTGGCCGCCCCATGTGAACCTGCTGTTCGGCTTTGTTCCGGAGGCGGATTTCGAGGCCGCGGTCCCGCTGCTCGCCGCGGCCGCCTCCGCCGTCGATCCCTTCGACTGCGTCCTGGACGGGGTCCACAGCTTTGGCCATCGCGACCATGCCACGGTCTGGCTGGACCCGGCCGCCGCGGGCGAGGAGCCGTGGGCGGCTCTGCGCCGGGCGCTGGAGCAGCGCTTCCCGCGCTGCCGGGGTCACCGCAGGGGCTTCACCCCGCATCTGAGTCTGGGCCGCACGCGCGAGCCGCATGCTCTGATCGGGGAGTGCGCCTCCCGGCTGGAGCGGATGACCGCCCGGGTCGGCGAGGTGGTGCTGCTGTCGCGGCGGGGCGCGGAGCCGATGGAGGTACGGGCCAGGGTGCGGCTGGGCACGGGAGAGGCCGTGTGGGAGCGGGAGGCGGCGACGCCCCCTGCTGGGCCGCCCTCCGCCGGGGCCTCCGTCGGGCCGCCCCGTGCCGGGACCTCCGCCGGGCCGCCCCCTTCCGGTCCGCTCTCCGCCGGGCCGTTCCCGCACGCCGCCGACACCGCCCGGCGGATCGGCGACGCTCTGCCGGAGGGCTGCGTCCATGTGGTGGGCTCCCGCCGGATGGGCTGCGCGCTGCCGGACGCCGACCTGGACCTGGTGGCCGCGCTGCCGGGCGATGTCCCGATCGACGCCGTACGGGCCCGGCTGTCGGCCGCGCTGCCGGAAGCGGCCGACATCCGCGAGGTTGTCGGCGCACGCGTCCCCGGTCTGCGGCTGCGAGTGGACGGCCTCGGTGTGGATCTGGCGGTCGTCGCGACGGGTGCGCTGCCTCCGCGAGAGGCGGTGCCCCGGCGTGCGGAGCTGGGCGAGGCGGCGGCGGTGGCGCTGAGTGCGGTGAGCGACGCGGACGCCGTGCCCGCGCTGGCCGGGCCGCACCGGCACGCTTTCGCGCGGCTGGCGCGCGAGGTGAAGGCCTGGGCGCGCGCCCGCGGTCTGGACACGGCACCCTTCGGCGGCGTGCCGGGCCTGGCGTGGTCGCTGCTGGCGGCACACACGGTGAGCGGGTCCGGGGACCGTCCGGCCCTCGAACTCCTGCGTGACTTCTTCGCCGCCTGGGCGGTCTGGGACTGGCGGGAGCCCCCGGCGACAACCCCGACGGCCCCCGTGCGTTCCTGCACGGACCAACTCACCCCGGCCATGCGGGATCTGCTGGGCCAGGAGCTCTACCGCGCATGGGAACTGGTGGACACGGCGCTCGCCGACGGCTCCGACCCTCGCCCCGAGCTGCTCTCTCCTCCCCCGCTGCACCGCCGCCACGCGGCGTGGGCGGTCCTGACGGTCCCCGTCGGCCCGGAAGAGGGCCGTGTCCGCGGCCGTCTTCGCGCCCTGCTGACCGCTCTGGAGGACGCGGGCGTGGCCGACGCCCACGCCTGGCCCCGCCCCTTCGCCGTGACCGGCGCCGCACGCCGCTATGCGATCGGCCTCGGCGCGGCTCCCCCGGACGAGGGCAGGCTGACCCGGCTCGCCGCGCCCTGGCTCAGGGGCCTGACCGGCACGACGCTCACCTGGGCCGCGGGCGGCGAGGTCCCCTCGCTGCGATGAAGCCGGACGCCTTGGCGCTCCGCGGGGAAGCGAGGCGATCGGCAGGCCGTCCAGCGTGCGCGGGCGCGTCCTGTGCAGGCACGTCCTGTGCAGGCACGTCGTGCGCGGGCGCGTCCTGTGCAGGCACCTCGTGTGCAGGCACGTGGTGACCGGTCGGGCCTACGCGGCGGAGCTGCGTATCGATACAGCCCGCACCCTTTCCAGTCGCTGCCCAACCGGGCCGCACTCCACCAGACCTGCTTGGTCCGGGGCAACCCTAGGCCCTTGATCCCCGTCTAGGTGATCGCGGAACGCTGCGCCGACCAGCCCGTTCCGCGTCATGGGGAGAGCAGAGCAGCGCAGCCGGGGGCGGCACGCCCGTCCGCTGCGGGGGAAGCGGACGGAGCACACGACAGGTGAACGACAGAGCTGCCCACACCCCTGCCGCCGGGCGCATGCCGAGCGGGCGCACGTCGACCGGACGCACGTCGACCCACCCGCGGCGGCGGGCCTTCATCGCGGGGGCAGCCGCCGTCGCCGCAGCCGCGACAGGGTGTTCCGTACCGCGGCCGCGGCGGACCGGACCGGCCGCGGACCCGGCGCCCGGGATGCCGGTTGCCGACGCCCGGCGGGCGCAGCTGATGCAGATCCTGGCCCACCCGGACGACGATCTGTACTTCATGAACCCGGACACCCGGCAGATGCTCGACGCCGGAGTCCCCCTCGTCTGCGTCTATGTCACCGCAGGCGAGCACAACGGCAAGAACCGCATACCCGGCCGCGACGATGTGCCGGCCGACCGGGCGGCGTACTCCTCCGCCCGGCACCAGGGTCTGCGCCAGGCCTACGCGGAGCTTCTCGGCCTCGACCGGTTCACCGACTGGGCCAAGGACGTGGCCTCCCTGCGCGGCGGCCGTCGAGCCGAGACCAACACGCTGGTCAGCGGCCCCCGCCGAGTCGAGCTGGTGTTCCTCAATCTGTCCATGCACACGCTGCGCCGCCATATGGCGCTGCCCGCCCTGTGGAACGAGCACTCGGCCGGGCTGAGCACCTTCGTGGCCGCCGGATCTCCGCTGCGCAGGGCGGAGACCTACGACTACGGCGGGCTCATCGACGTACTCGTCGGGCTGATGGCGCGCTACCGGCCGACCGTGATCCAGACGCTGGACCCCGACCCGGACATCCAGCTCAGCGATGAGACCACCCGTAAGAGGGACAGCGAACAGCGCGGCTACTCCGACCACGGCGACCACACCGCCGCCGCCTGCTTCAGCTGGGCGGCGATGGTGCGCTGGGTGGCGGAGGAGACACGGGACGGCGGCGAGGTGCCGGCCTTTGTCGCGACCGCGTTCCGCGGCTACTACAACCGGCACTGGCCGAAGAACCTGCCGGACAGCGTGCTGAAGGAGAAGGCGTCGCACCTGGTGCCGTACGGCGGCTCGCCCGACTGGGAGTGCGGGAACGCAAGCGGCTGCGGCGACTACAACGTCGGCGGCGACCGGCCGCTGACGAACTGGAAGGGCTGGGTGCGCTCCACCCGCCACCGCCATCCGGGACCGCGGATACGCGTCGCGGCAGACCCGGACGGGCGGCTCTCGGCGTACGGGGTGCTGGGCCTGCGCGCCGTACGGTGGCGCGAACGCGACCCCGGCGGCGGCCGGTGGGGCGCACCCCGGGATCTGGGCGGTGGACCGCTCGCCCCCGTCCTCGGCTCCGCGACGCTCGCGGACGGCCGACAGCTGCTCTTCGGACTGCGCTTCGCCGCGGTCAACGGGCACAGCGGGCCCAACCGGCGCGAGATCGTGCTGCTGGAACAGCGCTCCCCCGGAGGGCCGTTCCTCGCCTGGCGGGGCCTCGGCAATCCGGAGCACGGCGACGACCGCGGACGCCGCATCGGCGTGCCGACCGCGGTGACGGCCCCCGACGGCCGCGTCCATCTCTTCGTACGCAACGCCGACAAGGGGGTGAGCACCCGGGTGCGGGAGGCGGACGGCTCCTGGAGCGGCTGGCAGGCACTCCCCGACGGCGGCGGCGTCCAGGACGGGATGTCGACGGCCGTGGACGGCGCGGGGCGCATCCATCTCTTCGCGGCGGGCCGGGAGAGCGTACGGCACTGGTCGCAGACTGCGCCCGGGCAGGCCCTGACGCTCCAGACAAGCCGGCACCTGCCCGCCCCCGTCGACGTCCCCGCCGCGCTGCCCGCCCTCGACGGCGGCATACGGCTGTACTTCCGCTCCGAGCGGCCCCGGCGGCCGAAGTCCCCGGACGACGGGCGCGGCTCCGCCTCTCCCCGTCTGACGGCGGTGCGGGTGGACGGCGGGGAGGCGTCCGGCGTCCGCTTCGACGGGTACGGGCCGGTCACCGCCGCCCCCGGGCACGCCGGCCACCCGGTCCTGCTGGGCCGTGCCCTGGACGGCCGGCTCCAGCTCCACACGGGCGGCGCGACGATCACCCGTGCCGCGGGCCCGGTCGCGCTGGACGGAGCTGCGCTGCACCTGGGGCATGCCGGGCCGAGGGTCGTCGGCATGGGGCCGGACGCGCACCCCTGGACCTGGTCCCCTGCGGCGGACACCGCAGGCTGACCACGCGCAGGACACGGACTGGGCACCGGCTGGGCACGCAAGAAGGGCCCCGCACCTCGCGGTGCGGGGCCCTCCGAGAAGGCTTCAGGCCCTGAAGACAGTCAAGAGATTCACTTGACGATCTTGGTGACCTGGCCGGCGCCGACGGTCCGGCCACCCTCGCGGATGGCGAACTTCAGGCCCTCCTCCATGGCGACCGGCTGGATCAGCTGGACGGACATGGAGGTGTTGTCGCCCGGCATGACCATCTCGGTGCCCTCGGGGAGGGTCACCACGCCGGTCACGTCCGTGGTACGGAAGTAGAACTGCGGGCGGTAGTTGTTGAAGAACGGGGTGTGGCGGCCACCCTCGTCCTTCGACAGGATGTAGGCCTGGGCCTCGAACTCGGTGTGCGGGGTGACCGAGCCCGGCTTGATGATGACCTGGCCGCGCTCGACGTCCTCGCGCTTGATGCCGCGGAGGAGCAGACCGACGTTCTCACCGGCCCGGCCCTCGTCCAGCAGCTTGCGGAACATCTCGATGCCGGTGACCGTGGTGGTGGTCTTCTCCGGCTTGATGCCGATGATGTCGACCGTCTCGTTGACGTTCAGGACACCACGCTCGATACGGCCGGTGACGACCGTACCGCGACCGGTGATCGTGAAGACGTCCTCGATCGGCATCAGGAACGGCTTGTCGGTGTCGCGCTCCGGGGACGGGATGGCCTCGTCGACGGCCTTCATCAGGTTGAGGACGGACTCGCCCCACTCCTTGTCGCCCTCAAGGGCCTTCAGAGCGGAGACCTTGACGACCGGAACGTCGTCGCCCGGGAACTCGTACTCGGAGAGGAGCTCACGCACCTCGAGCTCGACGAGCTCCAGGATCTCCTCGTCGTCCACCATGTCGGCCTTGTTCAGGGCGACGACGATGTACGGCACGCCGACCTGGCGGGCCAGGAGCACGTGCTCCTTGGTCTGCGGCATCGGGCCGTCGGTGGCGGCGACCACGAGGATGGCGCCGTCCATCTGGGCAGCACCGGTGATCATGTTCTTGATGTAGTCCGCGTGACCGGGGCAGTCGACGTGGGCGTAGTGACGCGACTCGGTCTGGTACTCGACGTGCGCGATGGAGATGGTGATACCGCGCTGGCGCTCCTCAGGAGCCTTGTCGATCTGGTCGAAGGCCGAGGCCTCGTTCAGGTCCGGGTACGCGTCGTGCAGCACCTTGGTAATGGCGGCCGTGAGGGTCGTCTTACCGTGGTCAATGTGACCGATGGTGCCGATGTTGACGTGCGGCTTAGTCCGCTCGAACTTCGCCTTCGCCACTGGGGTCCTCCTGTGGAGTGGTTCTGTACGCCTTACTCATCGGCGCCAGGTGATCTTTGCTGGGATGCCGGGGCCCGGGGTGTTCCCTCCGGGATACGGAGGGAACACCCCCTTGAGGCCTGCCGGTGATAAGCCTAAAGCGTGTACTCGGGTGAGTTACTCGCCCTTGGCCTTCGCGATGATCTCCTCGGCGACGTTCCGGGGAACCTCGGCGTAGGAGTCGAACTGCATCGAGTAGCTTGCGCGACCCGAGGTCTTGCTGCGGAGGTCGCCGACGTAGCCGAACATCTCCGACAGCGGCACCAGGCCCTTCACGACGCGGGCGCCGGCACGCTCCTCCATGGCCTGGATCTGGCCACGGCGGGAGTTGATGTCACCGATGACTTCACCCATGTAGTCCTCGGGCGTGGTGACCTCGACGGCCATCATCGGCTCGAGGAGAACCGGGGACGCCTTGCGCGCGGCCTCCTTGAAGGCCTGCGAACCGGCGATCTTGAAGGCGAGCTCGGAGGAGTCGACCTCGTGGTAGGCGCCGTCGATGAGCGTGACGCGCACGCCCGTCATCTCGTAGCCCGCCAGGATGCCGAACTGCATGGCCTCCTGAGCGCCCGCGTCCACCGAGGGGATGTACTCCTTGGGGATGCGGCCACCGGTGACCTTGTTCACGAACTCGTACGAGGCGTCGCCGCCGTCGATCGGCTCGATCGCGATCTGCACCTTGGCGAACTGGCCGGTGCCGCCGGTCTGCTTCTTGTGGGTGTAGTCCACACGCTCGACGGTCTTGCGGATCGTCTCGCGGTACGCGACCTGCGGCTTGCCGACGTTGGCCTCGACCTTGAACTCGCGCTTCATACGGTCGACGAGCACGTCGAGGTGAAGCTCGCCCATACCACCGATGATGGTCTGGCCGGTCTCCTCGTCCGAGTGAACCTGGAAGGAGGGGTCCTCCTCCGCGAGCCGCTGGATGGCGACACCCAGCTTCTCCTGGTCACCCTTGGACTTGGGCTCGATGGCGACCTGGATGACCGGCGCCGGGAAGTCCATGGACTCCAGGATCACCGGGTTCTTGTCATCGGCCAGCGTCTCACCGGTGGTGGTCTGCTTCAGGCCCATGACGGCGACGATGTCGCCCGCGCCCACCGACTCGATCTCCTCACGCTTGTTGGCGTGCATGCGGTAGATCTTGCCGATGCGCTCCTTCTTGCCCTTCACGCTGTTCAGCACCGCGGTGCCGGCGTTCAGGCGACCCGAGTAGACCCGGATGAAGGTGAGCTTGCCGAGGTGCGGGTCGCTCGCGATCTTGAAGGCGAGAGCGGCCAGCGGCTCGTCGTCGGACGGCTTGCGCGCGACGGCCTTCTCCGGGTCCTTCACGTCGTGGCCCTCGATGGCCTCGACGTCCAGGGGGGAGGGGAGGTAGCGCACGACCGCGTCGAGCAGGGGCTGCACGCCCTTGTTCTTGAACGCGGTGCCGCAGAACACGGGGGTGACCGTGGTGTCGCCGCCCTTGCCGGAGGCGATGGTGATACGACGGATCGCGGCGTACAGCTGCTCCTCGGTGGGCTCCTGGCCCTCCAGGTACAGCTCCATGATCTCTTCGTCGTTCTCGGCGACGGTCTCGACGAGCTTGCCGCGGTACTCCTCGGCAGCCTCGGCGTGCGTGGCCGGGATGTCGACGACGTCGTACATCTCACCCTTGGTGGCCTCGGCGGACCACACAAGAGCCTTCATGCGGACGAGGTCGACGACGCCCTTGAAGTCCGCCTCGGCGCCGATCGGCAGCTGCATCACGATCGGGGTCGCGCCCAGGCGGTCCACGATCATGTCGACGCAGCGGTGGAACTCCGCGCCGGTCCGGTCGAGCTTGTTGACGAAGCAGATACGCGGCACGCCGTAGCGGTCCGCCTGACGCCAGACGGTCTCGGACTGCGGCTCCACACCGGCGACACCGTCGAACACGGTCACGGCGCCGTCGAGGACGCGGAGCGAACGCTCCACCTCGACGGTGAAGTCGACGTGACCCGGGGTGTCGATGATGTTGATGGTGTGGTCGACGTCCTCGAGCGGCCAGTGGCAGGTCGTCGCGGCGGACGTGATGGTGATGCCGCGCTCCTGCTCCTGCTCCATCCAGTCCATCGTGGCAGCGCCGTCGTGAACCTCACCGATCTTGTAAGAAACACCGGTGTAGAACAGGATCCGCTCGGTGGTGGTCGTCTTGCCCGCGTCGATGTGGGCCATGATCCCGATGTTGCGGACCTTGCCCAGGTCAAGCGAAGTGGTAGCCATAAGGCTTCAGTCTTCTCTCGGTCTCGATGTGGGTGCGACTACCAGCGGTAGTGCGCGAAGGCCTTGTTGGACTCGGCCATCTTGTGCGTGTCCTCGCGCTTCTTGACCGAGGCGCCGAGGCCGTTCGAGGCGTCCAGCAACTCGTTCATCAGGCGCTCGGTCATGGTCTTCTCACGACGGGCGCGGGAGTAGCCCACGAGCCAGCGCAGCGCGAGAGTGGAGGCACGGCCGGGCTTGACCTCGACCGGGACCTGGTAGGTGGCGCCACCGACACGGCGGGACTTGACCTCGAGCGCCGGCTTGACGTTCTCGAGGGCGCGCTTCAGCGTGATGACCGGGTCGTTGCCGGTCTTCTCGCGGAGGCCTTCCATGGCGCCGTAGACGATGCGCTCAGCGGTGGACCGCTTGCCGTTGAGCAGGATCTTGTTGATCAGCGAGGTCACCAGAGGAGAACCGTAAACCGGGTCGATGATGACCGGGCGCTTCGGGGCGGGGCCCTTACGAGGCATTCTTACTTCTCCTTCTTGGCGCCGTAGCGGCTGCGGGCCTGCTTGCGGTTCTTGACACCCTGGGTGTCAAGCGAACCGCGGATGATCTTGTAGCGAACACCCGGCAGGTCCTTCACACGGCCACCACGCACGAGCACGATGGAGTGCTCCTGCAGGTTGTGTCCCTCACCCGGAATGTAGGCCGTGACCTCGATGCCGGAGGTCAGACGCACACGCGCGACCTTACGGAGGGCCGAGTTCGGCTTCTTCGGGGTGGTCGTGAACACACGCGTGCAGACGCCGCGGCGCTGAGGGGAACCCTCGAGTGCGGGCGTCTTGTTCTTCTCGACCTTGTCCTGCCGGCCCTTCCGGACCAGCTGCTGGATCGTAGGCACTACTTCTCCGGTTTCTGTGTGCCGTGTAGTAAAACTAACCTGGAACGTCGCCGACCCACGCGGTCGGGTGTGTCGAATCCTGCCCGCCGCCGCCGAAGGCAGCGAAAGTGGCGGATTGCGGTGGCCGATCGAGGCTCGCCGTGCGGCTGTAGACACGCAGACGAGCCAAGGCACACCCCAGGCACAAGGTCTGAGCGTACCTACCGCATTCCCTTCGGTCAAAACAAATGCCCACGCGCGGGAGGTCTCGGGCGGGCAGCCCTCCCGGCGGGTAGGCGGCCCGCGGGTGGATACGGGGACGAATGGCCCCGGCCTGGCGCGAGCGGACGGCAGCGGGGCGCAGGACGTCCAAGGGCCGACGCCCTTGAACCCGCCCACACCGCATCGCGCACGAAGCGCAGCCGCCTCCCGGGCACAGGGGCAGAGCCCCGCGGCGCAGCGGCCACGGGCTATCCCCCTGCACCCGCTCGGCCCGCAGGCCACCTCCCGGGAAGCGGAGGGAACCTGCGATGGAGGAGCCGGAACGACGGCCCGCCTCCGGCATCCAGGGGCGGAGCCCCCGCGGGCAGCGGCCGGGGGTGTCACCCCGGCACCCGCACGAAGGACGCCTTCACCGCGCGGCCGCGCGGCTGCGCGAGCCGGGGGCGAAGTCCCAGCACTCCGAGGCACAGCGCAGAGCCCCGGCGTTACGAGGCGCCCGCCGACGCCCCGCACCCCCGCGCCGGGGGCGAAGCCCCGGCGCTACCGGGTACAGGGCGAAGCCCCTCGTCAGGGGATGGAGCCCCGCACTCCAGGCGCCGCAACGCCAAAGGGCGGGCACCCGCACAGGATGCCCGCCCTTGGCTCAGACGTACGCCTTACTGGTTGTACGGACCGTAGTCGTAGTCCTCCAGCGGAACGGCCTGGCCGGAGCCCGTGCCGAACGGCGAGTAGTCGATGTCGTCGTACCCGACGGCCGAGTACATCGCGGCCTTCGCCTCCTCGGTCGGCTCCACCCGGATGTTGCGGTAGCGGGACAGCCCCGTACCGGCCGGGATGAGCTTACCGATGATGACGTTCTCCTTGAGGCCGATCAGGGAGTCCGACTTGGCGTTGATCGCCGCGTCGGTCAGGACCCTGGTCGTCTCCTGGAAGGACGCCGCCGACAGCCACGACTCGGTGGCCAGCGAGGCCTTGGTGATGCCCATCAGCTGCGGACGGCCGGAGGCGGGGTGCCCGCCCTCGGTGACGACCCGGCGGTTCTCGGTCTCAAACTTCGACCGCTCCACCAGCTCGCCCGGCAGCAGCTCGGCGTCGCCGGACTCGATGATCGTCACCCGGCGCAGCATCTGCCGGATGATGATCTCGATGTGCTTGTCGTGGATCGACACACCCTGCGAGTTGTAGACCTTCTGGACCTCGCCGACCAGGTGGACCTGGACCGCGCGCTGGCCGAGGATGCGCAGCACGTCGTGCGGGTTGGTCGCACCGAAGGTGAGCTTCTGGCCCACCTCGACGTGGTCGCCCTCGCTCACCAGGACCTTGGCGCGCTTCGAGATCGGGAACGCCGTCTCGTCGCTGCCGTCGTCCGGGGTGACGATGATCTTCTTGGTCTTCTCGGTCTCCTCGATGCGGACCCGGCCCGCGGCTTCGGAGATCGGGGCCACACCCTTGGGGGTACGGGCCTCGAAGAGCTCGACGACACGGGGCAGACCCTGGGTGATGTCGTCACCGGCCACACCACCGGTGTGGAAGGTACGCATCGTCAGCTGGGTGCCCGGCTCACCGATGGACTGGGCGGCGATGATGCCGACCGCCTCACCGATGTCGACCAGCTTGCCGGTGGCCAGCGAACGGCCGTAGCAGTACGCACAGGTGCCGACCGCGGACTCGCAGGTCAGGACCGAGCGGGTCTTGACCTCCTCCACGCCCGCGGCGACGAGCTGCTCGATGAGCACATCGCCCAGGTCGACATTGGCCGGCGCGATGACCTTGCCGTCGACGACGACGTCCTCGGCGAGCATGCGCGCGTACACGGACGTCTCGACGTTCTCCGCCTTGCGCAGGGCGCCGTCGGCGCCCCGGTCGGCGATCCGCAGCTTCAGACCGCGGTCGGTGCCGCAGTCCTCCTCGCGAATGATCACGTCCTGGGAGACGTCGACGAGACGACGGGTCAGGTAACCCGAGTCGGCGGTACGCAGAGCGGTGTCCGCGAGACCCTTACGGGCGCCGTGGGTCGAGATGAAGTACTCCAGCACGGACAGACCCTCGCGGAAGGACGCCTTGATGGGCCGCGGGATGGTCTCGTTCTTCGCGTTGGACACCAGACCACGCATACCGGCGATCTGACGCATCTGCATCATGTTTCCGCGAGCACCCGAGTTGACCATCATGAAGATGGGGTTGGTCTTCGGGAAGTTCACGGTCATGGCCTCGGCGACCTCGTTGGTCGCGTTGGTCCAGATGCCGATGAGCTCCTGGGTCCGCTCGTCCTTGGTGATCAGACCGCGCTCGTACTGCTTCTGGATCTTCTCGTCCGCGGCCTCCCACTTGGCGACGATCTCCTTCTTCGCCTCGGGGACGACGACGTCGGAGATGGCCACGGTGACGCCGGAGCGGGTCGCCCAGAAGAAGCCGGCCGCCTTCAGGTTGTCGAGCGTCGCCGCCACGATGACCTTCGGGTAGCGCTCGGCGAGGTCGTTGACGATCTCGGAGAGCTGCTTCTTGCCGACCGCGTAGTCGACGAACGGGTAGTCCTCGGGCAGCAGCTCGTTGAAGAGCGCACGGCCCAGGGTGGTGCGCAGCCGGAAGCTGTCGCCCTGCTGCCACGGAGCGGTGATGGCGTCCTCGCCCTGCTCCTCGGCCGGAGGCGTCCAGCCGCGCGGCGGGATGGCGCCCACCGGGAAGCGGATGTCGACCTTCGCCTGGAGCGACAGCTCCCGGGCGTCGAAGGCCATGATCGCCTCGGCGGTCGAGTTGAACGACCGGCCCTCGCCGACGACCTCGCGCTCTTCCTCCTCGGAGGTGAGGAAGTACAGGCCCAGCACCATGTCCTGGGTCGGCATGGTCACCGGACGGCCGTCGGCCGGCTTGAGGATGTTGTTCGAGGACAGCATCAGGATGCGGGCCTCGGCCTGCGCCTCCGCGGACAGCGGCAGGTGCACGGCCATCTGGTCGCCGTCGAAGTCCGCGTTGAAGGCGGTGCAGACCAGCGGGTGGATCTGGATGGCCTTGCCCTCGACCAGCTGCGGCTCGAAGGCCTGGATGCCGAGGCGGTGCAGCGTGGGCGCGCGGTTCAGCAGAACCGGGTGCTCCGCGATGACCTCTTCCAGCACGTCGTACACGACCGTGCGGCCGCGCTCGACCATGCGCTTGGCGCTCTTGATGTTCTGCGCGTGGTTCAGGTCGACCAGGCGCTTCATCACGAACGGCTTGAACAGCTCCAGCGCCATCGCCTTCGGCAGGCCGCACTGGTGCAGCTTGAGCTGCGGGCCGACGACGATCACGGAACGGGCCGAGTAGTCGACTCGCTTGCCGAGGAGGTTCTGACGGAAGCGGCCCTGCTTGCCCTTGAGCATGTCGGACAGCGACTTCAGCGGGCGGTTGCCGGGGCCCGTGACCGGGCGGCCGCGGCGGCCGTTGTCGAACAGCGCGTCGACGGCCTCCTGCAGCATCCGCTTCTCGTTGTTCACGATGATCTCGGGGGCGCCGAGGTCAAGGAGACGCTTGAGGCGGTTGTTGCGGTTGATGACGCGGCGGTACAGGTCGTTCAGGTCGGAGGTCGCGAAGCGGCCACCGTCCAGCTGCACCATCGGACGCAGGTCCGGCGGGATCACCGGGACGCAGTCCAGCACCATGCCCTTGGGGCTGTTGGAGGTCTGCAGGAAGGCGGAGACGACCTTGAGGCGCTTGAGCGCACGGGTCTTCTTCTGCCCCTTGCCGGTGCGGATGATCTCGCGGAGGCGCTCGGCCTCCTCCTCCAGGTCGAAGGACTCCAGGCGCTTCTGCAGCGCGGCGGCGCCCATCGAGCCGTCGAAGTAGGTGCCGAAGCGGTCGCGCAGCTCGCGGTAGAGCAGCTCGTCGCCCTCGAGGTCCTGGACCTTGAGGTTCTTGAAGCGGTTCCACACCTCGTCGAGCCGGTCGATCTCGCGCTGCGCGCGGTCGCGCAGCTGCTTCATCTCACGCTCGGCGCCCTCGCGCACCTTGCGGCGCACATCGGCCTTGGCGCCCTCGGCCTCCAGCTCGGCCAGGTCGGTCTCGAGCTTCTTGGCGCGGGCCTCCAGGTCGGCGTCGCGGCGGTTCTCGATCTGCTGGCGCTCGACGGAGACATGGGCCTCCAGCGAGGGCAGATCGCGCGTACGGCGCTCCTCGTCCACGTACGTGATCATGTACGCGGCGAAGTAGATGACCTTCTCCAGGTCCTTCGGCGCGAGGTCCAGCAGGTAGCCCAGGCGCGAGGGGACACCCTTGAAGTACCAGATGTGGGTGACCGGCGCGGCCAGTTCGATGTGGCCCATCCGCTCACGGCGCACCTTGGCGCGGGTGACCTCGACACCGCACCGCTCACAGATGATGCCCTTGAAGCGCACACGCTTGTACTTGCCGCAGTAGCACTCCCAGTCCCGGGTAGGACCGAAGATCTTCTCGCAGAAGAGTCCGTCCTTCTCGGGCTTGAGCGTGCGGTAGTTGATGGTCTCCGGCTTCTTCACCTCGCCGTGGGACCACTGTCGGATGTCGTCCGCGGTCGCCAGGCCGATCCGCAGCTCGTCGAAGAAGTTGACGTCGAGCACTATGCGTCAATCCCTCTCAGGGTCGTGTCAATCAATGGTCTGTACGGGCCCGGGGCCGGCCGGGGCTCTCATGGGTGGGAGCCCCGGCCAGGCCCGTCAGACCTCTTCGACGCTGCTCGGCTCGCGCCGGGACAGGTCGATACCGAGCTCCTCCGCAGCGCGGAAGACGTCCTCGTCGGTGTCGCGCATCTCGATGGACATGCCGTCCGACGAGAGCACTTCCACGTTGAGGCACAGGGACTGCATCTCCTTGATGAGCACCTTGAAGGACTCGGGGATGCCGGGCTCCGGGATGTTCTCGCCCTTGACGATGGCCTCGTAGACCTTCACTCGGCCGGTGACGTCGTCGGACTTGATGGTCAGCAGCTCCTGGAGGGCGTAGGCGGCGCCGTATGCCTCCAGCGCCCACACCTCCATCTCACCGAAGCGCTGGCCACCGAACTGGGCCTTACCACCCAGCGGCTGCTGGGTGATCATCGAGTACGGGCCGGTCGAACGGGCGTGCAGCTTGTCGTCGACCAGGTGGTGGAGCTTGAGGATGTACATGTACCCGACGGAGATCGGGTCCGGGAACGGCTCGCCGGAGCGGCCGTCGAACAGCCGCGCCTTGCCGGACGGCAGGACCATGCGGTCGCCGTCGCGGTTGGGGACGGTGTGCTCCAGCAGACCGGCCAGCTCGTCCTCACGGGCGCCGTCGAAGACCGGGGTCGCGACATTGGTGCGCGGCTCGACCTGGTCGGCGCCGATGTGCTGCAGTCGCTGGGCCCACTCGTCGGCGAGGCCGGAGACGTCCCAGCCCTGGCTGGCGAGCCAGCCGAGGTGGATCTCCAGCACCTGTCCCGGGTTCATTCGGGACGGCACACCCAGCGGGTTGAGGATGATGTCGACCGGGGTGCCGTCCTCCAGGAACGGCATGTCCTCGATCGGCAGGATCTTCGAGATGACGCCCTTGTTGCCGTGGCGGCCGGCGAGCTTGTCACCATCGGTGATCTTGCGCTTCTGCGCCACGTAGACGCGGACCAGCTGGTTCACGCCGGGCGGCAGCTCGTCGCCCTCCTCACGGTCGAAGACGCGAACGCCGATGACCTTGCCGGTCTCGCCGTGCGGCACCTTCAGCGAGGTGTCACGGACCTCACGCGCCTTCTCACCGAAGATCGCGCGGAGCAGGCGCTCCTCCGGGGTCAGCTCGGTCTCACCCTTCGGGGTGACCTTGCCGACCAGGATGTCGCCCGCGACGACCTCGGCGCCGATGCGGATGATGCCGCGTTCGTCGAGGTCGGCGAGGACCTCCTCGGAGACGTTCGGGATGTCCCGGGTGATCTCCTCGGGGCCCAGCTTGGTGTCACGGGCGTCGACCTCGTGCTCCTCGATGTGGATCGAGGACAGCACGTCGTCCTGGACGAGGCGCTGCGACAGGATGATCGCGTCCTCGTAGTTGTGGCCCTCCCACGGCATGAAGGCGACGAGCAGGTTCTTGCCGAGCGCCATCTCGCCGTGCTGGGTGGCCGGACCGTCGGCGAGCACCTGGCCCTCGACGACCCGGTCGCCCTCGGAGACGATCACCTTCTGGTTGACCGAGGTGCCCTGGTTGGAGCGGGAGAACTTGGCGACGCGGTACGTGGTGTACGTGCCGTCGTCGTTGGCGACGGTGATGTAGTCGGCCGAGACCTCCTGGATCACACCGTCCTTCTCCGCCTTGATGACGTCGCCGGCGTCGGTGGCGCAGCGGTACTCCATGCCGGTGCCGACGAGCGGGGCCTCCGCCTTGATGAGCGGAACGGCCTGGCGCATCATGTTCGCGCCCATGAGGGCACGGTTGGCGTCGTCGTGCTCCAGGAACGGGATCATGGCCGTGGCGACCGACACCATCTGGCGCGGCGAGACGTCCATGTAGTCGACCTCGGTCGGCGGCACGTAGTCGACCTCGCCGCCGCGGCGGCGGACCAGCACGCGGGCCTCGGCGAAACGCAGCTCCTCGTTGAGAGTGGCGTTGGCCTGGGCGATGACGAAGCGGTCCTCCTCGTCGGCGGTCAGGTAGTCCACCTCGTCGGTGACCTGGCCGTCGACGACCTTGCGGTACGGCGTCTCGACAAAGCCGAACGCGTTGACCCGGCCGTACGAGGCGAGCGAGCCGATCAGACCGATGTTCGGGCCTTCCGGCGTCTCGATCGGGCACATGCGGCCGTAGTGCGAGGGGTGCACGTCACGGACCTCGAAGCCGGCCCGCTCACGGGAGAGGCCACCCGGGCCGAGCGCCGACAGACGGCGCTTGTGGGTGAGCCCCGACAGCGGGTTGTTCTGGTCCATGAACTGGGACAGCTGGCTGGTGCCGAAGAACTCCTTGATGGAGGCGACGACCGGCCGGATGTTGATCAGGGTCTGCGGCGTGATCGCCTCGACGTCCTGGGTGGTCATGCGCTCGCGCACGACGCGCTCCATCCGGGCCAGACCCGTGCGGACCTGGTTCTGGATGAGCTCGCCGACATTGCGCAGACGGCGGTTGCCGAAGTGGTCGATGTCGTCGGTCTCGACGACGATCTGGGTGCCGCTCTCGCCGACCGTCTCCACCTCGCCGGCGTGCAGCTTCACCAGGTACTTGATGGTGGCGATCACGTCGTCGACGGTGAGCACGCCGGCGTCCAGCGGCTCGTCCGCGCCGAGCTTCTTGTTGACCTTGTAGCGGCCGACCTTCGCCAGGTCGTAGCGCTTGGGGTTGAAGTAGAGGTTCTCGAGCAGCGTCTGCGCGGCCTCGCGCGTGGGGGGCTCACCCGGGCGCAGCTTGCGGTAGATGTCGAGCAGCGCGTCGTCCTGGCCCTGGGTGTGGTCCTTCTCCAGGGTGGCGCGCATGGACTCGTAGTCGCCGAACTCCTCGAGGATCTGCTCGGTGGTCCAGCCGAGGGCCTTGAGCAGCACGGTGACGGACTGCTTGCGCTTGCGGTCGATGCGGACGCCGACCATGTCGCGCTTGTCGATCTCCATCTCCAGCCAGGCGCCCCGGGAGGGGATGATCTTGGCGGTGAAGATGTCCTTGTCGGACGTCTTGTCGATGGAGGAGTCGAAGTAGACACCCGGCGAGCGGACGAGCTGAGACACCACGACACGCTCGGTGCCGTTGATGACGAAGGTGCCCTTGTTGGTCATGAGCGGGAAGTCGCCCATAAAGACCGTCTGGGACTTGATCTCGCCGGTCTCGTTGTTCGTGAACTCGGCCGTGACGAAGAGCGGCGCGGCGTAGGTGAAGTCGCGCTCCTTGCACTCGTCGATCGAGTTCTTCGGAGGCTCGAAGCGGTGGTCGCGGAAGGTCAGCGACATCGACCCGGAGAAGTCCTCGATCGGGGAGATCTCCTCGAAGATCTCCTCCAGACCGGACTTGGTGGGGACGTCCTGTCCGGACTCCAGAGCCGCCTCGACACGAGCCTTCCATGCGGCGTTGCCGAGCAGCCAGTCAAAGCTCTCGGTCTGCAGCGCGAGGAGGTTCGGAACCTCGAGGGGCTCCTTGATCTTTGCAAAGGAGATGCGCAGCGGGGCGGTGCTTGCGCCGTTGTTCGTATTCGCGGTCGAGGCGTTGCGCGAGGCGGCCAAGAGGGGGTCCTTCCGAGGGCTCGGACTCACTACGCGCGTACCGGTCCCAGGTCGGGCACGGAGACAGAACATCTCCCGACTGGTCAAAGGACCAGGTCAGGGCCGTTTCGGTCGGTGTGCTCGTACGAGGGCATGCCCCTGGTGACGGGCAGGGAGCAGCTAACAGGCAGCGCAAAGGGTCAGTGTAGCCACCTGGCCCACTGATGTCCAGTGCGGGTATCCACGACCCTCGTTGTTCTCATCTCCGCGGCTAGCCACGCGCCGTGTGGCGCACCTCGATACTGCCCGTCCGGTCGGCGATCCATGCCTCGGATACGGATCGTTGTGCCGACGCGTCCTGAGAATTGCGCGCTACGTGCGGTTCGTCAAGGCCCCCCATCGAGCGGGGCGCACGGCGAAGATCACCATACTCGCCATGTCGGCGAGTGCAAGACAGACGTCACGGGCATGCCGAAGGGCGACCACCCGGTTGGGTGATCGCCCTTCGGTGCGAGTCTCAAGCCGCCGCAAGCGGCCGGCTCAGGAGCTCAACGGGGTCACTTGACCTCGACGGAGGCGCCGGCGCCCTTGAGGGACTCGGCGGCCTTCTCGGCGGCGTCCTTGGCGACCTTCTCGAGGACCGGCTTCGGGGTGCCGTCCACGAGGTCCTTGGCCTCCTTCAGGCCCAGGGAGGTCAGCTCACGCACGACCTTGATGACCTGGATCTTCTTGTCGCCGGCGCCGGTGAGGATGACGTCGAACTCGTCCTTCTCCTCGACGGCCTCGGCGGCCGGGGCGCCCGGGGCGCCGGCGGCCACGACGGCGGCCGGGGCGGCGGCGGTGACGTCGAACTTCTCCTCGAACGCCTTCACGAACTCGGAGAGCTCGATGAGGGTCATCTCCTCGAACTGCGCGAGCAGGTCTTCCTGAGAGAGCTTCGCCATGGTGGCGGTCCTTCCACTAAGTCGGCTGGTGCCGGATGTACATGTGAGGCGGGCGTACGTTCGGCCCGCTGCGGCCGTGCCGGCTAGGCGCACCTAGACGACGGCGGCCAATGCGCGAGCCGAATTACTCGGCACCGCCCTGCTCGGCCTGCTTGGCACGAAGCGCCTCCGCGGTGCGGACGAACTTCGAGGGAAGCGCCTGGAAGAGCGCGGCAGCCTGGGACTGCTTGCCCTTCATGGCGCCCGCCAGCTTGCTGAGCAGAACCTCGCGGGACTCGAGGTCCGCAAGCTTCTTGATCTCGTCGGCGGACAGCGCCTTGCCGTCAAGGACACCGCCCTTGATGACGAGCGCGGGGTTCTCCTTGGCGAAGTCACGAAGACCCTTCGCCGCCTCGACCGGGTCACCGGTCACGAAGGCGACAGCCGTGGAGCCCTTGAGGTGCTCGTCCAGCTCGACCCCGGCCTCCTTGGCCGCGATCTTGGTCAGCGTGTTCTTCACCACTCGGTACTGAGCGTTCTCGCCGAGAGAACGACGGAGCTGCTTGAGCTGCGCCACGCTCAGTCCGGTGTAAGAGGTCACCACAGCCGCGTTGGAGTCCCGCAGCTTCTGCGTGATCTCCTCGACGGCTGCGACCTTGTCGGACGTCGCCATGAGCCTCGGCCTCCTTCCGGGTGATTCGGACCGCACGGGATCGACGAAGGAGGGGACTGGGCAAAACGAAACGCCCCGGCGCAGGCGCACGGGGCGTAGCTCGACCGAATCGGACCTTGGGTCTCTTCAGGAGCTTTCCACAGTCACCTGCGCGGGTCGTCCGCAGCTAGCGGATCCTTCGGCCTCCATACCCTCGTACGGGCACGGTGACAACCAGCGGTCTTTGGCTTCCGTGGAAGACTACGTGAACGGCCCCGGTCAGGCAAATCGGGCCGAGGGAGTGACGCCCGTCGCCGTCAGCCCTGGAGGACGGGCTCGTCGCCGGAGGCGTCGGCGCCCTCCCGCATGCCCTCTCCGAGCTTCTTCAGCTCCTGGAAGAGGTCGAAGGTCTCTTCGGCGGGCGGCGCCTGGACCTCGGCCTTGGCGCCGTAGTCGGAGTAGTCGGCCGTGATCTTCATGGTGCCCTGCGGAGTGTCCACGCCGAGGTCCATGCGGACGGGGTAGCCGTCCTCGTTGACCCAGACCTGGGTGTCGTACTCCTCGGCGCCCTGCTCCTTCATCTTGGCGAGCAGTTCCTCGCGCTCCTCGTCGCCGAGGACGGAGAGCGAGTTGTTGGACTTCAGCATCTCCTCGACGGTGAGCGTGCCCTTGTAGTGCTGGGTGTCCGTACCGTCGATCTTCTCCGGCCCGACGTGCTCGAGGTTCGGCGAGTCGAGCAGCAGCGCCAGCTGCTTGGCCGGGTCCTGGTTCATGTTCTCCAGCTGGGCGGTCAGCTGCTTCTGCATCGCCTCGTCGCCCGACGCCTCGGCGGCGGCCGCGATGTCCAGCTTCAGCCATTGCTTGCCGTCCATCTTGGCGGCCTGCTCGGAGCCCATGTCCATGTACATGGCGTTGTCGAGCCACACCATGCGCATCTGCTCGGGAGCGTCCGGAGCGGCCGTGAGCGCCTCGCCCTTCACGGTGATGTCCATGAGCGTCGGGTCCCACCCCAGGACGCCGGACATCTCCATCTCGCCGCCCTTGGCGCCGTCCACGCCCGCGGGCACGGAGATCGTCATGCGGACCTTGGCCGACTTCGCCTCTGCGGTCTTCTTGTACGCGGCCGTGATGACCTTGGTCACGGACCCGCGGGACGAGTCCACGGGCTCATTGGCGGCCTTCTTGTCACCGCCGCCCTGGCAGCCGGCCACACCGGCGACGACGACCGCAGCGGTCAGTGAGACGCCCGCGCGCCTCCATGCGGACATGCTCATGCCCCACCCCTCGTTTTTCTTTCGCGAACCTCAGCACCGTAGCGCATGCGTACGACACCCCCGTATCGAAAAACCGGCCCCCGCACCTCTGCGAGGTGGCGGGGGCCGGTTTCTCAGCGCGTTTCGCTCAGGGCGAGACCCGCGGCTGCCGTCGGTGTCAGACGGCGGCCGGGTCCTCCTCGACGAGGAGGTTGCGGGTGCGGTTCGCGTCCAGCGGGATGCCGGGGCCCATCGTGGTGGTCAGGGTCGCCTTCTTGATGTAGCGGCCCTTCGCGGCGGACGGCTTCAGACGGAGGATCTCCTCCAGAGCCGCACCGTAGTTCTCCACCAGCTTGGCCTCGTCGAAGGAGACCTTGCCGATGATGAAGTGCAGGTTCGAGTGCTTGTCGACACGGAACTCGATCTTGCCGCCCTTGATGTCGTTCACAGCCTTGGCGACATCGGGGGTGACGGTGCCGGTCTTCGGGTTCGGCATCAGACCACGGGGGCCGAGGACGCGGCCGAGGCGGCCGACCTTGCCCATGAGGTCCGGGGTGGCGACGACGGCGTCGAAGTCCAGACGGCCCTTCGAGACCTCGTCGATGAGTTCGTCGGCGCCGACGATGTCGGCGCCCGCGGCACGCGCGGCCTCGGCACGGTCACCGGTCGCGAAGACCAGGACCCGGGCGGTCTTGCCGGTGCCGTGCGGGAGGTTCACGGTGCCACGGACCATCTGGTCGGCCTTGCGCGGGTCGACGCCCAGACGCAGGGCCACCTCGACGGTGCCGTCGAACTTGGTGGTGGCGGTGTCCTTGGCGAGACGGACGGCCTCGAGGGGGGCGTAGTTCCGCTCCCGGTCGATCTTGGCGTCCGCGCCGCGGAGAGCCTTGCTGCGCTTCACTTCTTCTCCTGCTCAGTTCAGGGTGTGGAGTCGTGGTCCGGGCCAGCGCGTGGCCCTCCCACACTGTGTTGAGCATGCGGCTGCCGCCGCGTGCTCAGGCGGGGACGTTCAGCCCTCGACCGTGATGCCCATGGAACGGGCGGTGCCGGCGATGATCTTCTCGGCGGCGTCCAGGTCGTTCGCGTTCAGGTCGGGCATCTTCGTGGTGGCGATCTCGCGGACCTGGTCGCGCGTCAGCTTGGCGACCTTGGTCTTGTGCGGCTCGCCGGAGCCCTTCTCCACGCCCGCGGCCTTGAGGATCATCCTCGACGCCGGCGGGGTCTTGGTGATGAAGGTGAAGGAACGGTCCTCGTAGACCGTGATCTCCACCGGGATGACCCAACCGCGCTGCGACTCGGTCGCGGCGTTGTAGGCCTTGCAGAACTCCATGATGTTGACGCCGTGCTGACCCAGCGCGGGGCCGACCGGCGGGGCCGGGTTGGCGGCGCCGGCCTGGATCTGGAGCTTGATCAGCCCCGTGACCTTCTTCTTCTTGGGAGGCATTGCTCTCTCCGGGTCCTAGTGAGAGTGTTCAGCGCTCCACCCGATCATCCGGATGGAGGCATACCGCACAACGATAACGGGTATGGCTGCACGGCCAAAAACCGGGCAGGTCAGCACGGCCGCGAGAGCCGCACTGACCTGCCCGGACGCATTGCTCAGCAGAACGTCAGCAGCGCGCGCTGTGTCAGTTCTTCTGAATCTGGTCGAAGCTCAGCTCGACCGGGGTCTCGCGACCGAAGATCTCGACAAGGCCCTTGACCTTCTTCGAGTCGGCGTTGATCTCGTTGATGGTGGCCTGGAGCGTGGCGAACGGGCCGTCGGTGACGGTGACCGAGTCGCCGACCTCAAAGTCCAGCACCTGGACCTCGACCTTGCGGGCCGGAGCCGGCTTGCCCTCCGCCTCCGCGGCCTCGCGGGCGGCCTTCTCCTCGGCCTCCGGGGCGAGCATCTTGACGATCTCGTCCAGGGTCAGCGGGTACGGGTCGTAGGCGTTGCCGACGAAGCCGGTGACGCCGGGCGTGTTGCGGACGACGCCCCAGGACTCGTTCGTCAGATCCATCCGGACGAGCACATAGCCGGGCAGCTTGTTCTGCCGGACGTTCTTCCGCTCGCCGTTCTTGATCTGGACGATCTCTTCCTCGGGGACCTCGGCCTGGTAGATGAAGTCCTCGACGTTCAGCGAGACGGCGCGCTGCTCCAGGTTGGCCTTCACGCGCTTCTCGTAACCGGCGTAGGTGTGGATGACGTACCACTCGCCGGGAAGGCCGCGCAGCTCGTCGCGCAGTGCGGCGATCGGGTCGACGGGAGCTTCGGGCTCCGCCGCCGCCTCGGTCTCCGCGGCCTCCTCGGCCTGTGCCTCGTCGGCGGCCTCGACGGCCTCCGCCTCGGCGTCCCCCTCGGTGTGCACGGCCGCCTGCTCGGCGGGCTCGCCGGCTGCTTCCTCGGCGGCTTCCGCCTGGTCCGGCTCCACAGCGTCCGCCGCCTCAACGATGTCGAGCTGGTCCTCGGCGGACTCGATCGACTCGCTGCGGTCGTTCAGGTTCGGGTCAGACACGGTGGCTGCTTCTTCCTGGATACAGATGGGGTGGAACATGCGAAAACGGGCGCCGGGTCAGGCGCCCTCCGCGGATCAGCCGAAGACGTACTTGACTGCTTCCGAGAAGCCATAGTCAATCACGGTCACCAGGCTGATCATGATGACGACGAAAATAATCACCACAGTGGTGTACGTCGTCAGCTGGTTGCGCGTAGGCCAGACGACCTTGCGCAGTTCAGCGACGATCTGGCGGTAGAACAGCGCGAGCCGGCCCAGCGGGCCCCTCTTTCCGCGCTTCCCGCCCTTGCGGGTCTTCTTGTTGGAGTCCGGAGTCTCGTCCTCGGCATCAGGCATGTCGATGGAGCCTACGGCGTCCGTCACGATCTCTCACCTGATTCCCGGGTCGTGGCCGTGCCGCGCCCGGTGGAGCCGCACGGCGGTGCGTCTGAAATACGTACATGCGCACGCGGCGCGCCACACATCCTGGTGAAAGGTGTGTGTAGCAGGGCCGGAGGGACTTGAACCCCCAACCGCTGGTTTTGGAGACCAGTGCTCTACCAATTGAGCTACGACCCTTTGTGGTTCCCCCCAAACCTACAGCATCCGCGGAGCCGTCCGGCGAGGGCCAACGAGGAGTGAGTGTACGTGCTCCCAGGCCTGACGTCGAACAGATACCGCCGGGGGCCGCCGCCGCACCGCGCGTCCACCCCCGGCGGGAGCACGCATGACCGGATGGCGGCCTGTTGCGTCCGCTCCGCGAAACCTGTGTGTCGGGTGAGTAGGCCGTCTGGAACGATGGCCTCCATGAGCGCTGCAACCCCTCCGACCGAGCGCCGGGTCTCCGCGCGCGTCGGCGCGATCTCCGAGTCCGCGACCCTTGCCGTCGACGCCAAGGCCAAGGCCCTCAAGGCCGCCGGGCGCCCGGTGATCGGCTTCGGCGCCGGTGAACCCGACTTCCCGACTCCCGACTACATCGTCGAGGCCGCGATCGAGGCCTGCCGCAACCCCAAGTACCACCGCTACACCCCGGCCGGCGGGCTGCCGGAGCTGAAGAAGGCCATCGCCGAGAAGACGCTGCGCGACTCCGGCTACGAGGTCGACCCCGCCCAGATCCTGGTGACCAACGGCGGCAAGCAGGCGATCTACGAGGCCTTCGCCGCGATCCTCGACCCGGGCGACGAGGTGATCGTCCCCGCGCCGTACTGGACGACGTACCCGGAGTCGATCCGGCTCGCGGGCGGCGTGCCGGTCGAGGTGGTCGCGGACGAGACGACGGGCTACCGGGTCTCGGTCGAGCAGCTCGAGGCGGCGCGCACGGAGCGGACGAAGGTCGTGCTCTTCGTCTCCCCGTCGAACCCGACCGGCGCGGTCTACAGCCGCGAGGACGCCGAGGCGATCGGCCGCTGGGCCCACGAGCACGGCCTGTGGGTCCTCACAGACGAGATCTACGAGCACCTGGTGTACGGCGACGCGGAGTTCACCTCGCTGCCCGCCCTGGTGCCCGAGCTGCGCGACAAGTGCATCGTCGTGAACGGCGTCGCCAAGACGTACGCCATGACCGGCTGGCGCGTCGGGTGGGTCATCGGCCCGAAGGACGTGGTGAAGGCCGCGACCAACCTCCAGTCGCACGCCACCTCGAACGTGTCGAACGTCGCCCAGGTCGCGGCGCTGGCGGCCGTGTCGGGCAGCCTGGACGCGGTCGCGGAGATGCGCGCCGCCTTCGACCGGCGCCGGCAGACGATCGTGCGGATGCTCAACGAGATCGACGGCGTGGTGTGCCCGGAGCCGGAGGGCGCGTTCTACGCCTACCCGTCGGTCAAGGGGCTGCTGGGCAGGGAGATCCGCGGCAAGCGCCCGCAGACCACGGTCGAGCTGGCGGCGCTGATCCTGGAGGAGGCCGAGGTCGCGGTGGTGCCGGGTGAGGCGTTCGGCACGCCGGGCTATCTGCGGCTGTCGTACGCGCTGGGCGACGAGGACCTGATCGAGGGCGTGTCGCGGATGCAGAAGCTGCTGGCGGAGGCCCGGGCCTGACCACGCGCTGCACGCAAGCGGGCCTCCAGCCGTCGGCTGGAGGCCCGCTTATGCGTTCAGACACGCGCCCGTTCGGTGAACCGGCTGCCTGAGACGGGATCTATGCGGCAAGATCCTGCAGTGACTCCTCCCCCGGAGGGGCTTCTCACTCGTCCGCTCGCGCGGCCTCATGCACGGACAAGCCCTGCCCGGCACCTCACGGCACAGCGCGGAGTCTACCAGTAACGGAGGGTGTATGGAGGCGGTCCGCGACGTCAGCCTGCTGCCCAAAGCCCATCTGCATCTGCACTTCACCGGGTCCATGCGGCCCACGACGCTGCTGGAGCTCGCCGACAAGTACGGCGTCCATCTGCCCGACGCCCTCACCGGCGCCCTCACCGGCGGCCATCCGCCGAAGCTGCGCGCCACCGATGAGCGAGGCTGGTTCCGCTTCCAGCGGCTGTACGACATCGCCCGGTCGTGTCTGCGCTCCCCCGAGGACATCCAGCGGCTGGTGCGCGAGGCCGCCCAGGAGGACGTGCGGGACGGCTCCGGCTGGCTGGAGATCCAGGTCGACCCCACCTCCTACGCGCCGATGCTCGGTGGCCTGATCCCGGCGCTGGAGATCATCCTGGACGCGGTCGAGAGCGCCTCGCGCGAGACCGGTCTCGGCATGCGGGTGCTGATCGCCGCGAACCGGATGAAGCACCCGCTGGACGCCCGTACGCTCGCCCGGCTCGCGGTGCGGTTCGCGGACCGCGGCGTCATCGGCTTCGGTCTCTCCAACGACGAGCGCCGCGGCATGGCGCGCGACTTCGACCGCGCCTTCGCCATCGCCCGCGCCGGCGGCCTGCTCGCCGCCCCGCACGGCGGGGAGCTGACCGGCCCCTCCTCCGTACGGGACTGCCTGGACGATCTCCACGCCGCCCGCATCGGCCACGGCGTCCGCGCAGCCGAGGACCCGCGCCTGCTGCGCAAGCTGGCCGACCGCGGAGTGACCTGCGAAGTGTGCCCCGCCTCCAACGTGGCCCTCGGCGTCTACGAGAAGCCCGAGGACGTCCCGCTGCGCACCCTGTACGACGCGGGCGTCCCGATGGCCCTGGGCGCGGACGACCCCCTGCTCTTCGGCTCCCGCCTGGCAGCCCAGTACGAGATCGCCCGCCGACACCACGCCTTCACGGACGAGGAACTGGCAGACCTGGCCCGCCAGTCGGTCCGAGCCTCCGCGGCCCCGGACGAGAACAAGACGAAGCTCCTCGCCGACATCGACGCCTGGCTGGCGTCATAGCCCACCGCAGGCACGTTCACCGGAGCCCCGGGCCTCGGTCCCCCTGAGCAGCCCCATGGCGCGAACCGGCCACCTGCGAACCGCATGGCGCGGGCCCGAGTCGCCGCGCGAAACCGCCGCGTATGGGGAGGGCGGGGCCGAGTCGCCGCGCGAAACCGCCGCCCGCGCGGCACGCGGAGAGGGCACGGGCCGGAAGCAGCCGCCCGTGCGACACACAGACAAGACGGAGCGCGAACTCGCGCCCACACGGCCCGTGTCGAGACACAGCCCAAACCGCCGCCCGAATCGGCCACGGCGTCCGCGCGGCCGCGCGAAACCGCCACGCACAGAGCGCGAGGCCGAATCGTTGCGCGAAGCCGCCACGCACAGAGCGCGGGCCCGAGTCGCGGCGCGAAGCCGCCACGCACAGAGCGCGGGCCCGAGTCGCGGCGCGAAGCCGCCGCGTATGGGGGGCGGGGCGTCAGCCTCGTGTCGCCGCATACGGGGGGCTGGGGGCGGAGGCCCCGGTTTTCGGGAAGGGGCGGGGTCAGGGAAAGGAACCCGGGCCGGTCAGAGCGTCACGCCCACCGTCACCGGCTCATTGACAAGCGTCACCCCGAACGCCTCCCGCACCCCCGCCACCACCTCCCGCGCAAGCGCCAGCAGGTCCTCCGCGGTCGCCCCGCCGCGGTTGGTGAGCGCGAGCGTGTGCTTGGTGGAGATGCGGGCAGGCCCCTCCCCGTACCCCTTGGGGAAGCCCGCGCGGTCGATCAGCCAGGCCGCGGAGGTCTTGATCCGTCCCTCCCCGTCCGGAAACGCGGGCGGCCCGACATCCGCGCCGAGCCGGTCCCGTACCCGGACGAGAAACGCCTCGAACTCGGCGTCCGTGAGGATCGGGTTGGTGAAGAACGAGCCCGCGGACCACGTGTCGTGGTCGTCCGCGTCGAGGACCATCCCCTTGCCGGCCCGCAGCTTCAGCACGGTGTCGTGGGCGTCGGCCACGGCCACCCGGTCGCCGGGTTCGACGCCGAGGGCGCGGGCGGTCTCGGCGTACCGGAGGGGAGCGGACAGACCGCCCGCGTCCTCCAACTGGAGGCGGACGCGCAGCACCACATAGCGGCCGGGGTCGGCCTTGAATCGGCTGTGGCGGTAGGAGAAGTCGCAGTCGGCGTTGGGGACGACCACGGTCTCCTCGGCCCGGCGGTCGTATGCGACGACCTCGGTGATGACGCCGGAGACCTCCTGGCCGTACGCGCCGACGTTCTGGATGGGGGTGGCGCCGGCCGACCCGGGGATGCCGGCGAGGCACTCGACGCCGGCGAGCCCCGCCTCGACGGTGCGGGCGACGGCGTCGCTCCAGATCTCGCCCGCGGCGAGCTCCAGCGTCGTCCCGTCGAGCGTGCAGCCCTTGGTGGCGATGCGCAGCGCGGTGCCGTCGAACCCCTTGTCGCCGATGACGAGGTTGCTGCCCCCGCCGATGATCAGCAGCGGCGTGCCGGCGGCGTCCGCCTCCCGTACGACGGCGACGATCTCGTCGTCGGTGACGGCGGTCACCAGCCGTGTGGCCGGCCCGCCGATCCGGAAGGTGGTGAGGGGCGCGAGTGAAGCATCCTGAATCTCCTGCACCCGCCCAAGGGTACGGTCCCGTCCGGAGCCCGCCGGCAGAGGCAGCGGTGGGAGAGCGCCTGTCACCGGCAGAGGCAGCGGTGAAAGCGCCTGCCACCGGCAGAGGCAGCGGTGGGACAGCGCCTGCCACCGGCAGAGGCAGCGGTGGGAGAGCGCCTGTCAGGGGCAGCGCTCCGCCAGCAAGGGGCGAGCGCTCCAGAGCGCCCGCCCCTGACACCGGCCTCTGTGAGGGGCGCGCCGGTCAGGCGAGCCGCACCACCGCGCGCGCCATCCCCAGCACCTTCTGTCCAGCGCTGACGGCGGTCAGATCCACCCGTACCCGCTTGTCGTCGAGCAGGGCCGCAACCTTGCCGCTGACCTCGATCGACGCACCCTTGTCGTCGTTCGGCACGACGACCGGCCTGGTGAAGCGAACGCCGTACTCGACGACCGCGCCCGGGTCCCCCGCCCAGTCCGTCACCACGCGGGCGGCCTCGGCCATGGTGAACATGCCGTGGGCGATGACGTCGGGCAGCCCGACCTCGGTGGCGAACTTCTCATTCCAGTGGATCGGGTTGAAGTCGCCGGACGCTCCCGCGTAGCGGACCAGCGTGTCGCGTGTCACGGGGAAGGTCTGCGCCGGCAGTTCGAAGCCGACCTGGACCTCGTCGAATGCGATCTTCGCGGCCATCCGCCTCACCCTTCCTCGGCGGCACGCGCCACCAGCTTCGTCCAGGCCGTCACCACGTGCTCGCCGCTCTCGTCATGCACCTCGCCGCGGACGTCGAGGATGTCATTGCCCGCCAGCGACTTGATCGTCTCAATGGTCGAGGTGACGCTGAGCCGGTCTCCCGCCCGTACCGGCCTGGTGTAGGCGAACTTCTGGTCGCCGTGCACCACGCGGCTGTAGTCCAGGCCCAGTTGGGGGTCCTGAATGACCTGCTCCGCCGCTTTGAATGTGATCGCGAAAGCGAAAGTCGGCGGAGCGATCACATCGGGGTGGCCGAGCGCTTTCGCGGCCTCCCGGTCCGTGTACGCGGGATTCGCGTCGCCCACGGCCTCGGCGAACTCGCGGATCTTTTCCCGGCCGACCTCATACGGCGCGGTGGGCGGATAGCTACGCCCCACGAAGGACTGGTCGAGCGCCATAGGGCTGGCTCCCTCCTGGTATGTGCTTGGGGGTGGAACGACACGAGGCCGCCCCCAGCTGGGGGCGGCCTCGTGTACGAGCCTGGAATCAGCGCGTCTCGCGGTGCGCGGTGTGCGAGTTGCAGCGCGGGCAGTGCTTCTTCATCTCAAGACGGTCCGGGTTGTTGCGCCGGTTCTTCTTGGTGATGTAGTTCCGCTCCTTGCACTCCACGCAGGCCAGCGTGATCTTCGGGCGGACGTCGGTGGCAGCCACGTGAGTGCTCCTTGACGGACGGATGGTCGGAAATTGAACGCATAAAAGAGTAGCCGATCGGAGGACCGACCCCACAATCGGCTACTGTGTGTAGCGGTGACCGGACTTGAACCGGTGACACAGCGATTATGAGCCGCTTGCTCTACCGACTGAGCTACACCGCTGCGATGCAAGATCCCCTCGCCCGGAGGGCGAGGACGATCCAACACCAGAGCCCCAATACGGAATCGAACCGTAGACCTTCTCCTTACCATGGAGACGCTCTGCCGACTGAGCTATTGGGGCGAGCGATGAAGACATTACACGGTCAGTCGCCGTTCGCCCAAATCCGATTCCCGCCCTGTACCCCTCCCGCCACGTAGGCCACTCGTGGCTCCACCGGTACGACTATTGCGCTCCTCCTCGATGCGCGCCCCGAGCGCCCCTAGGCTCGACTCACGCAGCGTGATCCTGCGCCTCCCGCGACGGTCACGCCCGCCCGCCCCCGCAGGAGCGCGATGCCCGACAGTCAGCCGCAGCCCCCCGACGGCGCCACCGCGGACACCACAGCGCTGCTGCTGTACGGCGCGCGACTGACGGACGGCCGCACCGTCGACGTACGGCTCAGCGGCGGACGCATCGAGGCCGTGGGCACCGCGGGCAGCCTGACCCCGGCCCCGCGCTGCACCCGGGTGGACCTGAACGGCTACCTGCTGCTGCCCGCCCCCGCGGAACCGCACGCCCACGGCGACACGGCCCTCACCGCCGACACCCCGGGCCCGGTGTCGTACGCCGTGGAGGACGTGCAGCGGCGCGCCACCGAGGCCGCCCTGCTCCAGCTCGGCCACGGTGCGACGGCGCTGCGCTCACACGTGCGCATCGGGGACGTACAGGGTCTGGGGCCGATGGAGGCCGTTCTGCAGGCCAGGCGCTCACTGCGCGGACTCGCCGAACTGACCGCCGTCGCCGTCCCCCGGCTGCTGACCGGGATCGCGGGCGCGGACGGGCTGGCGATGCTGCGGGACTCTGTGAAGATGGGCGCCGCGGTCGTCGGCGGCTGCCCGGACGCCGACCCCGACCCGTCGGGGTTCACCGAAGCGGTGCTCGAGGTCGCCGCCGAGCATGGCTGCCCGGTCGACCTGCACACCCACGGCGAGGACCCGGCCCGGCTCGCCCGACTGGCGGCGATGGCCGGCGGGCTGCGGCCCGGAGTGACGATCGGGCCGTGCGCGGGGCTGGCGCGGCTGCCCAGGGAAGTCGCGTCGCGGGCCGCCGACCAGCTCGCCGCGGCCGGAGTCGCGGTGGTCTGTCTGCCGCAGGGCGGCTGCGCGGGGGTGGAACAGCGCGGCACCCCGCCGGTGCGGCTGCTGCGGGCGGCGGGCGTGCGGGTGGCCGCGGGCAGCGGGGCGCTGCGGGATGTGACGAACCCTGTGGGCCGTGGGGACCCGCTGGAGGCTGCCTATCTGCTGGCGTCGCAGAACGGGCTGCGCGCCCCTGAGGCGTACGCCGCCGCGGCCGGGGCGGCGCGGGAGGCGATGGGGCTGCCCGAGGTACGGGTGGAGGCGGGCTTCCCGGCGGAGCTGCTGGCCGTGCGCGGTGAGCGGATCGCGGGTGTGCTCTCGCTCGCGTACAGCAGGATCGTCGTCCACCGGGGGCGGGTCGTGGCGAGGACCAGCGCGGTGCGCGAGTACTGCGACTCGGCCGCCGCCGTGGCGCTCGAACTGCCCCGGCAGGGCCGCCCCGATCCGGCCCCCTGAACACCGCCCCCGCACCGCTCCCCGCCCCTTCAGCACCCTTTTCCTACTGCTTCCTGCGGCTTGCTGCTGCTTCCGGAGACTTCCTGCGGCTCTGCTGAGCGAGGCGCGCGCCGCGGACGTACGGTCGTAACCATGCGCATTGTCATCGCTGGAGGACACGGTCAGATCGCGCTCCGCCTCGAGCGGCTGCTCTCGAAGAGCGGACATGAGGTCGCGGGCATCATCCGCAAACCCGAGCAGGCCGCCGATCTGCGCGCCGTCGGCGCCGAACCGGTCGTCCTGGACCTGGAATCCGCCTCCGTCGACGCCGTCGCGGACGTGCTGCGCGGCGCGGACGCCGCCGTCTTCGCCGCTGGCGCGGGACCCGCGAGCGGGGTCGCCCGCAAGGAGACCGTGGACCGCGCCGCCGCCGTCCTCCTCGCGGACGCCGCGGAAGCGGCAGGCGTCCGCCGCTATCTGATCATCTCGGCGATGGCCGCCGACGCACAGCGCGAGGGGGACGGCGAGTTCGACGCCTATCTGCGGGCGAAGGGCGCCGCGGACGACGCTGTGCGCTCCCGGTCCGGACTCGACTGGACGGTCCTGCGCCCCGGCATCCTGACCAACGACGCCGGCACCGGCCTCGTAGAGCTGAAGGCCTCCACGGGCCGTGCCCCGGTCCCCCGCGACGATGTGGCGGCGGTCCTCGCAGAGCTGCTGGAGACCCCGGCCACCGCGGGTCTGACCCTGGAACTGATCAGCGGTTCGGTCCCGGTGCCGGTCGCCGTGAAGGACATCGCCGGCAACTGACACAAGCCCGTGGGCTACCGGGAGAAGTACATGCTGGGAGTGTAGATCACAGCAGAACGGCCCCTGTTATCAGCAGAGATGCCGATAACAGGGGCCGTTCTTTGGCGTGGCGGCGCCAGGATTCGAACCTGGGTAGGCTAAGCCGACGGATTTACAGTCCGCTCCCATTGGCCACTCGGGCACACCGCCATGGGATGTCGCCGAGAGAGACCCCGCTGTGGGCGGTGCCCCCTGGCAACGACGTAAACGATACCCGATGCACAGGGGTGCTTCGCCACCGGATTGATCAGCGGTCCGCGTGGGTCCGGGTGGCTAGGCTGGGCCGCAGCCGGCCGGGGCTTTCCGGCGGCGTCTCCACGCACCCCTATACAAGGAGCCACAGGACATGGCCGACTCCAGTTTCGACATCGTCTCGAAGGTCGAGCGGCAGGAGGTCGACAACGCGCTCAACCAGGCGTCGAAGGAGATCTCTCAGCGCTACGACTTCAAGGGCACCAACGCCTCGATCTCGTGGTCCGGCGAGAAGATCCTGATGCAGGCGAGCGGCGAGGAGCGGGTCAAGGCCATCCTGGACATCTTCCAGTCCAAGCTGGTCAAGCGCGGCATCTCGCTGAAGGCGCTGGACACCGGCGAGCCGCAACTGTCCGGCAAGGAGCACAAGCTGTTCGCCTCGATCAAGGAGGGCATCTCCCAGGAGAACGCCAAGAAGGTCGCGAAGATCATCCGTGACGAGGGCCCGAAGGGCGTCAAGGCGCAGGTGCAGGGCGATGAGCTGCGGGTCACCTCCAAGAGCCGCGACGATCTGCAGACCGTGATCGCGCTGCTGAAGCAGCAGGACTTTGACTTCGCGCTGCAGTTCGTGAACTACCGCTGAGCCGTGCGGGCCGGCGTCCAGGCCTGCCCCCGCTGGGCGGGCAGGCTCGACGTCGAAAACCCGCCAGCCTGTGGACCCTCGCAGGGCGCAGACTCGGAGAGGAGCAGGGGGCGGGGCCTGGCCTCGCCCGAGACGGGCCTCGACGGGAAGGGTGACGGGGAAGGTGACGGCCATGACGGTCTACGCGTGGGTGGACGGCCCGCTGGGCGAGATGCTGCTGGTCGGCGAGGAGACGGCGGACGGTCGTACGGCGCTGGCGTCGCTCTCCCTGCCGGGGCAGAAGGGCGCCGTGGCCGTCCAGGACGGCTGGCGGTGTGCGCCGAGCGCCTTCGAGGAGATCGCCGCCCAGCTGCGGGCGTACTTCGAGGGAACGCTGACCCGTTTCGACATCGCGTACGCGTGCGGCGGAACGGACTTCCAGCGGCGGGTATGGCAGGTGCTGGACGGGATCCCCTACGGCCAGACCGTCACCTATGGCGAGGTCGCCGACCGTGTGGGGGCGTCGGGCGCGGGCGTGCGGGCGGTGGGCACGGCGATCGGGCGCAATCCCCTCCTGGTGGTGCGGCCGTGCCACCGGGTGGTCGGAGCGGACGGGGCGCTGCGGGGATACGCGGCCGGACTGGAACGCAAGCAGCGGCTGCTGACGCTCGAGGGCGCGCTCGCCGTATGAGCGGGGCGCTCTTCCCCCGGGAGCGGGCGGTCGTCGCCCCGGGGGCGGTGCATGTACCGGGGTGGCTCGCCCCGGCCCGTCGGCGTGAGCTGGTCGAGGCCTGCCGGGTCTGGGCCCGCGGCCCGGCGCCGATCCGGCACACGGTGCTCCCCGGCGGGGGCGTGATGTCGGTGCAGACGGTGTGCGTGGGCTGGCACTGGCTGCCGTATCGCTATGTGCGCACCGCCGACGACGTGAACGGCGCGCGCGTCGCGGACTTCCCCGACTGGCTGGTCCGGCTGGGGCGGGAGGCCCTGTCCGCCGCCTACGGGGAGGAAGGACCGTGTCCGCCGGCGGCCTACTCCCCCGACGTCGCGCTGATCAATTTCTATGACGGGTCGGCTCGCATGGGGATGCATCAGGACAAGGAGGAGCGCTCCGGTGCTCCGGTCGTCTCGCTGAGCATCGGCGACTCCTGTGTCTTCCGCTTCGGCAACACCGAGACCCGGGGACGGCCTTACACGGATGTGGAGCTGGCCTCCGGCGACCTCTTCGTCTTCGGCGGCCCGTCCCGCTTCGCGTACCACGGCGTGCCGAGGGTGCTTTCGGGGACGGCCGACCTGGAGTCGGGGATGAGCTCCGGGCGGCTGAACATCACACTGCGGGAGACCGGGCTGTCCTGAGCCGTCGCCGTGGAGCCGCCGACGTCACCTCGAGCGTGAGTGGCCGAACAGGAGACGGTAGCCGATCAGCAGGACGAGCGAGCCGCCGATGGCCGCCGCCCAGGTCGCGCCGTCGTAGAACTCGTTGGCGATCGGCCGGTCCAGAAAGCGCGCCGAGATCCAGCCGCCGATGAACGCTCCGGCCACTCCGATGAGAGTGGTCCCGATCAGCCCGCCCGGGTCGCGGCCCGGGAGCAGGAACTTGGCTATGGCCCCGGCGAGCAGCCCCAGGACGATCCAGCTGATGATGCTCATGCCGTGAACCTGCCTTTCATGGTGTGTTGCGGTGTTTCCGCGGTGCGGTGTTGCCGTGGTTGCCGCGGCTGCCCTGCAAGACGCAGGGGCAGACGTCGGCGGTTGCGGTGATCAGTATGGTGCGTCCCATGAGTCAGGAACTGCGCCGCTCGCTCGGGGTCTTCGACGCGGTCGTGATCGGGCTGGGGTCGATGGTCGGCGCAGGCATCTTCGCCGCGCTGGGGCCGGCTGCCCGGTCCGCCGGTTCCGGGCTGCTGCTCGGGCTGGGGGTGGCGGCCGCCGTCGCGTACTGCAATGCGATGTCCTCGGCACGGCTGGCCGCCCGCTATCCGGCGTCGGGCGGCACCTATGTGTACGGACGGGAGCGGCTGGGCCCCTTCTGGGGATATCTGGCGGGGTGGGCGTTCATCGTCGGCAAGACGGCGTCGTGTGCTGCCATGGCTCTGACGGTGGGCGACTATGTGTGGCCCGGGCAGGCGCATGCGGTGGCAGTCGCGGCCGTGGTCGCGCTGACTGCCGTGAACTACGGGGGCGTTCAGAAGTCGGCGGGGCTGACTCGGGTGATCGTGGCGGTGGTGCTGGCGGTTCTCGCTGCGGTCGTGACGGTCTCCCTGGGGTCGGGGTCGGCTTCCGGTGCGGTGGACTTCGACCGGCTGGACGTCGGGGCGGACGCCTCGGCCGGCGGTGTGCTGCAGGCGGCGGGGCTGTTGTTCTTCGCCTTCGCGGGGTACGCCCGGATCGCCACACTGGGCGAGGAGGTACGGGATCCGGCCCGTACCATTCCGCGCGCCGTGCCGCTGGCGCTGGGCATCGCGTTGGCGGTCTACGCGGCGGTCGCCGTCGCGGTCCTTTCCGTGCTGGGCGCCGGGGATCTCGGGCGGGCCGCGGCGCCGCTGGTGGAGGCGGTGCGCGCCGCCGACGCCGGGTGGATGACGCCCGTGGTGCGGACGGGGGCCGCCGTGGCCGCGCTGGGATCGTTGCTGGCTCTGATCCTCGGCGTCTCGCGGACGACGCTGGCCATGGCGCGGGACGGGCATCTTCCGCGTCCGCTGGCCGCCGTGCACCCGCGCTTTCAGGTGCCGCACCGGGCGGAGTTGGCCGTGGGGGCCGTCGTCGCCGTGGCGGCGGCGACGGCGGACCTGCGCGGGGCGATCGGCTTCTCCTCCTTCGGAGTGCTGGCGTACTACGCGATCGCCAATGTGTCGGCGTGGACGCTGGGTTCCCGGCCGGTGCGGACGACGGCGGCGTTCGGGCTGGTCGGCTGTCTGGTGCTGGCGTTCGCGCTTCCGCCCGCCTCCGTGGCCGCCGGCGCCGCGGTGGTGGCGGCGGGCGCGGCGCTGTATGCCCTGCGGTCCCGCCGCGCTACTGACCGGTGACCGTCCGAGGCGCCCGCAGCCGGGCACCGGAGGCGGCGCAGCCCGCCGAGGCCACAGCCGGACACCGGCTGCCGGTACGCCGGACGAGAACAGCCGGACGGGAGCGACCCTGACGGGAACAGCTGGACGGAGCGGCCCCGACGGGAACAGCCCCGACGGAAGCGGCCATGACGGGAGCGGCCCGGCGGCCGCAGGTCATATGCGGGAGCGGAACTCCTCCCACGGTTTGAGGCCGTCGTCGCTCTCCGCGTCCGCGTCCTGCTCCGTCTCCCCGCCCTCTTCGCTGTGCCAGGCCGTGCCGTCGAGCCAGGCCGTGAGCCACTCGGCGAAGCTCGGGGCGTCGACATACCAGGCGTGGTCGGCCTCGCCGGCGTTCGGCTCGAAGAGCAGGACCATGGCCTCCTGACTGCGGCAGTCGACGCAGGCGAGCATGCCGCATCCCCAGTCGACGACCGGCACCACGCCCTCGGGCCAGGGCCAGTCCGGCTCCTTGAGCGCCGCCTCGCGCTGCGAGGCATACCGTGCGGCGATCGATTCGAGCGGCAGCAGACCGTATCCGGGGCCGAACCCGCCGTCCGCTATGCGCATATGGAGGGCGGTCAGCGCCGACGGCAGAGCGAAGCCCAGCGCGGCTTCCGCGTCCGCCACGGCGGAGGGGTCCGCGAGCGGCGGGAGCGGGTACTCGTGCTGCCAGTCGGAGGTGCGCGCGGCCGCGGCGGCCCGGTTGAGCAACTGCTCGGTCTCGGTCATGTGTTCATGGTGGACCACGGCACTGACAATCGAGCACCGGGCACGCGAGGCGCGGTCGGCTAACGGGTCGCGAAAGGCTGGTCCGTGGGCACGATTTCCTTGCCGAACGGCATGAGCGAGACCGGCAGCAGCTTGAAGTTGGCGATGCCCAGCGGGATTCCGATGATCGTCAGGCACAGCAGCAGCCCGGTGACGATATGGCCGAGGGCCAGCCACCAGCCGGCGAGGACCAGCCAGAGCACATTTCCGATGCAGGAGGGCGCGCCCGCATCGCTCCGGTCGACGACCATATAGCCGAACGGCCACAAGGTGTGGACGCCGATGCGGAATGCGGCCAGGCCGAAGGGGATGCCGATGATCGTGATGCAGAGGATGATCCCGGCGGCGAGGTAACCCAGGAACAGCCAGAAGCCGCTCAGGACCAGCCAGATGACGTTCAGGATTGTCTTCATGGGCGACGACCTGCCATCTGCTCGAGTCGGGTGATGCGCTCCGCCATCGGCGGATGCGTCGAGAACATGCGTGAGAGCCCCTGTCCGGGCCGGAACGGGTTGGCGATCATCAGATGGCTGGCGGTCTCCAGCCGGGGCTCGGGCGGCAGCGGAAGCTGCTTGGCGCCTGCCTCCAGTTTGCGCAGCGCGCTGGCCAGCGCAAGCGGGTCGCCGGTCAGCTGGGCGCCCGAGGCATCGGCCTCGTACTCCCGCGAGCGGCTGACGGCGAGTTGGATCACGGAGGCCGCCAGCGGACCCAGAATCATTATCAGCAGTATGCCGATCAGTCCCGGCCCCTCGTCGTCGTCCGAGCGGCCGATGGGGATCAGCCAGGCGAAGTTGGCCAGGAACATCACCACCGTGGCGAGGGCGCCGGCGACGGAGGAGATCAGGATGTCGCGGTTGTAGACATGGCTCAGCTCATGGCCGATGACCCCGCGCAGCTCACGCTCGTCGAGGATCCGCAGGATGCCCTCGGTGCAGCAGACGGCCGCGTTGCGGGGGTTGCGCCCGGTGGCGAAGGCGTTGGGGGCCTGCGTCGGGGAGATATAGAGGCGGGGCATGGGCTGGCGGGCCGCGGTCGAGAGCTCGCGCACCAGCCGGTAGAGCGCGGGGGCTTCGAACTCGCTGACGGGCCGGGCACGCATGGCGCGCAGCGCCAGCTTGTCGCTGTTCCAGTAGGCGTACGCGTTGGTGCCGAGCGCCACCACGAGGGCGACGATCAGCCCCGTGCGGCCGAAGAAGCTGCCGATGAGGAGGATGAGCGCCGACATCCCCCCGAGGAGGACGGCGGTCTTCAGCCCATTGTGCCGGCGGTGCACGGTACGCCCTCCAGGTGGTGCGGCAGGGGAACCCTTCGCGTGGTGGTGCTCCACTCATCAGTGGACCCTTCTGTTCTGGTCAACGCCAGGCGAGGGGCACTGGTTCCCTTGCATCTCGGCACCCGGGCTGGGCCGATCGGGTGGCGGTCCGCCGCGTGCTAGAAGAGGGTGTCCGCGGCGAACCGCAGCACAAGCTGGGGGTAGCCGGACAGGATGACGCCGCCTGCGGCGGTCAGCGCGAGGGCGACCGTGAGAGGCGCCGGCACAGCGGCCGCCCCTACGGCGGCGCCGCCGGCCTCCGCTCCCGCTGCTTCCACTTCCGCTCCCCCGGCGGCCTCCGGCTCTTCCGCTCCGCGGAAGAGGACGGCGGTCCACTGGAGGTAGTAGTAGAGGGCGATCACCACATTGACGCCCATGACGACGGCCAGCCAGCCCAGGCCCGCGTCGACGGCCGAGGAGAAGACGGTCACCTTGGCGAAGAGGCCGATGATCCCCGGGGGCAGTCCGGCCAGGCAGAGCAGGAAGAAGCCCATTGCCAGGGCGGTCAGCGGGCGGGCGGCGTACAGCCCCCGGTAGTCGGAGATCCGGTTGAGCGGGTGCGTGCGGGCCACGAGTGCGGCGACAGCGAAGGCGCCGAGGTTCACCACCGCGTACATCAGGGCGTAGGCGACGGTGGCGCCGATCTGGACGTCGCTGGTGTAGGCGGCGGCCGCGATGGGCACCAGGAGGTACCCGGCCTGTCCGACCGAGGACCAGGCCAGCAGTCTCACGGCGCTGAAGGAGCGGTCGGCCCGCTGCCGCAGCGCGGCGACATTGCCCGCGGTCATGGTGAGCGCGGCGAGCACCGCCATCGCCGGGCCCCAGACGTCGGCGTAGGCGGGGAAGGCGATGACGGTCACCAGGATGAGGCCGGAGAAGCCGACGGCCTTTCCGACGACCGAGAGGTAGGCGGCGACGGGCAGCGGCGCGCCCACATAGGTGTCGGGCACCCAGAAGTGGAAGGGCACGGCGGCCGTCTTGAAGGCGAAGCCGACGAGCGTGAGGGCGATGCCCGCCTTGGCGAGGGTGCCGAGCTGTCCGGGGACGTCGTCCAGTTCGACGGCGATCTGCGTCAGATGGAGCGAGCCGGTCGCCGCGTACACAAAGCTGACGCCGAGCAGCGTCACGGCGGTCGCGGTCACCGAGGACAGGAAGAACTTCAGCGCCGACTCGCTGGAGAGCCGGTCGCCGCGCTTGAGGCCGACGAGGGCGAAGGCGGGCAGGGAGGCGACTTCCAGGGCCACGACCAGGGTGGCGAGGTCACGGGAGGCGGGCAGCAGGGCCGCGCCGGCCGCGGAGGAGAGCAGCAGGAACCAGAACTCGCCCGCCGGCAGCCTGTCGCGTGTCTCGTGCAGCGAGAGCAGCGCGGTCAGCAGCGCGCCGCCGAGGACGAGGAACTGGATGGCCAGCGCGAAGTGGTCGGCGGTGTAGCTGCAGGCGTCGGCGGCCGCGGTGAGGCAGAAGGTCTCGCGGTCTCCCGCGCGCAGTGGCGCGAGGGAGAGGATCGCGGCGGCCAGGCCGGTGACTGCCATGGCTCCCAGGAGCCATCTGCGCCGCTCGGAGACGAAGAGGTCGGCCACCAGCACGAGCAGTCCGACGGCGGCCGTGATGGTCGGCGGCGCGATGGCGAGCCAGTCGACGGACTGGACGAGGCTGGTGACGCTGTCGGCTGCTGCGGTCACGACTGGCCTCCTGCGAGGAGCTGCTGCACGGCCGGGTCGGTGAGGCCGAGCAGGACGGCGGGCCACAGGCCGGCGAGGACGGTGAGGGCGACGAGCGGGGTCCAGGCGGCGAATTCGTACGCCTGGACGTCCGCCAGCGGCTCGGCGTCGGGCCGCGGCACGCCCATGCACACCCGGCGTACGACGACGAGGAGGTAGGCGGCGGTGAGCAGGGTGCCGAAGCCGGCGACCGCGAGGAAGGTGAGGTACGCGGGGCGGCTGAGGCCTTCGGCGGGTTCGAAGGCGCCGAACATGGCGAGCATCTCGCCCCAGAAGCCGGCCAGGCCTGGCAGGCCGAGGGAGGCGACGGCGGCGAAGGCGAGCAGTCCGCCGAGGCGGGGCGCACGGCCGTAGAGCGCGGCGCCGGCGACCCCGGCGAGGGTGTCCAGGTCGGCTGTGCCGTAGCGGTCTTTCAGCGCCCCGACGAGGAAGAAGAGCAGGCCCGTGATGAGTCCGTGGGCGATGTTGGCGAAGAGCGCGCCGTTGACTCCGGTCGGGGTCATGGTGGCGATGCCGAGCAGCACGAAGCCCATGTGGCCCACGGATGAGTAGGCGATCAGCCGCTTGAGGTCGCCGCCCGTGCCCTTCCTGGCCAGGGCGAGGCAGGCGAGGGAGCCGTAGACGATGCCGGCGACGGCGAACCCGCCGAGGTAGGGGGCGAAGGTCTGCATGCCGTCGGGGGCGATGGGCAGGACGATGCGGACGAAACCGTACGTTCCCATCTTCAGCAGCACTCCGGCGAGGAGTACGGAGCCGANCGTTCCCATCTTCAGCAGCACTCCGGCGAGGAGTACGGAGCCGACGGTCGGCGCCGCGGTGTGCGCGTCGGGCAGCCAGGTGTGCAGCGGCCACATCGGGGTCTTCACCGCAAGCCCGAGACCGATGGCGAGTACGGCGATGACCTGCACGGACGCGGTCATGCCCCGGCCGTTGTCAGTGGCGAGTGCCACCATGTCGAAGGTGCCGGTCTGCAGCCCGATGAGCAGCAGGCCGAGCAGCATGACGACGGAGCCGAGCAGTGTGTAGAGGATGAACTTCCAGGCGGCGGCCCGCCTGCCCTCGCCGCCCCAGCGGGCGATGAGGAAGTACATCGGGATGAGCACCATCTCGAACGCGAGGAAGAACAGCAGCAGATCGAGGACGGCGAAGGTCGCGAGCGTGCCGGACTCGAGGACGAGCAGCAGTGCGACGAAGGCCTTCGGGGACGGGCCCGAGGGCATCTTGAAGTAGCTGTACAGCGCGCTGAGGAAGGTCAGCAGCGCGCTCAGGACCAGAAGGGGGAGGGAGATGCCGTCGACGCCGAGGTGGATGCGCACATCGAGTGCGCTGATCCAGCTGATGTCCGTCGTGGCCTGCATCCTCGACGGCTGGTCGTGGTCGAAGCCGAGTGCCAGGACGAGCGCGGCGGCCAGGATCGCGCCGGTCACCGTCACGCCGTGGCGCAGGACGGCCTGCTCCGGGCTCTTGCCGCGCAGTCCGGGGGGCGCGGGCAGCAGTGCGGCCGCGGCGCCGAGGAGCGGGCCGACGACGATGAACGCGAGAAGGAACTGCATCACGGACTCGCTGATATCGATCACGGCTCAGGACCCCGCGTTGACGTTGGACAGGACGACGGCGGCGAGCGCCAGGACGACGGAGCCGGCGAGCAGCACGCTCAGATAGGTCTGCACATTGCCGGTCTGGGCACGGCGGACCGCGGCGCCCAGCCAGCGCGCTCCGGTGCCGGAGCCGTTCACATAGGTGTCGACGACCTCACGGTCGAGGAAGGCGACCAGCTTCGCCGCCGCCCGGACGGGGCGTACGAAGAGCGTGGAGTAGACGGCGTCGATGTGGAAGCCGACGGCCGCGTGGCGGTGCAGCCGGCCGAGGAGGACCCGGCCGGGGTCGGCCGGGTCGGCGGCGGCCGCGACATTGCCGTAGAGCGGGGTGTGGGCGGCGATGGCCTCGGCCTCCGCGGCGGCGGGTGACTCGTCGGGGTGGGCGGTGGCGGTGTCCATGGGGATGGGGGCGGTGGCCGCCTTGTAGCGCAGGGAGCGCCAGGCGGCGTAGGTGATCAGTCCGCCGGCCACGGCGATGCCGGTGCCGAGTACGGCGGTGGTGACGGTCGGGGCGAGGCTGTGGCCGTCGAACCAGCCGGCGATCGCGCCGACGGTCAGGCCCAAGCCGAGGGAGGGGACGGCCAGGAGCCAGAGCACGCCGTTCATGACGAGGGGCTCCCTTGCGTGGTCGGGGGCTTGGACGCCCCTGCCGTGGAAGGCGAGCAGCCACAGTCGGGTGGCGTATGCGGCGGTGAGGAGTGCGGTGAGCAGTCCGGCGACCAGCACGGTCCAGCCCGCGGCGGTGGGTGCGAGGTCGGTGTCGCCGAACGCCGTGTGTTCGGCGGCCACGAGGACGGCTTCCTTGGAGAAGAAGCCGGCGAAGGGAGGAATGGCGGCGAGCGCGAGGAGGGCGACGGTCATCGTCCAGTACGCGTCGGGGACGCGCTTGGCGAGGCCGGTCATCCGGGACATCGCGGCCAGCGAGTTGGTGCCGGCGGCGTGGATGACGACGCCGGCGGCGAGGAAGAGCAGGGCCTTGAAGGCTCCGTGGGACAGGAGGTGGAAGACGGCGGCGCCGCGGTCGCCCACGGCCAGGGCGCCGGTCATATAGCCGAGCTGGCCGATGGTCGAGTAGGCGAGGACGCGCTTGATGTCGTCCTGGGCGAGGGCTGCGAGCGCCGAGCCGACCATCGTGACCGCGGCCATCACGGCGAGGACGACGAGGGCCGCGGCGGAGGCGGTGAACACCGGAAGGAGCCGGGCGATGAAGTAGACGCCGGCGGCGACCATGGTCGCGGCGTGGATCAGCGCGGAGACGGGGGTGGGGCCCGCCATCGCGTCGGGGAGCCAGGTGTGCAGCGGGAACTGCGCCGACTTGCCGGCCACCCCCGCGAGGAGCAGCAGCGCGATCAGGGTGGGGTGGTCGAGGGACCCGGTGGCGACGGCGCCGAGCACTCCGGTGATGCGGAAGGTGCCGGCGTCGGCGGCCAGCGCGAACAGGCCGATCAGGAAGGGCACGTCGCCGAGCTTGGTGACGAGGAAGGCCTTGAGGGAGGCGGCGCGGGCCTCGGGCGTCTCCCAGTAGTGGCCGACCAGGAAGTACGAGCAGATGCCCATGATCTCCCAGCCGACCAGCAGCACCATCAGATCGCCCGAGTAGACGACGAGGAGCATCGCGGAGGTGAACAGGGACACCAGCGCCGCGTAGGAGGGATAGCGCGGGTCGTCGCGGAGATAGCCCGTGGAGTACAGCTGGACGCAGGTGGCGACGACCCCGACCAGGACGGCGACGAGGACGGCGAAGCCGTCGAGGTACAGGGCGAGGTCGATGGGGACCGAGCCGGTGGGTGTGAGCTGGGTGGCCGCGTCGATCGGGGCGCCGCCGCCCTGGCGGACGGCGACGGCGACGGCGAGCGCGGCCGCGCCGAGGGTCGGCAGGACGGCGAGCGGGCGGACGAAGCCCGGGGCGGTCCTGCCCAGGAGGAGTCCGGCCGCGGCGCCGAGGAAGGGAAGGAGGGGGACGAGTACGGCGAGGGTGGTCGTGGTCACGCGGCGGCCTCGGCCTTCTGCGCCCCAGCGGCGGGTGCGGGGCCGGTTCCGGGGCTGTCGCCTCGGCCCTCGGCCGTGTCCCGGAGCTTGTCGACGTCGGAGGTTCCGCGGTTGCGGTACACCATCAGGACGATCGCCAGGCCGATGCCGATCTCGGCTGCCGCGATGGCGATGGTGAAGAGGGTCAGCGCCTGGCCCGCGTGCAGGGTGTCGCGGAGCCAGACGTCGAAGGCCACGAGGTTGAGGTTGACGGCGTTGAGCATCAGCTCGACGGACATCAGCACGAGGATGGCGTTGCGGCGGGCGAGCACGCCGTACAGCCCGGTGCAGAAGAGGAGGACGGCCAGCACGGCGGGATAGACGAGGTGCATCAGCGCTTCCCCTCGGGGTCCTTGGCGTTCCTGCGGGACAGGACGATCGCACCGACGAGGGCGGCCAGCAGCAGCACGGACAGCGCCTCGAAGGGCAGCACCCAGTGCCGGAAGATGATCTCGCCGGACACTCTGGTGGACCCTTGGGCCGGTCCGTCCAGGTCGATCCAGGTCGTGCGGAACGCGTCGACGACCACCCAGACCAGGGCGGCCGCCGCGGCGACGGCGACGGCGAGGGCGGCCCAGCGGTTGCCGGAGTCGGCGTCCGGTGAGCGGCCGATGGGGGCCTTGGTGAGCATCAGCCCGAAGAGAAGGAGGACAACGACGGAACCGACGTAGATCAGTACCTGTACCCAGGCGATGAACTCCGCGGTCAGCAGCAGGTACTCGACGGCGATGCCGCCGAGGGCCACGACCAGCCAGAGGGCGGCGTGCACCAGCTGCTTGGAGGTGACCGTGACGACGGCCGCGCCGAAAGTGGCGAGGCCGACGAGGAGGAAGGCTATCTCGACGCCGGTCGGGGAGAGGAAGCCCTGCTCCCCGGTCGCGGCGACGGGCGCGTGGGCCAGCGCGGCGGCAAGCGTCATGCGTCTCCTCCCTCGGCGGGAGGCCGCCCGGCCTGCTCCTGCGCGGCGGCGAGCTTCTCTGCGGCCTTGCGGGCTGCGGCGACCTCCTTGGGTTCCTCGGCCTTCGGGTCGAGGGCGGGCGGCGCGGGCACCGTCCACATCCACTCGCGGAGCTTGTCGCGCTCATGGGTGAGCTCGCGGATGTCCGTCTCCGCGTACTCGAACTCCGGCGACCAGAACAGCGCGTCGAAAGGACACACCTCGATGCAGATGCCGCAGTACATGCACAGGGCGAAGTCGATCGCGAAGCGGTCCAGCACATTGCGGCTGCGCTCGCGGCCGCCGGGGGCCGCCGGGGGGACGGTCTCCTTGTGGGAGTCGATGTAGATGCACCAGTCGGGGCACTCGCGGGCGCACAGCATGCAGACCGTGCAGTTCTCCTCGAACAGGCCGATCACACCGCGGGTACGGGGCGGCAGTGCGGGCTGGGCGTCCGGGTAGTGCGCCGTGTGGGACTTCCGCGTCATCGTGCGGAGGGTGACGGCGAGGCCCTTGGCCAGGCCGCTGCCGGGGATGCGGGAACGCGGCTGCTGGGCCGACGGGGTCGGCCGGGGGGAAGCGGTCACGACTGGATCACCACCTTCACGACGCCGGTGAGGGCGATCTGGGCGAGGGCGAGCGGGACGAGGGTCGTCCAGGCGAGCTTCTGCAGCTGGTCCTCGCGCATCCGCGGATAGCTCACCCGCAGCCAGATGACGATGAAAGCGAGCACGGCGGTCTTGAGCAGGGTCCACACCCAGCCCAGGCCGTCGGCTCCGAACGGGCCGTGCCAGCCTCCGAGGAACAGAACGGCAGTCAGTCCGCACAGGATGACGATGCCCGCGTACTCGGCGAGGAGGAAGAGCGCGAAACGCAGCCCGGTGTACTCGGTGTAGGCGCCGAAGATGATCTCGGAGTCGGCGACCGGCATGTCGAACGGCGGGCGCTGGAGTTCGGCGAGGCCCGCGACGAAGAACACCAGAGCGCCGACGATCTGCCAGGGCAGCCACCACCACTCGAAGGCATCCAGGATGCCGACCAGCGAGACCGTGCCCGCCGCCATGGCCACGGAGGCGGCGGCGAGCAGCATCGGCAGCTCATACGCGAGCAGCTGGGCGGCGGTGCGCAGACCGCCGAGAAGGGAGAACTTGTTCGCCGAGGCCCAGCCCGCCATGAGCGAACCGAGCACCCCGACGCCCATCACTGCGAGGACGAAGAAGATGCCCGCGTCGATGACCTGGCCGACCGCTCCCTCGCCGGGTCCGATCGGGATCGCGACAAGCACGAGGAGATACGGCAGCAGCGCGACGGCGGGAGCGAGCTGGAAGATACGGCGGTCGGCGCCCGCCGGGACCACGTCCTCTTTCTGCGCGAACTTCACGCCGTCCGCGACGAGCTGCGCCCAGCCGTGGAAGCCGCCGGCGTACATGGGGCCCACCCGGCCCTGCATATGGGCCATCACCTTGTGTTCGGTCTGCCCGATGAGCAGGGGGAACACCAGGAACACGGCGAAGACGACGAGCAGCCGGAGGGCGACGTCGAGAGCGTCGTTCACGCGGGGTCGCCTCCGGCGGTCTCGTCCGGCCGGCTGTCGGACCCGTCGGCGGGCCCGGTCGTCGGCCGGGGGTCAGGAGTGGTGTCGGGCGCCTTCGCCCCGGGGGACTCGCCGGCCCCGGGCCGGGCGGTCGCCGCCTTGTCAGGGGCGTCTGCCTCGTCGGGGGCGTGTGCCTTGTCGGGAGCTTCGGCCTTGTCAGGAGCGTCGGCCTCGTCGGGGGCGTGTGCCTTGTCGGGAGCTTCGGCCTTGTCGGGGGCGTCGGCCTTGTCAGGAGCGTCGGCCGCCGGCTCGTCCGAGGCGTCCGGCTCGTCCGAGGCGGGACCTTCGGCGGATGTCTCGTCGAAGGCGGGGCGCGCATGGTGCCAGGGCGCGTCGGAGCTCCGGGTGCGCGCGGGCACGGCCGGGGCAGCCGGGGCGCCTGGAGCCTCGCCCCCGGACGCCTGCGCATCGCGGGCGGCCCTCGGCTCAGCGGGCTGCGCCTCAGGTGCCCCTGCCTCGGCCGGCTGCGGCTCGGCCGGCTGCGGCTCATGCGCCGGGCGCTGGGAGGCGGAGCCTTCCGAGGCGCTGCGCGCCCGCCGGGGCGCGGCGGCAGGGGTGGCGGAGGCTGCGGACGGTTCGCGCTGCGTGGCCGAGCCCTCGCTCACGCTGCGGGCGCGGCGCGCCGGCGCTGCCGGAGCGTCGGGGGTCTGGCCGGCCGAG
>NZ_JARWBG010000110.1:0-7532 GCF_029846775.1 Streptomyces chengmaiensis
CGTTGGCGCTGGCGGTCGGCTTCGTCGCCTTGCCGCCGTTCTTCAGGCGCCGCAGCTTGGCCTGGGCCTTGGTCAGGGTCTGGGTCGCCTCGGCGACTTCCTTCTCGGCCGCCTCGATCGCGGAGGCGTCGCGCTTCAGCTGCTGCAGCTCACTCAGGCCGGCGCGGGACCGCCATGCCCCACCGGTCCTGTCACAGGCGGGCACTGGCGACCGTACGAGCCACAGGCCAGTGGCGCCCGGCAGGGTGAGCGCGACCAGCTGGGCCCTGGTGCGGGTCCCACAGGTGGGTGAACCCCGCCCGCCGCCGTAACCGCCCGTCGGGACGTGGCGTCTGGCACGGCATGGAGCACATCGCCGACGTTCATCTCGCCGAGCCCGGGCTCGCCGTGGTGGACATCACCGCGCACGACCCCGATACCGCCCTGGCTATCGCCCGGTTCCTGGATTCGCGGTGGGCCACGTCCGGGGCACCCGTCGTGCGGCGGGTGGTGTTGTCCGTCCTGCACCGCGGTTCTGCTTCATCATGGGCGGGCATGGCCCGAGGCGGGCCACGTTCCGACCGCCGCCCAAGCTGGAACGCAAGGAGCGTGGGATTGCACCGGCCCGGCCTTCACCACCGAGATCACACCCAGCAGCTCGTCAGTGTTCATTGGCGTGCCGGAATCGGGAGGCACATCGGGAAGGTACTGCCGTGAGCGGCCGCTCCTCGTGGCGAACCTTTGATCGTCAGGGTTCGGGGCCGCATCCATGCGTGTGAAAAGTCAGCCAGCTTCGGGGTTTCGGCCCACCAACTGGGTCAGCAACTCAACGATCTGCGCCTGATTCCTGTCGATCTTCTTGGAAAGACCGCGGACCTCACCGGCAAGCTCGTTCACCTTCGGTTCGAGGTTGCTCACCTTCTGATCCAGGTTTCCGACCTGCAGGCGCAGCGCCGTGAGGTCGCTCTTGACGATCCCGAATTCCCGATCGGTACGCTCCGCGACTTCCTCGAAGCGGCGCGTGAGTGCGGCGATCTCGCTCTGTGCGATGGGGTCCTCGGGCACGCGGATCTCCTGTCGACTTTTGAGGTGGGGCGGTCGTCGGGGCCCTCCACGATATCGCGGTCCGGCGGCGTACCGAGGGGGTCTCCCGGCCGGAGCCGGTCAGCGTTTCATCGTCCGGCAGCTCGTGGCGTCGGGTGACTGGCGGAGATCCCGTCCGTGCTGTGGGCACTGCGGCTGGCGGCACCTCGGGGCGCGACCGCCGGACCCGCTCCCTCGCGGCCCTCCCTGCGTCGGTCAACCCGCCGCCCTGCGCGTATCTCACAGTCCAGGGCTACCGAAGCGAACCGGCCTGCGTCCGGCGAACGGCTCCGACATCACCTCTGGATCCCCGGACCATACGACTGGCCCGTCCGACCCACCAACAACGTAGGACCCAATCAAGCTCAGTAGAGTTCCGAGCACCAGCTCTGAGCTGCACTGACGCCAGAACGACACCGGGCGAACACCTCACTCCCCCAGAGATCCGCCGTCCTCGGTGTGCACCTGCCGGAAGCTGATCGCGTGGGTCTCGGTCGCGGGCACGACCTTGATCGGGATCGTCACGAGCCCGAAGGACACAGCGCCGGACCAGATCGGACGGGGCATGCACACACCTCCACCAGCGGGCCTCCGCCGCCGGCCGAGAAGCACCCCGCGGGCCCGGCCACCAGGTCAGGACAAGGGTGCGGGCAGCCGCAGACCGAGCCGCCCCCGCAGCTCGTCCGCGACCGCCCCCGCCTCGTCGTCCCGGTCCGCCTGAAGGCCGAGCAGCCGCACCACGGCGTGCGCCTCGCCCTCGGCCACCAGCGGCCGACGCTCACCGGGGACATCGATCAGCGTGCTGAGCTCCATGGCCTGCCCAACGGCGGTGGTGCAGCCCTGGTTCTCCTACGTTTCCGAGCCCGGCAGCCATTCCGGGACGAAGATCAGCCAGATGTGCTCAGGGGCAGGAGCTCCTCGGGGGGCTCCGCCTTGTCTGTGGTGTCCGGCTGACGTGGGGCGGCGCGTCAATCGGCGCAGTTCCGCAAGCAGGGCTGTTTCCGGCCCCAGCAGCAATAAAGCCCTGCGGGACGCCGCCGGGCTGTGCCTAGGGTGTCGCGGAATGATCATCTTTGTGAGGGGAGTGCATCACTGTGAAGAGACCGCGCGTCCTGGTCGCGTCCTCTGTTGCGATCTTTGCTGCCTGGCTTGTGACCCCCGTGAGCGCTGTCGCTGCGGAGGGGCCTGACCCTGTTTCCGAAGGCGTCTGCGGCGGAGGCTGGAAGCAGAACGTGTACGGATACAAGGCCACCCACCACGGCAAGGGACCGAAGTTCAAGGACGGGCCCGGCGGAACGATCGTCGTCACCAAGACCACGTCGGAAACCTTTTCGACCACAGTCTCCGGGACCGGCGGTGTCAGCGTGGGCTTCGCTGTGGTCGAGGCGAAGGCAGAGGTCAGCGGTGAAGCGACGGCCTCAGTGACCTGGGAATCGTCCCACCAGTACCGGCGGGACATATCCCGCAACAAGTACGGGCATGTCCAGTACGGTTCCTGGGGCCACACGGCAACCTGGGAGAAGTACTACCAGCTCCCCAACTGCAAGAAAACCCAGCGCAAGACAGGCTCCGTCAAGGTCGCCAACAAGGAGACCGGCTACCGGTACTGGGAGACCAGCCGCTGATGAAACTCTCCCGTGCTGCCGCGCTCGCTGCGGCTGCCGTAGCGCTCACGTCCTGTACGAGCGAGTCGGTAGCGCCGGGACCGTCTGCTGAGCCATCCCCGTCGTCATCCTCGTCTCTCAGTCCACTCACCGAACCGAATCTCCGTCCCGGACACCACCGCGTCGCCGAAGCAGGCCCGAGAAGCGGAGACTGGACCGTGGGCCGCATCGCCGTGCCCCGGGGAGTGTCCTGGTTGAACGCGAACTGCATCGCCGACAACGGGACCGGGAAGCTGCGGCTGGTCGTAGACGGTGTGATCGAGTTCGCCACCGACTGCCCGAGCACAGAGGTGCGCCACTTCGTCAACCAGGTCAACCTGCTCGACGAGGAGAAGGGCAGCTTCCGTATCGAGGCTTCGCAGGGTGTGCGATGGACAGCTGACATGCAGATCCCCGACTGACGAGCCGTGGGGCGGCCCCCTACGACGCAGACCAACAGTTCCTCGGCTGGGACCGCCAGTGTGCACGCCCGGAGGCCCGCAGATCCTGGACAGTCGTCGGCCCTCCCGTGGGGAGGCCGGGAGAAACGGCACGCCTGGCGCCGGGGAGGGCTGGGGAGCCAGGGCGGCGTGCTTGTCACGTGGCTGCTGCTCAAAGGTCATGACGGGTCTGTTCCTTCGCGTGGGGCAGGTCGGTGGACGAGGAGGTCCAAGACGGGGCGTTGGTGCGCTCGAACTCGAGGCGTTCCACGAACGCGTTACCGCGGGCTGTGACGCACTTGGGGCGCAGGTGCCGGGTGGTCGCGATCCAGCCCTCGGAGGTCATGCGCCGGGCCCCGGCCGGATCCAGCTGGCGGGTGTTGGGCGACACTCAAGATGCCGATATCGCGGGCGCGGATGAGGCGTTGAGTGTGCCGATGGAGTTGGCGTGCAGATCGGTTCGTAGGCGGCGGCACCTTGCCGATGAACGAGGCCACGAGCCCGGAGCCCGTGGTACAGCCGGGAAGCGCCGGGGTAACTCGTCGGCGCGGTGCCGGTGCCCCAGGGGCCGCCTGGTGCTCTTGCGCCGCTGGGGTGTTGAGCTCCAGGGTGCAACACGAACTGCCCCTTTCCATGCTCGGCCGCCGGGCCAGAGCCTGACGGGATGCACGATGATCGAGGTAGCGGACGCTGCGGAGGCCCGGAAGGCCCTGGCCCGCCGGATGCTGCGATGCCCGGACTGCCGCGCCGCACTGAAGCCGTGGGGCCAGGCCCGGCCCCGTACCGTCCGTGACCTCGGTGGCGGCCTGGTCGCCGTGCAGCCGGACCGCGCCCGGTGCACCGGCTGCCCCGCCGCACGCACGTGGTGCTCGACGCCGGCCTGCTGCCCCGCCGCGCGTACACGGTCCGCTTCCTGGGCCAGGCCCTGGTCGGCGCGGTGCGCAGGCACGGACACCGGCAGATCGCCGCCGAGCTCGGCGCCCCGGAGGGCACCGTGCGCGGCTGGCTGGGCCGGGCCCGTTCCACCGCCGAGCAACTGCGGCTCATCGGCGTCCAGGCCGTCGTCGCCCTCGACCCCGACGCGCTGCCCGCAGCGGACCGCGGGGACCCGCTCGCACACGCCATCGAGGCACTGGTGGCCGCCGCCGTGACCGCTCACCGCCGCTTCGGCCACGGCCCGCGCGAGATCTGGTCGAGGATCGCGCTGCTCACCTGTGGCCGCCTGCTCGCGCCCTCCCCGACCGGCTGAACCGTCGGCGCCGTTCACGGCTGCCGCCTGCCCGCACACCGCCGTTCGCGCGACCGGACGGCTGGCGGTGTTCACGTCTTCAGGCCCCACTTGTTCATGGGTGTTGGCCCTGCCGCGTAGGCGTGGGAGGTCGTGTTCACGAGAACTGGCCCCACCTGTCTTGACCTGGCTCAGAGTGGTGGGACGATCGGGGTGCTTCCTGTGGCGAGGAGGCGCCGATGCGTCCGATGTCCAAGGTCGAGCTGTACGCGGCGATCCGCCGGGACTCCCGCGGTGAAGGGTTGTCGATCCGCGCGCTGGCGCGCCGCGCTGCCACCGGACACCCACCCGATGCCCTCGCTGGCCGCCTACGACGCGTTGCTCAAACACCCGCGGTCAGCGGCCGGCGCGGCCCCGCAGCCCACGAAGGAGGAAGCACCGTGACCCCTGGCCGTCACCGGGGCCTGACCGAGCAGGCCGCCGACGCCGCGATCGAGAACGCCTGCCGGATGCTGCGGCTGCCCACCATGCGCGGCCAGTACGCCGACATCGTCGCCAGTGCCACCCGCGAACAGATGACCTATCGCGGCTTCCTGGCCGAACTGCTGATGGCCGAGTGCGATGACCGGGCCAGGCGCCGCTCGGAACGGCGGATCAAAGCTGCCAACTTCCCCCGCCAGAAGTCCCTGCGGGACTTCGACTTCACCGCCAACTCCCACATCGACCCGGCCACCATCCACACCCTCGCCAACTGCGAATGGATCAGGAAGGGGATGCCGCTCTGCCTCATCGGCGACTCCGGCACCGGAAAGTCCCACCTGCTGATCGCCCTGGGCACCGAGGCCGCGATGGCCGGATTCCGGGTCCGCTACACGCTCGCGGCCAAGCTCGTCAACGAACTCGTCGAGGCCGCCGACGAACGCCAGCTCACCAAGACCATCGCCCGCTATGGGCGCGTCGATCTTTTGTGCATCGATGAGCTGGGCTACATGGAACTCGACCGGCGCGGCGCCGAGCTCCTCTTCCAGGTTCTGACGGAGCGCGAGGAGAAGGCGTCCGTGGCCATCGCCTCGAACGAATCGTTCGGAGGCTGGACGAAGACCTTCACCGACCCCGGCTCTGCGCGGCCATCGTGGACCGGCTGACCTTCGGCGGCAACCTCATCGAGACCGGCACCGACTCCTACCGCCTCGCACACGCCCAGCAAACCACCGCCACCGCCTGACCATCCGCTGACCGTCCCGGCCCGGACGGCACACACCAAGGAGCTGACGACCATGAGCAAGGAATCCTCAAATCAGCGACCAAAGGATTCTCTATATCAGCAACCATCAGAGAAGCGAAAAAAACTGATTAAAACGCAACAAGAGCTGGATGGTTACGTCCCGTCTAAGAAGCCCGTCCGGGAGAGCGCATCCAACGAGCTGCACCGGAAACTCCACGACATCCTCGAGAAGACTCGGGTGGACAAGGAGGCACGCAAACTGTACGGGGAATCGGCGACACACGAATCGGACTGGGAACCACAGTCGGAAGCGGACGTGCTCCGGCGTGCTGTTGCCGTGGACCGACAGTCGTCCAGGGCGCCCGACTTGCCTGCCGACACTCTCGAAGAGATAGAGGTGAGTCTGAAGAGGGTTCGCCGCGAAGCCCATGCAACCGCGCGGACGATACGGGAATGGGCAGAACCCGGCCGGCTGAAGTACGCACGGCCGGAAGCAGCGAGCAAGAGGCTGGCCGGAACGATCGACACCGTGAAACTGCTGGTCAGTTCACCGGACTCCGCGGACACCCCCGCGTCCTTCGAGCGTGAGCCGCTCCAGCCAGAGGAATGGTGGGCACAGGCCCGTGACAAGGCGAAGGCCCTCGCCGACTGCATCGACGAGGCTGTGGACAACCGGTCCGCTCGCTTGGGCGACACCCCCTGCTGGGACTTCGTGATCGGCATGCTCGACGTGTGGGTCGGCATGAACCTGAATGTCGGGCACACTGTCCTCGCCCTGGCCGCAGAAAACATCATGATGATGGATGGCGAGCGGCGTGAGGTCTCCAGGATTGTAGAAGAGCTAACCTCAACGGCAGCGAAGGCTACCAGCTATGGCATCAGCCCGTCCGGCGTGGAACCTGCCGACGATCTGGGTAAGTTGATATCCGTCTCGATGGCGAACCGCCGGTGGGAAACGAAGGCCCAACGCGCCGAAACGGCAATCGAGTTCTTCGCTCTGGCGCCCAGTTGATCTGACAGAAACCGATCCTCCTTCCCTCTACAGACGCCAGCGATCATCACGGCCCTGAGGAAGGGATTCAGCCATGCCTAAGATGGGGCCAGCTGAAGTGAACAAACGATCTCTCCAAGATCGTCAACTGGGGCCACAACTTGCGGACACCCGGGGCCGGTGCACGTGGACATAGCCAGGACGGCCATCCGTCGCCACGATGGGGGCTGTCCTACGCATCCGCGCGACACCTTGCCGACGAGAGCGACACCTTGCCGACGATGCTGTCCGTTTCGTCGGAATCCTCGTCGGCATGGTGAACGCCTGCTTCGTCGGCATTTTCAGCGCCGGGCAACATGGCGGGTAGGCAGGGTGAGTTCGAAGTCGCTGTCCTCGTCGGGGCCCAGGACGTAGTAGGCGGCACCGCAGCTGTCGCAGCCCACGACGTAGACGGTGCCGGGCAGAAGGGTCATCGGTTTCTCTCCGGGTGGGCCGGCCGATCCGGGCGATGGTGTGGCCGAGGTGTCGGGCAGTGAGGTGGATCAGGCACTCGGTGGTGATCTCCCAGGTGGCGAGCGGGAGGTCGACCAGTCCAGGCGGTGGGATGCTGCGGGCGGATCAGGCTCTGGGCGAGGCGCTGGTCGCAGGCGGCCTTGACTCTCGGACTTTGCGCCGGTCGGTCTCCAGGGCGGCCGCCCAGCGCATCAGCGGCCGCTTCTCGCTGGCCTGGGGCCCGTACCGCTGGAGCCGGTGGAGCTCCCAGACCGGGTCGGTGTCCTCAGGGCGGGCGGCGACGATCGCCTCCGCTCCCCCGCCAGGCACCGGCCGGGTGGTGTAGAGCAGTGTGTACGCGCCGAAGCCGGCGTCGCCGCCGGTACGGAGCAGGGTGACCCGCCCCGTACCGGTGAGCGGCTGGCCGCCATCCGCGTCGGCGGGTAAGGCG
>NZ_JARWBG010000111.1:0-6651 GCF_029846775.1 Streptomyces chengmaiensis
CCCGGCCGATACGCAAGGAATGACCAATCAATGATCAAACCACCCGAAACAGGGAACATCACGCCAGTTCGAGCATGGTCGGCGGCACCGTCGATGTTCGGCGCCCCGGTGGGGAATCGTGAACACGCGGGTGGGGAATTACGTGGCGCTGATCATGCAGATCGTGGGGAATTACGTGACCGCCGACAGCCAACTCGCCGAGAAGCCGGTCGATGCCGTACTCCTCGACCTGCGCGAGAGTGGTGGCGTCAATGCCCGGGGCGCCGTTGTTCCGACGCACCGTCGCCCACGCGCGCCGCAGGACGTCCCTGCGGTGGACCTTGTCCCCCAGCGCGTGGAACCGCCGTCCGGGATCGGCCTTGGCCGCCCGGTAGAGCGCATGCTGCAAAGCTCGGACCGGATCCAGCTTCAGGGATCCCGACGTGGCGGAACTAGCCGAAACGGCACTCACCAAGCCCCTCCAGACAACCTGCGCATCGACGAAGCAGCGGCCCTTCCCTGGCCGGCGGTTGTGTTGTCCGCCGGCTCATCGCGGTACTACGGCCGCCTCCGACGCCCACCCGGCTCGCGCCCACTTCCCGGGGTGCACCCGGTTATAGGACGCTCAGCTTCCGGCAGCACCTATCCGCAGGCCACCGGGCCGGGGAGGGCCTCCCCAGTTCCCGCTGTCACCGTCGCATCGTTCCATGCCCCATACGCCGGGGAGTCCCTCACGGCTGCATCTCCAGGATCTTCGCCGCTTCCATGGCCTTCACCCTGATTTCGGGGGCTCGGCACTCCCTGTCCCCGCCCCGAGAGGCGGGCCTCTAACGACGCCGCAGGCTTCGCGTGATGCTACGGACCGCTGCTTTTCTCCCCCTTTGCAGGGCTTTCGACACTGGGCTTCGACGCCGGGCGTTTCCCCCCGACGCCGCCAGTCTGCTACCGGGCCTCCTGGCAGCTACCCGGACCGGACTTGCACCGGCAGGCGACAGCGAGCTTACGACCGAAGATCGACTACGTCATCAAGACCTCCAGTCTGCTGGGCGCGCGCAAGATCGAGGCTAAGAGACGTAAAGACGCCGGTTCCTCGCGTACTCCTCTCCATCCCGCTCGCCGGACCCGCACCATCTGGCAGTGCTGGCACGTCCCGGCTTTGTCAGGGCCGCTCCCGCCCTTCCCGGCGTCTCCCGGGTCGGACTGCGCTCAGCTCCCGCCAGGCTGCTGCGACAGCCTGGCGAGGAGGTCTTGCACCTCCTTCGATTCACCGCGCCTCACGGCGCACGAGCGCCTCGTGGCGCAACTCGAAGACGAGCCAGGCTCCACTCACCGCCGCGAGCCTTCCGCGCAGGGCCACACCTCCCGGGCCCACCCGGCCACCGCGTCGTCGTCCCGCTCGATCGCACGTCGGGCCGGGACCTGGCAGGACCAGCCGTTGCGGACCAGGAGCTTGCGCACGCCCTGGATGGTGTAGGTCAGGTGGAAGCGTCGGCCGATCACCGTCTTGACCCGCGCCAGCGTCCACCGCTGGTCTTCCCAGCCGTGAGCGGCCGGCCCCTTGGCCAGCTCCGCTTCCAGCTGGGCGAACTGCTCCTGGCTCAGCCTCGGCAGCGACGCCGGTCCCTGCGACCGCAGGGCACGCGGGCCGCCCTCGTCCCACGTCCGCCGCCACCGCTGCACCGATCGGACACTGACCCGCAGGTCCTTGTACTACAGCCTCAGATCATGTGACTGGTGATCGGTGCTGACCGTTGTCGGTCATGCTGATGGATGTGAGTGCGGAGCACGTTGGGTGGCCGCGCACGCGGACTATGGCAAGGACCCCGCCCTCAGGTCATTCCTGCACGAGCACAGGATCTGCTACGTGCTCGCGGTGCCGGTCACCCTGCCGCTGGCGGGTCCGCCGGGCAAGCCGTACCTGCCGAAGGTCGCGGCGGCCGGTGACCTGCTGCACTACGCCACCGTGCGCGACGCGTGGGAGCGCCGCAGCCAGGGCGAGGGTTCCAAGGGGGCAGCGGTACTACGACTGGACCTGGTTCGAGGTGCTGCTGCTCGGCCAGCAGCCCGCCGACGGCTTCGCCCACCACCTGCTGATCCGCCGCTCCACCGACAAGAAGCAGCTCGCCGGCGGCCGCGTCGACTTCGAGTGCGCCTATTTCCTCGTGCACCACCACCGCGAGGCAGCACTGCCGGAGGCTGTGCGCAGGGCCGGGGTGCGCTGGAAGATCGAGGAGAACAATGAGCTGGCCAAGCAGATCACCGGCCTCGGCCAGTACCAGGTCCGCCGCTGGACATCCTGGCACCGGCACGTGACCTGCGCGAGGCTCGCCCTGGCCTTCCTGACCGTCCAGCACGCCCACCACCCCGACCCGGACGGCGAATCCAAAGCCGATCTCCCCGGGCAGCTGGTCGGACGGAACCCGGCGGACACGGGAAAAGCACCGGCGACAGCGGGAAGCGGCGCCTTCCACTGATCCGGCTGACCGTCCCGGCCCTCGCCACGCTCCTCGCGGCCACCGCCCTGACCGCCCACCACAGCGACGCGTACCACCTCCAGCAGCACCACTGGCGAGCCCTTCACCAGACCCGGGCCACCGTCAGCCACTACAACCAGCGCGGCGACCCCCTCCCAGCCCGCCTCCGCCCCTGGCGACAACCCGAGCAGAACCGATCACAACCTCAAGATCTGAGGCTGTAGTACTTGGCGATCACCGAACTCGCCTCACCCAGCGCGAACCGCTCCGCCGCCTGGAGCCGTAACTCCTCGCGGAACTGCTGGCGTTCGGCGGTCAGCCCCCCCTTGTGGATACCGCATGCCCCGGTGATACCGCAGCGGACGACCAGCCGTCACCCCCTACGACACCACAAGTTCAATCTCAGTAAGCAGGGGGAACTTCCTTGGTCCGATCACTGTTCCGCCCCGATGGGACCAACTGCGCGGCGCGATACATAGCCGTGGATCCCCGGTTCCCGAAACCGGGGATCCACTTCGGCCATCAGGGGGATCTGGATTCGGGCACTGTGGGCCTCCGTGCCCCGGGGCACGCTGTCTGCTACAGATACTGTCACGACGGCAGAAGACAGCGGTCATCGTCGACCATCAGCCAGCCCCGGTCACCGTCCGCCGCAAAGAGCTGCTCACCCGGCTCACGGCGCGGTGGTGCGAGTGGTGCCGGCGTCTCGCTCCGGTGGAGACCCACCAGGTCCGCAAGCTTGCCGACCTCGACCAGCCGGGGCGACCACAGCCCGCGTGGGCGCAACTGATGGCCAAACGGCGCCGCAAGACCCTCGTGGTCTGCGCGGACTGCCACGAGGCCATCCACACCGGGCAACCGACCGCGACACCCACGGGATAGTCACTGGAGAGCTACGTGCATCAAAAGGTGCCCGCGTGGTTCGGACCGGAGGCCGTTGGAAAAGGCGCCGCACACAGCGGAAACCTCGCCAACGGCCTACCGGTGTTCCTGGCCGCGGTGCGTGACCTGACCCGCCTGGAGCTGGTCACCGAGGCGGTTCGCGCCGCACTCGAAGAGGTCGCAGGCATCTCTCCTCATCTGCTGGAGGAGCTGGTCGACGAGGGCTGGGGGCTGCGCTACGGTCGGCCGGTCCGCCTGGGGAAGAATCCCACCAAGCCCATGACCAGGATTCTTGCCACCGGAAACGACGCCGTCCGGCTTCTGGAACACCTCTACCGGTACGGAGCGGACCGCATGTCCGGTCCTCGTGTTCAGGCTCTGCAGCAGATCATGGTGCAGAACTATCGCCGTGATGCTGCTGGGCACCTTCGCTGGCGCACCGCCGAGAAGGAAGGCGGGGCGGGTCTGCCGCCGTCGTCGAGGGCGATCGTCTCGCCCTACGACACCTCAGCCCGCTACGCGAGGCACGGGCACATCATCAGCTGGAAGGGGTTCGCCGCTCATCTGACCGAGACCTGTGCTGCCGATGGCCCCAACGTGATCACGGATGTCGCCACCACCGCGGCCACCACCCGCGACAGCCAGGTCCTGCCCGGCATCCACACCCGCCTCTCCCGACGCGGCCTGCTGCCCGCCGAGCACCTGGTCGACGCCGGCTACACCTCTCTGCCCCACCTGGAACAGGCCGCCCGTGAACACCAGGTCACCGTCTCCGGTCCACTGAAGAGCAACCCGACCCGCCAGCACCGCCGAGGCGAGGGCTTCGCCCGGGACGACTTCCATATCGACTTCGAACGTCAGCAGGTCACCTGTCCCCAGGGGCAGGTCAGCGCGGGCTGGCACGGCCCCTACCCGACCTCCTCTCCCACCGCGGCCCCGCTGATCGTCGCACGGTTCACCAAGGGCCAGTGCCGTCCCTGCCCGGCCCGCACCCAGTGCACCAGCACCGCCGACAACGCCCGCACCGTGGGCTTCCCCCCACGAGAGCTCCGCGACCTGCAACTCCGCGTCCGCGCTGAGCAGCAGACGCCCGAGTGGAAGACGCGTTACGCGGTCCGCTCCGGAGTGGAGAGCACGGTCAACGAGTTCGCCCACGGACACGGCATGCGGCGCTGCCGCTACCGCGGACAGGGAAAGGCCCACGTCCAGCACGTCCTGACAGCCATCGCCGTCAACATCGAGCGCCTCAGCGGACTGCCACCAGCCGTGGAAGCCCCCACACCCCGCCGATCGACTGCCTTCCAGAACTACCTCGACCAACGCGAGATCCCTCGCCTGAAGTCCTGGCGAACCCTGGGCAGTTGACTCCGCCGACACCAAGATCCCCGACAGAGTCAAGCTAAGTCTTTTGCTAGTTTTCGTTGTGGGTCTGTCTAATCAACGGCCCTGTCTCAATTTCGGTGGTGACGGAGTGTCGTGAGCGTCGTTGACATTCGCGTGAAGGATGTCAATGAGCTTGTGCAGACGGCGTTCTCGGGCCTGTCTCCGCTGGCCATCGAGGATGTAGCCGACGAAGGCGAGCGGATCATGGTGCGGGCACGGACGCCGCAGGACGCCGCGGTCTGCCCGGTGTGCGGGGCAGGGTCGGAGCGCGTGCACGGCTATCACTGGCGGACGGTGGCCGACCTTCCGGTCGATGAACGACGGGTGGTGGTCCGTGTGCGGGTGCGCCGACTGGTGTGCCCGACACGCGGCTGCCGCCACACCTTCCGCGAGCAGGTGCCCGGAGTGCTCGACCGATACCAGCGGCGGACCACCCGCCTGACCAGGCAAGTCAAGGCCGTGGTCAAGGAGTTAGCGGGCCGGGCTGGGGCTCGCCTGCTGGAGATACTCGCGGTGAGCCTGTCGCGTCACACGGCCCTGCGCACGCTGCCACGCATCACGCTGCCTGCCGGGCGAGTACCCCGCGTGATCGGTGTCGATGATTTCGCGTTGCGCCGGCGCCACCGCTACGCCACCGTGATCATCGACGCCGAGACTCATGAACGGATCGACGTGCTGCCCGACCGCACCGCCGACACCCTCGAAGCATGGCTGCGGCAACACCCGGGCATCGAGGCCGTGTGCCGTGACGGCTCGGCGACCTACGCCGAAGCGATCCGCCGCGCCCTGCCCGACGCGACGCAGATCGCGGACCGGTGGCATGTCTGGCACAACCTGTGCGAGGCCGCGCTGAGCGAGGTCAAGGCACACAGCACCTGCTGGGCCGCCGTCCTGGACGCGCCGATCTACGACGGGCCCCGCGCCCGGAGCACCCTGGAGCGTTGGCACCAGGTCCATGGGCTGCTCGACCAAGGCGTGGGCCTGCTCGAATGCGCCCGCCGCCTGCAGCTGGCCCTGAACACCGTCAAACGCTACGCCCGCGCCGACAAGCCCGAACGCATGCTCCGCGTCCCAAAGTACCGCGCCAGCCTCGTCGACCCCTACCGCGAGCACCTGTGCAAACGCCGGGCCGAAGACCTTCCGTCCCCGTCAAGCACCTCTTCGAGGAGATCAAGGCCCTCGGCCTCACCGGCTGCCTGAACCTCCTGCACAAGTACATCAACCAGGGTCGCGCAGACGCCGACCGCAGTCACATCTCCCCGCGCCGGCTCGCCCGGATGCTGCTGACCAGGCCGGACAATCTCAAGGCCGAACAACGCGACCTCCTGGACAAACTCACCGCCGCCTGCCCCGAGATGAATCAACTGGCCGCCGGAGTACGGGACTTCGCCCCGCTCCTCACACCTCGCGTCGACAACGCCGACGCGCTCACGCACTGGATCACCCGGGTCCGCGGTGCCGATCTGCCCCACCTGCACGCCTTCACCCGCGGCCTGGAGCGAGACCTCGACGCCGTGAACGCCGCGCTCACCCTTCCGTACAGCAACGGTCCCACCGAGGGCGTCAACACCAAGACCAAGCGGATCGCGCGCCAGATGCACGGACGAGCAGGCTTCGCCCTGCTCCGTCACCGCATCCTCCTCGGGTAGCAACACACTCCGTCACCACCGAATACGAGACAGGGCCGTTGATTAGACACTCCCTTCGTTCGGTGGGTTGATTTTGGTGAGGTAGTCGGCGCGGTGTCGCAGGGCTTGATCAAGTTCCGTGAGTGCCGGGGTTGTTGGTAATACCCAGGATGGCGAGTGCTCGTTCGGGTTCGTGCCGGATGGCGCGGGTGGTCTTGGCGATGTTGTCGGCTCCGAGGAGCTTCAGGGTGCCGATGGCGAGGTTGCGGAAGGTGGCCATGGCGCGGGGCGCGTTGCCGGCGTGG
>NZ_JARWBG010000112.1:0-6605 GCF_029846775.1 Streptomyces chengmaiensis
CCGCATCCAGCGGACCCAGCTTCTCCAGCACGGCAGGGATAGGGGAAGATGCAACGGCAGGCACGGGACATCCTCATGATCATCTGGCTTAGTCACCACAATGATCACGAACCCCCGTGCCTGCACTGCTACCCGCCTCTACCAGCCCTGATCGTCAACCACCCGCGCATCCGGGGAACTTGACGGAGCCCTGAAGAAACGTGCCCTGGTAGCCGTCGGTCACACTATCTTGACCTCGGCCTGGCACACCCTCACCAAGGACGCCGAATACCACCATCTTGGAGGCGAGTGCTTCGTCCAACGAACCGGCCGGGCGAGTCAGGTGGCGCCTGGTCAGCCAGTTCAGTTCAGCATATTTGGTTATCATGAGCCCCTCCAATCAGCACAAACGGTCTGAACTGCGGGGAGGGTTGATTCCGACTCCTCTGCTGTGGCCGCTCACAGCGGAGCCTGCCGCGCAGGGCGGATCAGCAAGGCCCGCCAGCCGATAGGCTGGCAGGTGGGCGGCCTCGACGATCGAGCCCGCTCCGACGATGGCGATCGGTCGCTTGTGATCCTTGGGAATCGCGGAGTCGATGGCATAAGCGATCGGCTTCCACAGCTCGAGGCCGCTCATTCCGGGCTCATGAGGTTGTAGACCTTGCGCGCTGTTCCACCGAGCACTGCGCGGCGTTCGTCCGGGCTCAGTCCGTCGAGCAGCTTGAGAACCGTCTGCCACCAGGCCAGGTAGCCACCGGCCAGCGTGCTGACCGGCCAGTCGCTCCCGAACATCAGTCGCTGGGGACCGAATGCCTGCAGCGCATGGTCGACGTAGCGGCTCAGAGCCTTGGCGTTGTAGTCGTCCGGATCCGCGGCGGTGTCGAGCCCAGAGATCTTCGCGGAGACGTTCGGGAACTCCGCGGCGGCGGCCAGCAGGCCGGCCCAGGGCTCCCACCCTCCCGCCGCGATCGGTGGCTTCGCCAGATGGTCGATCACGATGTTCATCGTGGGAAACTGCTCGGCGAGGGCGGGCACGTGCTCCAGGTGTCGGGGAAGCACGGCTACGACGTCGTAGGCGAGGCCGACGCGTCCAGCCGCGGCGAGTCCCTTCAGCACGTCGGCGCGCACGGTCCAGTCCGGGTCAGGCTCATCGTGCATGAGGTGCCGGAGCCCGACGACGCGAACGTCGGCCGCATAACGGTCGAGGACCGGACCGAGGGCCTGCTCGTCGGTGAGCGGTGCCCAGGCGACGACACCCGCAACGCGCGGCCAGGCATCGGCGATCGCAAGCATCGCCTCGGTGTCCTCAAGCGTGTCGTCAGCCTGCACAAGAACGACGTCATCGACTCCCGCTGCGTCCGCCAGCTCCTCGACGTCGGCGACGCCGAAGGTGTTATTCAGAACGCCGAACTCAGGTGTGATCCAGGAGTAGCCGTCGGAGCCGAGATTCCAGAAGTGTTGGTGAGCGTCGACCACACGGGCGTTGTCGGCCATCACGCCAGCCCCCGAACGGAGTTGTCGGCCATCTGGCGGCGCATCGACCACACAAGCCGGGGGGCCTCCAGCATAGGGATCTGGCCGACCTCGTCGAAGCGCTCCACGTACACCGCCATTTCGGCCTGCCAACGGTCGTTGACCGGATCGTCGGTCAGGTGCTTCTCGAGCGCCGCGTAGTCGTCGATGTCCACCAGGTGGAGCAGGGTCCGGCCATCGCGCCAGATGGCCCAGTCGCGCACCCCTCCGCCCGTCAACGCTGCGAAGAGATCCTCGGGGATCTGCTGGTGGGCCGCCTCATAGGCCAGCTCCTTGCCTTCCCGCAGGACGGTCACGAGAATGACCGGTCGAAAGTGACCCATCGGTTTCCTTCCTCAAGATGCGGTGTGCGCGCGGGGTGTCTGCGGTCGGCCACCCGCCCTGTCGTCGACGCCCATGTGCAGCCTCGCCATGCGGCTGCCTTCGCCGCCGGGGCCGTGATGTCGGACCAGCCCTTTCCAATGCCGCCTCTGGGACGATCCAGGAACCTCCCACGCATCCCACGTTCGGCAGCGCGAGGTAGGCGCGGTGCTGGCAGGTGCCACCCCGCCCGTCGGACAGAACCAAACCTGCGGAAGCGGCCCGTACAGCGCTTGAGCAAGCCCGGCCCACCCGCAGCCTCGGCAGGAAAGAGCTCTCTCTCGGTGAAGCCTCACGAGCGGGTGGATGACTGTTGGTCTCACGGGACCTCCAGGCTGATGCGGCGGCAAATCAGATGCTTCGAACTAGAAACTTCGTATACAAACTAGCGCATCATGTGAGCCGGGCACATCCGCGTCAAGGGTGCACCATCTCGCCACCACGATCCGGGTCAGAATCGACTAAATCGTGTTTCTACTCGGGACCGATCCTGCCGTGTCCGCCAGCTCCTCGACGTCGGCGACGCCGAAGGTGTTGTTCAGAACGCCTCGGACAGGCCGATCGGCGGTCGGTCCACCTCTCCTGGGGCACTCATGAACATCCGGCTCCCATTCCGACTCTTCGCCGCAGCGACCGTGACCAGCCTCCTGATGCTGACTGCGCGCAGCGGTTCCGGCGGGTCCCCGAAGGGCCTTGACCCTGGATTTTGAACACGTCTATGCCGCTCGGGCCAGGGTAGTTGCTGTTGATTGGAATTCGTTCTCGAAGGCGATCGGAGAACGCTGGCCGAGGCGGGAATGCCGGCGTCGGATTTCGTATCGACTTAGCCAGCGGAAGGCATCGAGACGGGCCTCGTGCTCGTTCGACCAGCCCTTCCTGTCCTTGAGCGTCTCCTTTTGAAGGTCGCGTTGAACGACTCGGCGCGGCGTTGTCCGCGCTGGACCCGACCGCGCTCATGCTCTGCACGAACACGGTCAAGTCCGCCAAGGGAACCATCGAGGAGCCGGGGAAAGAACGTGGCCCAGAAGTCCGGGCTGAACCGCTCCATCAGCCAGGGGGCATGGGGCCGGACGGTCACCATGCTGACGTACAAGACCGCCCGGCTCGGCGGCACCCAGCACAAGGCCCCGCCCCCGGCACATCCAGGCGCTGCTCAGCGAGCGGCTTCACCACGCCCGGCAACCGGGAGTCCCAGGCCGTGTTCGTCTGCAAAAACCCGGACTGCGGCTGGTCGGGCAACGCCGACCACAACGCAGCCCAAAACGTCTTGCGCCTGTACCGGATGGGCCTCGCGCTCCTCCCGGCTGCCGGGAGGGCAGTGGTCAGGCGCGCGAAGCGCGTCAGCCGCTACCGCAAGGTAGGCAGGAATCTCCCTCCTTTCAGGACCCCGTTGCTGATCTCTCATTTCGAGGGCTGGGCGAGGAGACGCCGTAAGTGGGTGGTGCGGGTGCGTTCGGGCCGGTGGCCACGCTGCCAGGTGTCGATGCGGATGAGGTTGATGGCAGTGGCGGCGAGGCAGTGGCCGAGATGGGTGGCGTCGGCGGTCCGGTAGCGGCTGCGGCGTGCGTGGGTGCGGTGGACGATCTGGCAGACGGTGGCCTCGATCCCGGCACGTCGTCGGTAACGTTCCCGCCAGGCGTCGGTTTCCTGTTCGCGGCGGCGCTGTTGGAGGGCCGCTCTCTGGGCGGGCTCACGCAGGGTCAGTGCCCGTCCCCACTTGCCGTTGCCCGCTGTCGTGCACTGCGGGCGCAGCGGGCAGGCACGGCAGGTCGCCGCGTCGAAACGGATCTGGACCAGGGGCACGCGTGTGCGGTTACTGCTGCGGGTGGCAGCCCAGGAGACACTGGTGTGCCCACCTGGGCAGATGGCTTCACGTAGTGCGTCGTCGATCTGGAAGTCGTCGTGACCGAACCGTTGGAGGCCGTCTCCTCCGGCGACAGGACGGGCGGGGCCGACGAGTTCGATGCCGTGTTCCTGACGGGCGACGACCAGGGTGCCGGCCGTGACATAGCCGCTGTCGACGAGCTGCTCGGCCGGCAGCAGCTCCCGCCCGGCGAGACGGGCGTGGATGCCGGGCAGGGCCTCGCTGTCCCCGTCGGCCGCGGTCGCGGTCGCGACGTCCGTGATCAGCCGGGGTGTCTCGTCGTCGCAGGTCTCGGTCAGGTGCAGCCAGTATCCTGTCCAGCTGGTGGTCTTCTTGGTGCCGTAGCGCGCCTCGGTGTCATAGGGGCTTACCAGCATCCGGCGGCCAGGAGGAAGGTCCTCGCCTTCGCGGGTATGCACTCCTTGCGGACCCCGGTGGTATTGCTGCACCCACACCTGGCGCAGGATCTCAAGGGCGGGGATGCGGCGCAGCCAGTCGGGCGCATCTGGCCTCCGGGCGGCGGTGAGCAGGTGGAATCCGTCCTCGCCGACCAGGCGCAGCCAGTTGTCTCGGTCCTGGGCGTCGGGCAGCCCGTGCCAGGAGTCCACACGCTCTCCGTACCGGCCCAGCCAGTCGGTCTGCCGTTCTGCCAGGCACTGCTTCAGCCAGTCCGGTGCGGCAGCGGCCAGCGCCTCCAGCCCGGCACGGAGGGTCTCGGCGACGAACTCCATCCGGTTCAGCAGGCGCACGTCGGCGACCACCCGGGTGGAGTCGGTGCGCTGGCGTCCGCCCCGGCGCAGCAGTCCCTGGCCCGCCGCCGCATCCAACACCGCTTCCAGGACGCGCTCTTCGAGACCGTGCGTGATCAGCCGGGCCCGGAATCGGGCCAGCAACGAGTGGTCGAACCCGCTGTCGTCGAGGTCCAGGCCCAGCAGGTACTTCCAGTCGATCCGGGCTCGTACGGCATCGGCGGCCTGCCGGTCGGACAGCCGCTCGGCGTACTGCATCACCGACACCATCGCCAGCGCGCCGGGCGAGGCCGCCGGTCGCCCGTCATGCGGGAACGCGGCCGTGAACAGTGCGTCATCGAAGACCTGACCCAAACTGTCGCGCAGCCGTATCGCCAACGAGCCCTTCGGGAAGGCCCTGCGCGCCACCCGCCAGGTCAGCTCCGGGATCTCTCCACCCGTCCACGACTCCAACGACACTGGAACATCACCACCAACGAACTCGATCCTCCACTCCACCATCCCGCTTCCGCACCAGGTACGAGGGAAGATTTGAGAGATCAGCAACGAGGTCCCTTCAGCCAGGAGAGCACTTCAACCAGGAAGCCAAGACCGACGCCCTCGTCGCGTTCGTCAGCGCGGACGCGTCCCGCGTCATGCCCCACACCCTCCGCTCGGTCGACCTCGAGGACAAGACCATCGCCGAGCTGGAAATGATCGTCGGATTCGACGACGACCTGGCCGGCGAGGCCATCCAGATCAGCAACCGGCTCCGAGGGCTGACGACACAGATCCACCCGCACCTGGAGCGAGTTGTCGGCCGGCGGCCACCGCATCCAACACACCGTCTCGAAGCCGGTCAGCCGGACCACCACCCCGAAGCCCAAACCGGCACCGGCTGGCTTTCAGCTGGTGAACAAGAGGTCGGGGCTGTGCGTGGGTATCAGGGACGACAGTACCCGCAACGACGCCACGCTGCAGCTCCCGCAGTGCATGCCAGCGTTGGAAGCGCATATTGATCCGAAACGCTTTGGGTTCAGGCTCGTTGACTGTGTGTGAGTGATCTGGTGGGGGACGCGCGGACCTGGTCGCCGGACGCGCAGGAAGCCGTGCGGCTGCTGGCGGTGTCCGCGCTGGTGGAGGGCCGGGACCGGGCGGAGGTCGCGGCCTTGTTCAAGGTGTCGGTCAGGGCCGTGGACAACTGGCGGGCGAGGTGGCAGGCGGGTGGCCGGGACGCGCTGCTGTCCCGGCCGCGGGGCCGGCGCGCGGGCGAACATCAGGTGCTGTCCGAGGCCGAGCAGGCCGCCGTGCGGCAGGCGGTCCTCGATCACATCCCCTGCGACCTGGGGCTTTCCGGGCAGCTGTGGACGCGGAGGTTGATAGGCGAGCTGATCTTCAAGCTGTACCGGGTCCGGTTCACCGAGCCGGGGGTGGGCAAGTACCTCAAACGCTGGGGGCTGACCTTCCAGCGGCCGGACAAGCGGGCGGTCGAACAGGACGCGGAAGCGGTCCGCGTCTGGCATGAGGAGACTTGGCCGGCGATCCGGGCCAGGGCGAAGGCGGAGAATGGGGAGGTCCTCTTCGGCGACCAGGTCGGGATCCGCTCGGACCAGGTCACCGGCCGCACCTGGGGTGAGCAGGGGCGGACGCCGGTCGTCCGCCGCACCGGAAACCGGTTCTCCGTGAATGCGATGTCCGCGATCAGCACGAAGGGCCGGATGCACTTCATGGTCTTCACCGAGACCTTCGACGCGCAGGTCATGTGCCGCTTCCTCGGTCGGCTCGTGGGGCACTTCGACCGGAAGGTGCACCTGATCGTGGACCGGCACTCGGCCCACCGCTCGAAGGCCGTCCGGGCCTGGCTCGCCGACCACAAGGATCAGGTCGAACTGCACTTCCTGCCCTCGTATTCACCGGAGCTGAACCCGGACGAGCTGGTCAACGCCGGATGGTGTCCCGTCGAGTGGTGTAGCAGCGATCATCGCGTAGCCCCTGGTCATGGGGTGGCCATCGCGCAACTCTCCGAGTAGCGAAGCTCGTTGAGAGAGGTGACGCGATGGCCTTGTCCCAGCATGACTTACTCCGGCTGATGGAGTCACTGCGTACGGCGGACGGAATCGAGTTGGTCCGGGTTCTGGCCC
>NZ_JARWBG010000113.1:0-6435 GCF_029846775.1 Streptomyces chengmaiensis
CAGGCCGCCGCGGCCGCACGCGCACGCCAACGGCGGCCGCCCGGCGGCCCGCCGCAGGCCGCCGGAGCACGAACCCGCGGGCGACCCCGGCCATGAGCCCCGGCGCCGCCCGGAGCAGCACACGCCCCCGCCGGACGAGCCCGAGTGGCTCAGTTCCCCGGAAGACGGCCACGAGCGGCGTACGTCCGTCGACGACGGCCCCGAGTGGCCCGCCGCCACATGGGACGAGGGCGTCGAGGAGCCCGAGCCGCCCGCACAGGACCGGGCCCGCCGACGCGAGGGCGCCGAGCGCCCGGATGCGTCCAGGTACCCGTGGGACCTGGACGACGCGGGGGAGTGAGGCGGACCGTGACACCACAGCACCGGCGCCAGGCCCCCTCCCACGCCGTCTGCATCGACCTGCGGGCCTCCGCCCAGCCGTACGCGGGGAAGGACGCCCTGCACAGCGTCGTCGCCGAGGCCCTGGAAACCCCGTACCACGGCGGCGAGCGGCGTTTCCTCGTCATCGACGACGCCTCCGCCCTCGTCTCCCACCAACTCCTCTACGAACAGCTCTACTCCTACGGCCCGGCGACCCTGATCTGCCTGGCCGTGGGCGCCGGGGACGAGCGGACGCTGCGCAGGCCGCTCACCCTGCGCCCGCCCGCCGCCGGAGTGCTCTGGCTCCTCGACGCCTCCGGCGGCGCCGCCGGCCCGGCGGCGGCCGGCAGACGCCGCGCCGGTCTCGAAGAGGCCCTGCGCCCCCTGACGGAACTCCTCGCGGACCCGATGGTGTTCGACTCGGTGCTCCACGGCGTCGGCGAGGTCGTCCACGGCGTCGCCGTGCCGGCCGTCCGCGTCCTCGAACACGACCTGACGGACGACGCCAGGACCCGGTCGTGGCGGCAGGCCCTGGACAGCCTCATCGGCCAGGACGGCCCCGCGCCGCCGCTGGGCGACTCCGTGCCCGCCGAACTCGCCCTCCTCCTCGGCGACTCCGTGCCACGCAGCCTCGAAGGCCGGGCCTGGCTGCAGCCGGGCGGCCGCGCCGAAGCGCTCCACCGGGAGTGCGGGGCCGCGCTGCGCTCAGCCGCCGACGGCCATGAGCGGATACGGCGCTGGACCGGACTGTTCGCCACCCGCGCCGGCGAAGCCGATCTGCCCGGCCGCCTCGAACGCCTCTCCACGGCGCTCGCCGGGTACCAGGAGGTCATCGCGGGGGCGCTCGCCGACGGCGGCGGCGTACGGCTGACCGCCGAGCAGCGCGGCAGGCTGGCCGAGCGGGGCGTCGCCCTCCCCGAGATCCCCGAGGTGTCCCGCGGCAGCGTGGGTCCGGGACTTCGCGGCTTCACCGAGAACCTGCTGGCCCGCCGACTGCCGCTGCGGGCGGTGGCCGCCCGGCTCGCGGCGCTCTCCGGCCGCTCCGCCCCGGCGGGCAGCGCGGCCCGGCTGGCCCGGCTCGACGAGATCTGCGACCGGGACTATCTGCTCCATCTGACCCGGCCCGAGCCCTTCACCGCGGGCGGCTCCCGGCGCGTCGTCGCCGCGGTCGCGTTCACACTGGCGTTCCTCGCCGGGCTGTGGCCCGGCCTCGGCTGGCTGCTGGGGCCGCTCGGCGCGGTGTGCGGCGCCGGACTCGCCGCCCTCATGCTGCGCCGCAGGCCCAACCGGTCGCCAGACGGCAGGCTCGACGGGGGTGGTTCCACCGGGAGCGCGCCCCGGCTGCTCGGCGGACTCGCCGGCGGGCTCGGCGGAGCGCTGACCGGACAGCTGGCCGCGCCGCCCCTGTGGGCGGCCGCGGCCGCCCTGGCCCTCTCGCTGCTGCTCACGGCAGCGCTGGCGCTGCGCTCCTGGACCGCGGCCGTGGACGCCTGGTGGCAGGCGATGGAGCCGGAGCACTCCGAGCAGATCGTCGCGGAGGTCGACCAACTGCTGATCGAGACCGCCGTGCACGACTGGCTGCTGGCGGACGCCCGCTACCACTGCTCGGACGGGGCGCGGACGGTGTCCCTGCTGCTGCGAGGCCTCGCCGACGCGGCGGAGCGGCACGCCCCGGACGGCCCGCCGCCCGGGACACGGGGACGCGGCGGCATGCCGGCCGCCGCGTCCGGGGCGGCCGCACACGGTTCGCCGCCCGCGGGGCACACCCGTTCCGAGGAGGCCAAGTCCGCGTCCGACGCCTGGGGCTGGGACACCTGGGGCGACAGCCCGGCCGACGACGGCTGGCTCGACGCGCTGAGCGCGCCGCCCGGCGAACCGCCCCGCGAACCCGCCGAACGCCCCAGGCGCGCCGAACCGGCCCCGCACGCCGAACCGGCCGGGCAGACCGGGCAGACGGCGCACCTCGGCTTCGAAAGCCTCCATGACCGCCGCGCGCCCGCACCGCAGCGGCACGCCGACGGCCACCGGGAGCCGGCGGCCCATCCCGCATGGCTGGAAAGGGAGCTGGGCGACGGCGGTCCGCTGCTGGTCGACACCCTCGTCGCCGATCTGATGGACGCGGTCGTCCGCATCGTCACGCCCTGCTGGGCCGCCGTCGAACAGGACCCGGCCGGCGCGGCCCGGATACGGCTCGAAGGGCCGATGGCAGAGGCACTCGACGAGGTGCACGGCAGGCTGCTGCGCGACGGGGCCGCCTCGCCGCCGCCCTTCGCGCACCGCCCGGAACAGCGCCCCGGAGCGCCGGAACTGCTCGGCGTCCCGGCCGACCGGCTGACCTGGCTGCTCGGCGCGGACGGCGTCGCCGAGCAGGCCGTGCCGCTGTGCGGCGCGGAGCACCGCCGCATGCTGTCCAAGGACCCGGCGGCGGTCCGCCAGGTGCGATTCGTGCCCGAGGCCATGCGCCGCGGCGCGGACCACGACGAGACGCCCGACCACTGGCGCACCGCACCCGAGGACGTGGTGTGGACGGCGGCCGGCCGCCACGCCGGGCTGCTGCGACTTGTGCCGCTGCGTACGGAGACCGTCCGCACGGTCAGGGGAGAGGAAGGCAGCGCGCCATGACCGGACGGACGGACGGCGGCCACGCCGACGCTCATGTCGAGGAGCTGGAGTTCCTCACCCACAAGGAGGCCACGGTCCGCTTCTCGGCGGGCTTCGGAGCGGACCGGCGGCTCCCGGGCCGCCCCCATCTGCTGGCCCGCACGGTCACGCTCGGCACCGGCTGGACGGTGCAGCAGCACCGGCTGCCCCGCTTCGCGCAGGACGACCCGCACGCCTACACCGCGCTGGAGCGCGAGGTGAGCGCGGCCGTCACCCTGGAGCGGCGGTACGGCTCCGAGCCGTACGGGGAGGTGTTCACCCGGCTCGTCGGATTCGACCTCGACGCGCCGGAGCCCTTCGTCCTCTACCGCGCGCACGGCGGCGAGCCCCTCCGCGCCCGCCGCGGCGCCCTGACCGTGGACGAACAGCACCGCGTCCTCGCCCAGCTCGTCCTGGCCGTGCGGCTGCTGGAGCACGCCGGCCTGGTCCACCGCGGCATCGCACCCGACGCCGTCCGCTGGGACGGCAGGCATGTACGGCTCGCCGAACCGTACGGCGCGCTGCGCGGCGGCGAGCCCCGCTCCGCCTTCGGGCAGGCGCCGTGGGCCTCGCCCGAGCAGCGCGAAGGCGCCGGGACCGCCGACGCCAGGGACGATCTGTGGGCGGTGGCCCAGCTGATGTACTTCCTGCTCTCCGGGCGGGCCGACCAGGGCGCGGGACCCCCGCAGGACCTGTCCGCCTACCGGCGGCTCGCCGCGCTCGACCAGGGCGGCGTCTTCGCTCCGCGGGCCGCCGCACGGCCCGCGCCGGCCGAGCTGCTGCGGCTGCTCAACGCCCCCGACCCGCTGGCCGCCGCGCCCGCCGCCGGCGACCCGCTGGGCCCGGCGCGCGGCGATTTCGATGTACAACTGGCCCGCAAACGGCGGGACCTGGGACTCGCCACCCACGACGAGCCCGTGGAGCACGAGCCGGCACCGCCGCAGGTCTCCTCCCTGCGCCGCTCGCTGCGGTCGCTGTGGGAGGCCGTCGCGCCGCCGCAGAACGGCGCCCTGTACGACGTGCCCGCCGAACCCCCGCCGCCCGTCCGCGACCCCATGTGCCCGCACTGCCTGCTGCCGGTCGCCTACGACGAGAGCATGCTGATCAGCCTCTCACCGGAAGGGGAGCGCATTCCGCTCGACCTGAGCGCCGAACACCGGCCCGCCATCCGGCAGGACGCGCTGCGCAAGGCCTACCACCGCTGCCCGCACGCCGACCCGGCGCGCCCGCACGAGCTGCCCGTGCCGTATCTGACCAATGGCGAGCCGCTGTCCATCGCCCTGGTGGGCAGCTCCGGCGTCGGCAAGACGCATCTGCTCGCCACCATGCTCGGCGAGATCGAACAGGGCGGCCTGGAACCCTACGGTCTCAAGTTCCTGCCCCTCAACCCGGTCTCGCACCGCACCTTCCTGCGCGAGCGGGTGCAGAACCTGCACCAGGGCAAGCAGCTCGCCCCCACCGGCCAGCAGTCCTTCGCCCGCTTCGCCGACGGCCTGCTGGTCTCCGGCGGCGGCCAGACCCGCCCGGTCGTGTTCTTCGACCTCGCCGGCGAGGACCTGGCGGAAGAGGGCGAGGTCACCGGCTTTCTGATGGGCGTGGGGGCGTTCATCTTCGTACTGGACCCGCTGCGGGCCCTGCGGCTGCCGTCCCTCGACCCGGCGCGTGAGCGGAACCGGCTGCGCCGGCGGGACCTGGGCGACGAGGCGTTCACCACCGTCCTCAACCGCATGCCGAGAAACGGCCGTTACGTCGACGCCCCGGCCGCGGTCGCCGTCAACAAGAGCGACCTGCTCCGTTTTGACCCGACCGTGGACCGCTGGCTGGGCCGGGCGCTGCCGCCGCGCTTCGACGCCGAAGCGGTGCGGGAGGAGAGCCGGGACGCCTATGCGCTGATCGCCCAGCACGCCACCACCGCCTGGCTGAAGCCGTTCGACGACTGCGCGCGCTGCGCCCTGCACTTCGTGGCGGCGACCGGCGGCGAGGCGAAAGGGGATGTGTTCCCCCACGGCGTCAGGCCCCGCCGGGTGCTGGCGCCCCTACTGTCGATCTTCGCGATGGCCGGGATTCTGCCGGGGGCGGACCCGGGAGAGGCAGGCCTGTGATGCACCGGCTCGACGAGGAAGTCGACCAGATCGTCTTCCGCTGGGACTCCGACAACGCCTCCAGCAACACGGGGTTCGGCCCGGTGGCCTTCTCCTGCGAACCAGGCCAGGCGAACGGGGTCTTCCGGCGTGTGGCGGCGATGCTGCGGGCGACGGGCGAGGAGACCCTGCCCGCGCTCATCCGGATCGAACACGACGACCGGGCGCTGCTGGTGCACCGCCGGCCGTGGCGCGACGAACTCGGCCGGACGAACGCCGTCTGCCATGCGCTGCTCGGCTCCTCCCGGGTGCTCGACGCCGGCGACTGCCTGGGGCTGCACCGCTGGAGCTGGCACGGCGGCGACCTCGACCCGGGCGGCGTCCGCGGCCGCCTGGACCGGGTGCGGGCGGGCGATCTGCTGCGGTCGGCCGAAGCGGGAACCCGGCGGCTGGCGCGCGGTCTCGCCGAGACCCAGGAGGAACTCACCGGCGTCGTCGCCCAGTCGCTGCGCCATCCGCGCCATCGGCTCACCCTCCTCGACGGCCGGGGCGGCGACAGCGCCTGCCGGGTGCTGTGGGGCATGTACGGGATCTTCGGCGCGCTCCGCAGCAACGGCTGGACCTTCGCCACGCACGACACCGCGGAATCGACCGACCTGCGCTTCGTCTTCGTCCGCCGCTGGCCGGCCGGCGCGGCCCAGGACTCCGTACGGCTGCGGGTCGATCCGCTGGACCACGTCAGGGACCGCGCGCACGAGGTGGCCGAGGGGCTCGTCCGGCACCATCTGAACGGTGCGGCGCGGGGCGCCGACGGCGAACTGGCCGTCGGCGAGGCGCTGTGCGCCGCCCGCGAACGGCTGGGCGACGGCGCGTCGGGGGGTGTGCTGGACATCGCGTCATGGGCGCTGTCGGAACTCGACCGCGCGTCGGGCATGAGCCGCCGCCGGGATCCCGAGCCGCCCGCCGCTGCCCCCGGTCGGGAGCGCGGCGCCGACGGCGACCCTCCCCGCGCGCCGTCCGATGCCCCGCCGTTCGCGGAAGACGCACAGCCCGTGGGCCCGGCCCCGGGCGGCCGGGGGCCGGACCCCCGGGCGGCCGACGACCTCCGCGGCATCCCGCCGGGCAGCACGCCCCCCGGCGCGGCGGCCCCCGAGCCGTACCCCGGCGCGCAGGGAGCCCGCGCAACCGCAGGCGTCCCCTACGCGGACGCGTCACGGGACCACATGTCCGCCGCCCCGGACCCGGGCGACGTCCCCCACTCCGGAGCCCCGCCCGGCCCGAATGGGGGCCGGGAAGCCGGTTCCGGCCCGGTGTCGGTCGATCGGGCGGGTGAACTGGGCCCGCGGGCGGGTGG
>NZ_JARWBG010000114.1:0-6028 GCF_029846775.1 Streptomyces chengmaiensis
GCCGCGGCGGCGATGGCTTCCATCTCTGCTTCGTTCAAGTCGCAGAAGATGTCGACCTCGGCCAGGCACCAGGTCCGCTCGGCGCCGTCGTCCGATGCGCTGTGGTCCATGTGGTGCGTCTCCTCGCGTCGTCCCGGGGCCCATGGTGGGGGTGCGGTGCCCCATGCCGGGCCCCTGGTAGACCCGCCCTCCTGGAACGCCTTCACCCGGGGGTTCGCCGAGCTGGCCGTGAAGGCCAGGGTCGTGGTCCTCGCAGGCAGCCTCCCCCCGGGGCTGCCGGCCGGCACCTACGCGAGTCTGGTGACAGTGGCCCGCGAAGCCGGCGCCCTCACCATCCTCGACACCAGCGGCAAGGCCCTGCTGGGCGCACTGGCGGCGAGCCCCGACGTGATCAAGCCGAACGCGGCGGAGATCCTCGAAGCAACCGGTAGCTCCGATCTCGCCGAGGCATCAGCCGAACTCCAGTTACGCGGAGCCCGGACAGTCGTCGCCTCCGACGGCCCGAACGGCCTGCACGTCATCACCGAAGGCACGCGCCTGCGCGCCGTCCCGCCCGTCCGGCTGCGCGGCAACCCGACGGGCGCGGGCGACGCCTGCGTCGCGGCTCTCGCGGCAGGACTCCTGGACGGCCGCCCGTGGCCGGACATCCTGCGCGACGCCGTCGCCCTGTCAGCGGCGGCCGTCGCCGCTCCGCTCGCGGGCGACTTTCGCCGCGACCTCTACGACCAGTTCCGTACCTCCGTGAGTGTGGAGACCACCCATGCCCTGACACCCACTGACGACATCATCGGCCCCGCCTACGCCCAGAACCGGGGTGTCGGATCCTTCAACGTCGTCCGGCTCGAACATGCCGAAGCCATCGTCGACGGAGCGCACCGGGCCGGCCTTCCCGTGATCCTCCAGATCAGCGAGAACACGGTGCGCTACCACGGCTCCCTCGCCCCCATCGGCCGAGCCGCCCTGAGCCTGGCCGAGGACGCCACCGTGCCCGTGGCTGTCCACCTGGACCACGCCGAGTCCGAGGACCTCGTGTGCGAAGCCGTGAGGCTCGGGTTCACGTCCGTCATGTTCGACGCCTCCAAGCTGCCGTACGAGCAGAACATCGTCGCGACGAGGTCGGTCACCGAGTACGGGCACAGGGCCGACGTCCTCGTCGAGGCCGAACTGGGCGAGACCGGCGCGAAGGATGGCGCCCACGCCCCGGGAGTGCGCACCGACCCGGACGAGGCACGCGCGTTCGCCGAGGCGACCGCCGTCGGCTGCCTGGCCGTCGCGGTCGGCAGTTCCCACGCGATGGCCACGCGCGACGCCGTGCTGGACTTCGATCTGATCAGCCGCCTCCGCGACAGCGCCGACATGCCCTTCGTCCTGCACGGCTCCTCGGGTGTGTCGGACGCGAACCTGGCCAAAGCCGTCGCCGCCGGTATGACGAAGGTCAACATTCCACCCACCTCAACGGCATTTTCTCCGCCACCGTACGGGGGGGGAACTGGGCCGACGGCCGACGGTCAGCGACTCCGGCACGTACATCGGAGCAGCCCGAGAGGAGGTCGCGTCCGAGGTGGCACGCCTGATGCGGGTCCTGGCGCTCGTTTGACACCCGCCGATGGCCGGCTGCCCCGGTCCCAGAAGGCTGGTGGCAGCGGATACGTACGGGCGGACGAGCCTCGGCGTGCCCGTGGATCAAGCAAGGGAGGACGTGCTGTCGCGCGCGATGAGCCGAGGGAGCAGGAGACGTCGTTGCGGGTCGGCGGGCTGGGCTCCTTCGATCTCCCTGAGGAGCAGCCTGATGGCCTCGCGCGCCATCTCTCTGCTGGGCAGGGCGACGCTGGTGAGGGCGGGAGGGGCCAGCACCCCGTCGGGTGTGTCGTCATGTGCCACGACCGACAGGTCGCCCGGGACCGAGCGCCTCATGCCCCGGGCGGCTTCGAGGGCTCCGCTGGCGAGGACATCGTGCGTGGCGAACAGGGCGGTCGACGAAGGGTGAGCGCGCATCGCTTCCTCAGCCGCCGACATGCCTCCCCTGAAAGACGGCTCCGGCGCGAGGTACACGGCGGAGTCCGGGACGTCCAGGCCGTCCTCGGCGAACGCGCGCCGGAAGCCGCTGACCCGCGGGCCATGGGCAGGGCTGGCAAGAACGGTCACCTGCTCGTGGCCGAGACTCCGGAGGTGACGGCCGGCGAGGTAACCGCCGTGTTCGTAGTCGATGGTGACGACGGGGAAGCGGGCGGGGGCCCGGGTCTCCCAGGCGCACAGGACGACGGGGAACCGGGTGCGCGACAGCAACGACAGGTGGTCCGTCAGCCCTTCGTCGCCCGCGATGAGCAGCGCGTCGACAGACCGGCTGGTCAGCCCCGCGAGGTGCCTACGGGCACGCTCTCCATCCCGGCGGGTGGTGCAGAGCAGCAGACGGTAGCCGTGTTCTTCGAGGACGTCCTCCACCCGCTCCACGAGGCCGGCGTAGAACGCCGTGGACACGGTCGGAACGAACATACCCACCGTACGGCTGCTGCCGGTGGCCAGCGAACGGGCCACCAGATTCGGCACGTAACCGAGTTCGGCGATGGCCTCGCGCACACGGGCCGCGGTGATGGGCCGTACGGGGACGCGGCCGGAGAGCACGTTGGAGACGGTCTGCTTGGTGACGCCGGCACGCTTCGCCACGTCTTGCATCGTCACCATGAATACCTCGATCTGACCGGTCCCCGGGCGTTCGCAGCCTACTTACGCTCTCCCCGCAGTCAACACCTCGGCCGTCCCCGGGGATCCGGGACTTGGCGGCGCTCGAAGTCATCGGCTCCGAGAAAGCGGAAGTTTCCCTGCCGCGGCTCTTGTTTTACCGGTCAAATTCGCCGTACGGTCCATCCAGCGCGCGGCAGCCGAGACTCGGAGGCTGCCACGGCGCGGACGGACGACCTGAGGCAGACGCTTTCGTCATCCGCTCCCCGCTCGCCCATCCCTTGAGTCACCAGGCGACGCCACGGGTGCTCCCTCGACGGAACACCCCAAACTCTGCGGCGGCCCGCAACGCAGTCGCCACCTTGGGCACGCACCCCGCCGCGCGCCCCCGAGAACTCCCCCTCGGCACCAGACGCAGACACACGAGCGCCGCACTCGGGCGAAGGGAGCACCCCCTTCGGAGCGCATCGAGCCGCTCCGAGTACGACCGTCGTCCCGAAAGGACGCCGGACCCCCAAGGAGCCGTCTCCCGTGGCTCCTGCGATCAAGGAGTAACCATGCACGCTCCTCGAAGCAGACTGGCCGGGGCGCTCGCCACGGCCGCCCTGGTCTTCACAGGCGTGAGCACGCTGGCGACGCCCACAGCATCCGCAGACTCGACCGCCGCGTCCTACACCGTCACCGTCGGCGCCAAGGGGTCCTGGACCCGCCCCGACGACACCCCGGCCAGTCCCTACATCGACAAGGACGGCACCTTCTACTACCAGCAGGCCCACGCCCTGTACGGGACGAACAACCCCCGCAAGTGGACCTTCTACACCGGCACCGACTTCGACTCCGCCAACCGCTCCGGCGCGATCAGCGACGCGGTGAACCCGGCGAACTCCGCCGACCGCAACAACGACACCACCTGGCGCTGCAACAACAGCCCCACCGGCGTGGAAGCCACCCCGGCCCCCGCCGGCAGCGGCTACGCGCACCGCAACTACTGCGACCTGACCGGGATGTGGGTCGACCCGGACACCGGCGACTGGTATGGCCTGGTCCACAACGAGTTCACCCCGCAGCCCTTCGCCGACGGCATCCACTACGACGGCATCGACTACGCCGTCTCCACCGACCAGGGCCGCACGTGGACCATCAAGGACCACGTCATTACCTCGCCCTACAGCACCAAGCGCGGCGACACCACCGCCTTCCCGCAGCAGACCTACCACTACGGCACCGGCGACCCCCGGCTCTTCGCGGACACCGCCTCCGGGTACTTCTACGCCTTCTACGGCTCCCGGATCGTCAACAAGGGCGGCGGCTGGGCCGCGTTCTACGGCCACGTCGCCCGTTCGCCGATCTCGGCGAAGATGGCACCCGACTCCTGGCGGAAGTGGTACAACGGCGCCTGGACCGAGCCCGGCGTCGGCGGCCGGGAGAGCAACATGGTCCCGGTCGGATCCGGCAGCATCACCGGGTACACCCCGCCGTCGAAGGAGTACAACCCGGCCAACAGCGGCACCGTGAGCGAGCAGGTCGCCGCTGGCCTCACACCGCCGACGTCACCCCTGTTCGTCATGGACATCACCTACAACGCCCACCTCGGCCTCTACATCGGCCAGCCCCAGGCCGTGGACCAGAGCGGGAACGCCTCGCAGGAGATCTACGCCACCGACAACCTCACCACGCAGAAGTGGTTCCGCCTTGGTGACACCGGCAGCTACAAGAACGCCTCCTGGTACCGGTGGTTCCTCGACAGCGCCAACAAGACCAGCTCCGGCATCGTCGGCAAGGACTTCCGCTCCTACTGCTCCTTCGGCTGCTCCAACAATACAAGCGCCGAGTACATCAACCTGAAGATCGACACCACCGCGCCCGCCGCGCCCGTCGACACGGCCAAGACCTACCGCATCGCCAACGGCAACGGCCGTGTCCTCGCTCAGGCATCCGGCAGCTCCGCCACCACCTCCCTGACCTCCACGTCCGGCTCCGGCCTGGAAGCGTGGACCTTCGCATCCAACGGTGACGGTTCTTACCGGATCGCCAACGCGTCCACCGGTCAGCTCCTCGGCGTCGGCGCCACAGCGACCTCCACCCGGGCCTGGGGCACCAAGCCCACCGTCACCAACCCGGGCTCCGCCGGCCCCACCGTGGGCCAGCAGTGGTTCGTCATCCCTGGCGCCTCCCCCAGCGACGACAGCCCCACCGGCACGTACAAGATCGTCAACCGGTACAGCGGGCTCGTCATCGGGCTCTCCGCCAACTCCAGCCGCCTCGCCGAGACCACGCCCACCCGCACTTGGACCAACTCCACCGGGAACGCCGTCGGCGGCGCCCGCACGGCCGGCGAGCAGACCCTGACCCTGACCCCGACCGGCGAAGCCCCCGAGACGGTCAGCGTCAACCACCCCGGAAACCAGTCCGGCACCGTGAACAAGGCCGTCTCGCTCCAGCTCGACGCCAGCAACTCCGCCAACAAGCCGCTGACCTTCTCCGCCACCGGCCTTCCCGCCGGACTGAGCATCAGCTCCAGTGGCCTGGTCACAGGAACCCCCACCACGGCCGGTTCCTCCAACGTCACCGTCACGGCAACCTCCGGCTCCGCCAGTGGCACCGTCACGTTCACCTGGTCGGTCTCGCCCCTGCTCAACGGAGTCCGCACCCTGACCTCCGCGGGCAAGGCACTCGACAACCCCGGCTCGAGCACCACCGCCGGCACCCAGCTCATCACCTGGTCACCCAACGGCGGCGCCAACCAGAACTGGACCTTCACCCAGCAGACCGACGGCACCTACGTGCTCAAGAACAACCAGTCCGGCCTCTGTGTCGACGTCAACAGCGCCTCCACGAGCGCCGACGCAAAGATCATCCAGTGGACGTGCACCGGGGCCGCCAATCAGCGCTGGACCCTCACCCTCCAGGCCAACGGCACCTACACCGTTGCCTCCGCAGCGAGCGGACTGCTCCTGACAACGGCTTCATCCACCGACGGAGCCCTGGTGACCCAACAGCCCGACACCGGCACCTCCCTCCAGCGGTGGACCATCAACTAACCCGCCGACTGTAATGGGTTCGTCGGGGTTCCCAAGAGCGGACGGGCCCCGACGAACCTCTGCGGAGCAGCGTCGGGCCTTCTTGAGTACTACGAGTACTAGCCTCGCGCTTTCACGAAGGGGCTGTCCAGCAGGTGATCAGGACAGCAGAAAGTGCCTCTGACCAGCGAGAATGAGGATTGCTGAGGCCCTTGTTCCCGCCCCTGTCGGAGGCACTTTCCAGGTGAAGAAGCGTATCGGGTCCTACCCACGTGTCCGTACCGAAGGCGGCGGCCGCGGGGTGGTCTCCCAGGCCGGCGGTGTGCTGC
>NZ_JARWBG010000115.1:0-5945 GCF_029846775.1 Streptomyces chengmaiensis
CTGCCGGTTGCCGTCCTCCCCGAGCCGAGCGGCCATCGGCTCGACCGACTTGCGTTTGCCGTCGGTCAGCAGTCCCCGCAGGTAGACCCGGCCCCACCGGCGCTGGTCGTTTCTCGCGAACGGCTCGAACATCTCCGACGCAAACGCCTCCAACTCACCACGCGCCAAAGTCATCTCGTCCGGAGTCACACCCACTCAACGCCACACCGGGCCCGAAGGACACGCACCAGGACAACCAACCTGACCAAGCACTACTAGAAGGCTCATGAAGATCTTGGTGAGGGGTTGTCCGGCCGCAGGCCGGGCGGCCCCTGTGGTTATGCGGGGGTTGGTGCGAGTGTCCAGGTGCCGTTGGCTCGGGTGAGTCCGAGGTTGATCAGTCGGCGGAGGTTGAGGGCGGCGGCCCGGGTGTGGAGCCAGGTGTCGTTGGCGATGGTGCCGCGGTAGCGGAGTTTGCGGTTGCTGTGGTGGACGAGCCAGGCGACGGCGCGTTCGACCGGTGGTCTCCAGCGGCGGTAGGCGGCCTGCCAGTCGGGGTCGTGGGCAGCCTGATGGCGGGCGGTCGCCTGCCACCTTGACCAGCCGGGCACTTCTCACGCGTTGCACTGGTGCGCTGGCTGGCCGTTGCAGGCCAGCACCCTTTCGTCATCCGCCTGGCCGTCGCGTTCGAGGCGCTACCCGGCTAGGCGCATGGCGCCGCGCGACAACTGGCCTCGCCTGCGGCCCAGCTAGAGGCAATTCTTCGCGCACGCGACCAGCTTGCACAACGTCGTCCTGCGAGTTCGGAGACCGTCTCCCCACCGGACGCGCCCTGAGCCAACCTCTCCGCAGCCGGCCCCGGCCGGCGGGGGCCGTGGCGGGAAGGTCAGAGACGGGCCACGCCGCCGTACTCGATCCATTCGTGAGTCCGCTGTCTGGGGGCGAGTTCGGAGTCGGGCCGCCAGGTGGAGACTTCGACCAGACCGGGCGCGAGAACGTCCAGGCCCGACAGGTAGGCCTGCACGTCTCTCACCTCGCGGACCCGGCCCCAGTTGCCTCCCGTGCTGCGGTTCATGAACTCGGTGACGGAATCCCGGATGTGCTGGTGGGCGCTGACCAGCTGGCACACCACGAGGAAACTCCCCGGCGGCAGGCGTGCGATGACACGCTGGAGCAGCCCGGCGGGGTCGTCCTCGTCGGGAATGCAGTGCAGCACCGACACGAACAGCGTGGCCACCGGCTGAGACAAGTCGATCAGACGCTGAGTGTCCGGGTGCTCCATGACGCCGGCGGTGTCGCGCATATCGGCGCGGACGACCGCCGTCCGTTCGTTCTGCTCCAACAGCGCCCGGCCATGGGCCAGAACCATGGGGTCGTTGTCGACGTACACCACACGGCTGGAGGGGTTCACCCGCTGTGCCACCTGGTGCACATTGTCCTGCGTCGGCAGCCCGGAGCCGTGGTCGAGGAATTGCCGCACCCCGTACTCGGCAGCCAGCACCTTCACCACCCGCTGCAGGAATCTGCGGTTGTTGACGGCAAGCGCCTGCGTGCTGGGGGCCTGCTCACTCAGCGCGGCGCAGGCCTCCCGGTCTGCTGCGTAGTTGTCCTTGCCGCCCAGATAGAAGTCGTACATGCGCGCCACACTCGGCGTGCTCACATCGATGGATGACAGCGGTCGCTCCCCGGAACTCATCGCTTACCCCAGCCGTGCCCGTACCCGGCAACCCCGGGCCCTTGGGGCCCAGGCAGTCGGCACATGCTGTCAGCAGCCGTGCATGCCGAGCCAGACCCCTCAGGAGGGATTGCGCCACCCCGGGGCACACCCGACCAGCACACCGCCCAGCGCCGGGCCAAAGGTCCACGGCTCGGAGTCAGAGGCAGGAAAGAAGGGCGTCCGGCCGGGCGGCCGACAGCCTGCGGCGTGCGGCCGACAACAGACTGCACACCGCTGCTTCCTCCACCCCCATCAGGTGTGCAGCCCGCTTCGCCGGCAGAGTCAGCACCCAGCACAACAGCGCCGAATCCGCCTGCGCCACCGGCAGTACCCCATAGACGTCTGGCGCTTCCGCCGCCTGCTTCCGCAGCCTGCCACGGCAGGCCGAAGACACCGCACGGCCCAGCAACTGCCAGGCCACCGCCTCCGGACACGCACCCAGTGCCGCCGTCCACCGCTGCGCCAGATCCTCCAGAGCGGTCTGCACCGCCTGACTGCTCACCTGTGCCTCCGCCGTCCGCGCGTGTGCGTAGCGCAGATAGTCCTCCTGGTACAGCACGCAAAACGCCGTGTAGTCCAGTGGCAGGCAGATCGTCACCGGTGCGACGGCCGCCTCCCGTGCGGCCCGGGCAGCTGGCGCGAGGCCGCCGACCCATGATGAACAGACCACCGACACCCTCCCCTTATCTCCATTCCCCGGCTCTCACCGCCGGCAGCGGCACCCGCCGCCTGCGGCGCCGTCTGCCTCCATGCCCCCCGGCGCCGCGTCCGGCATGGGATGCACCCACACCAGGAACGCGTAGTGGGCCTCCTCCCACAGCGGCCGGATCTCCGCGGGCCCGGCCCCCAACGCGGAGACGAACGCACCCGTCGTCTCCCAGTCCGGCAGCACGTCCCCCGACAGCAGATCCTCCACTGACTCCGGCGTCAGCGCACCGGGCTGGATCCGGCACAGATGCGCCACACCCGGCCGCGCAGCCGCCAGATACAACCCCCACAGAGCCGCCCGTAACCGCGCCAGCTGCTGAGGAAACGCCTGCCGCGCCGGCACGCACACCCCGTGGCTGCTTTCCCACAACGCACTCAGATGAGCAGGATCGCCCCCGAACGCCTTGACCAGTGAAACCATCACAGGCCAGCTCGGCAGCCGTTCCCCCGACAAGATCCGCGACACGTACGACGCCGACAGCCCCGTGTGCTGAGCCACCTCCCGGATAGGCAGACGGCTGGCGCGATGCAGATACGAAAGCGCCGACGTCAGACGCTTGGACCCCGTCACCGCACGCTCGCCTCCTCCGGCCTCCGCCGCCCCTGCGCCGTCCGCGACCACCTCGGCGGCACGGGCCCGCTGCCTGGCCCGGCGGTCCATCGCCCGCCGCACCTGTTCCCCGTTCCACCGAAGACGGGCAGTCGGAACGCTCACCCGGGCCGCCTTGGCCACCGCCTCCCAGCCCGTGCCCGACACACGCGCATCATGCACTGCGGCTGCCCGATAGCACTCGACCTCCCGCGCAAGATCCCCCGCGTGCCGCAGCAGCGTCTCCAACTCCTGCCCGCCGTACTCCGCTGCCAGCAGCCGAGCCGCCATAGCCTGCAGATCCTCCGCCAACGACCGCCCCAGCGGACTGGCCGCCGGCTGCGTGGGCAACCGCCCCTCCCGCTCCCGCTGCGCCTGCCGGCGGCACTTCACCGTGCAGTACTGACGCCGCCGTCCGCGCCCGGTCCGCTGCTCGAACCTGCGCCGGCAGTAGCCGCACAGGCCGTAGCCGGCCTCCACCATGCACCACCTCTCCGCACACCCGGCGATTTCCTTCCCGGACACCCAAACTCCGTGCGGGCCGCGCACAGCAAACGACCACTGCCGTGCGCGGCCCGCCCTGCAGGGGGCTAGCCGGTCCGCAGAGTCCGGAACACGAAGCGCGAACGGCGCGCAGCACCCAGGGCCGCAACCATCGCGACCGCCGCCGTGGGGGCCTCCCACGCGTCCGAGATGAGCACCAGCGGTCCGACAACAAGGGCCACGAACGCACTCATCTCCAGCGTGACAGCCCAGGCACTCACCCGATGGGTTTCACCCGCTGTGAACTGCGGAATGTTACGGTCGTGACCTGCGGAGGGCACGCAAAAGCCCCCGCAGCGAAACAGATCAGGCATGGAACGAGGATTCCTTTCTTGGTCAACTCAGAGAGGCCCCGGACAGGTTGGACAGCCCCCGGGGCTTTCTCGCGTCAACGAACGCTAGCTGCTCCCCGCCTGCCGCGCTATCAAAACCCTCCCCAGCGCAAACATCTGATCGCATCAGGCGATGAAATCCGCGCCCCGGCCCACCCGGAATCCATGCAATTGCATGCGTCACTCACAACCGCATACGCCGAGAATGAAACCGATCACAAAGTGATCAGGAATAAAAGGCGCGTACATGCCCGCTGGTGGCGGCATCACCCTCACGTCGGCTGGCTCCGCAGTCGGAGCGGCACCCCTTCTTTGACGGGTGTCCGCACCCAGGCGGAGTCCCAGGGAAACGGCGGCGACACCCGGCTACAGCAAACATTCGCATCTGCGCATGCATGCGGTGTCGGCGTCAGCGCGACGCCGCTGCCTCTCACGAATGCCGCGCGACGGCCCGGACCCAAGAGTGCTGGGTAAGCCTCGCGCTGAAATGCCGCACCACGTGTTCAGTTGGTGCTGACGGTGCCGCCTGGAGGCCCCTGCCGTCGCTTCTGATCAGATGGTCCAGAGCGAGGGCTATCCAGGAGCGACGCTGCGCTCCTGGCCGCAGCCCGTGCACCACTTCCCAAGACGCAACCGTCGGCCCGTGATCGGTATGAGGAGTGGCTGAAAGCGCCTATATCGCTGAGGGTGGGATGTGCGAGGTCTGCTGGTATGGGCCATCCTGCCGACCAACCGCCTGCAACAGACGGGGCCGTGTCTGAGGGGGAGGTGAACGGATGGAACGGGAGTGGACGACCGGCGGCACCGCCGCCAGAGGCGGAACGGAAGCCGAAGGGCTCGGCGGTGTACGCCGGGCTCTGGACGCGGGAGTACGTGCGGTCGCCGAGGGGCCGGTAGCGCTCGCGGTGGTGGGCGACTGCCTGGCCACCGACCACGAGCTGCGCGGCGTGCTTCCGGCCGTGCAGGCGGGCCGGTGGGCGGAGCTGACCCGATGGCCGGGCTCGTACTGGGTGGTTGCGAGCGACGGGCGGCAGCACTTCGTGTGCGGCGGCCTCGCCGGCATCCGGGCCGTCTACTACACGCCGCACGAGGAGGGGACAGCGTGGGCCAGCGAGCCGGTCCTGCTGCGGCGTCCGCTCGTGCCGGACCTGCCCTTGCTGGCGGCCGGGCTCGGGGCGGGCGAGCACCACTGGCCGCACCGCACGCCGTACGAGCAGATCGTGCCCGGCGGGTTCGGACTGTTGCTTGCGCCCGGGGCACCGCCGCAGCTCGTAGACATCCGCCGCGTCAAGCCCGTGGACGAGCTGCGCGAAGGCGCCGAGTGGTTCGGCCGCGTCCTCGCCGACGCCGTCCAGCACCGTGTCCGCGCCGCCGGCGGGGTGGTGGGGGCGGATCTGTCCGGCGGGCTGGACTCCTTGGCGGCCGTCGTGCTCGCCGCCGGCGTCGGCTCTGTGCACGCGGTCACGTACACCGACGGCTACACCAGCGGCGAGGACATGGCGTTCGCCGCTCGCGTCGCCGAACACACCGGCACGCGGCACGCGGTCGCCGCCGGAAGCGACGAGCAGCTGCCGTTCTCCTTCCCGCCCGGGCAGCCGACCGGGGCGGAGCCGGTGCTGGACGCTGCGATGTACGCCATGGACACCGCCTACCTGCACCCCGTACGAGGGCTGCCGCTGCACCTGACCGGCCACGGCGGAGACATCGTGCTCGACGCCTCCAGCTCCTGCTGGGTCCGCCTCCTCCAGGAGGGCCGCCGCCGCGAGGCCCACCGCCAAGTCGTCGCGTTCGCCCGCCTGCGCAACACCGCCCCCGGCCCGTACTGGAAGGCCCTCAAGCAGGCCGCCGACCTCGGCCGGACCGGCACCCTCGAACAAGCCGCCTAGGCCTTGGAGCGCGGGCCCGTCACGCCGCAGGCCGCCGTGGGCGGATGGTCGTGGTGCCGCCTCGGAGCCGGGGCCTCCTGGCTCACAGCCGAGGGACGCCACGAAGTCGCCGCGCTGCTGCGGCAGGCCGCCCGCGACCAGCAGCCGGAGTACGCGGACGAGTTCGACCAGTGGGCCGCCCTCCGGTCGGT
>NZ_JARWBG010000116.1:0-4035 GCF_029846775.1 Streptomyces chengmaiensis
ACTGAGGACAAGCCCTCGGCCTATTAGTACCGGTCAACTCCACACCTCACAGTGCTTCCATATCCGGCCTATCAACCCAGTCGTCTACTGGGAGCCTTACCCCATCAAGTGGGTGGGAGTCCTCATCTCGAAGCAGGCTTCCCGCTTAGATGCTTTCAGCGGTTATCCCTCCCGAACGTAGCCAACCAGCCATGCCCTTGGCAGAACAACTGGCACACCAGAGGTTCGTCCGTCCCGGTCCTCTCGTACTAGGGACAGCCCTTCTCAAGACTCCTACGCGCACAGCGGATAGGGACCGAACTGTCTCACGACGTTCTAAACCCAGCTCGCGTACCGCTTTAATGGGCGAACAGCCCAACCCTTGGGACCGACTCCAGCCCCAGGATGCGACGAGCCGACATCGAGGTGCCAAACCATCCCGTCGATATGGACTCTTGGGGAAGATCAGCCTGTTATCCCCGGGGTACCTTTTATCCGTTGAGCGACGGCGCTTCCACAAGCCACCGCCGGATCACTAGTCCCGACTTTCGTCCCTGCTCGACCCGTCGGTCTCACAGTCAAGCTCCCTTGTGCACTTACACTCAACACCTGATTGCCAACCAGGCTGAGGGAACCTTTGGGCGCCTCCGTTACCCTTTAGGAGGCAACCGCCCCAGTTAAACTACCCATCAGACACTGTCCCTGATCCGGATCACGGACCCAGGTTAGACATCCAGCACGACCAGAGTGGTATTTCAACGACGACTCCACACACACTGGCGTGCATGCTTCAAAGTCTCCCACCTATCCTACACAAGCCGAACCGAACACCAATATCAAACTGTAGTAAAGGTCCCGGGGTCTTTCCGTCCTGCTGCGCGAAACGAGCATCTTTACTCGTAGTGCAATTTCACCGGGCCTATGGTTGAGACAGCCGAGAAGTCGTTACGCCATTCGTGCAGGTCGGAACTTACCCGACAAGGAATTTCGCTACCTTAGGATGGTTATAGTTACCACCGCCGTTTACTGGCGCTTAAGTTCTCAGCTTCGCCCCGACGAATCAGAGCTAACCGGTCCCCTTAACGTTCCAGCACCGGGCAGGCGTCAGTCCGTATACATCGCCTTACGGCTTCGCACGGACCTGTGTTTTTAGTAAACAGTCGCTTCTCGCTGGTCTCTGCGGCCACCCCCAGCTCACACAGAAAATGTGATCACCAGGAATGGCCCCCCTTCTCCCGAAGTTACGGGGGCATTTTGCCGAGTTCCTTAACCATAGTTCACCCGAACGCCTCGGTATTCTCTACCTGACCACCTGAGTCGGTTTAGGGTACGGGCCGCCATGAAACTCGCTAGAGGCTTTTCTCGACAGCATAGGATCATCCACTTCACCACAATCGGCTCGGCATCAGGTCTCACCCACAAGGTGTGCGGATTTGCCTACACACCGGGCTACACCCTTACCCCGGGACAACCACCGCCCGGGCTGGACTACCTTCCTGCGTCACCCCATCACTTACCTACTACCACCTTGGATCAGCGGCTCCACCACTCCCCTCAACTCCGAAGAGATCAGGGCGGCTTCACGGCCTTAGCATTAATGGATTCGATACTGGGCGTTTCAAAGCGGGTACCGGAATATCAACCGGTTGTCCATCGACTACGCCTGTCGGCCTCGCCTTAGGTCCCGACTTACCCTGGGCAGATCAGCTTGACCCAGGAACCCTTAGTCAATCGGCGCACACGTTTCCCACGTGTGTATCGCTACTCATGCCTGCATTCTCACTCGTGAACCATCCACCACTGCCTTCCGGCGCGGCTTCACCCGGCACACGACGCTCCCCTACCCAACCCAACGGCCGTTAGGCCTCATGCTGGATTGACACGACTTCGGCGGTACGCTTGAGCCCCGCTACATTGTCGGCGCGGAATCACTTGACCAGTGAGCTATTACGCACTCTTTCAAGGATGGCTGCTTCTAAGCCAACCTCCTGGTTGTCTCTGCGACTCCACATCCTTTCCCACTTAGCGTACGCTTAGGGGCCTTAGTCGATGCTCTGGGCTGTTTCCCTCTCGACCATGGAGCTTATCCCCCACAGTCTCACTGCCGCGCTCTCACTTACCGGCATTCGGAGTTTGGCTAAGGTCAGTAACCCGGTAGGGCCCATCGCCTATCCAGTGCTCTACCTCCGGCAAGAAACACACGACGCTGCACCTAAATGCATTTCGGGGAGAACCAGCTATCACGGAGTTTGATTGGCCTTTCACCCCTAACCACAGGTCATCCCCCAGGTTTTCAACCCTGGTGGGTTCGGCCCTCCACACGGTCTTACCCGCGCTTCAGCCTGCCCATGGCTAGATCACTCCGCTTCGGGTCTTGAGCGCGCTACTCGATCGCCCTATTCGGACTCGCTTTCGCTACGGCTTCCCCACACGGGTTAACCTCGCAACACACCGCAAACTCGCAGGCTCATTCTTCAAAAGGCACGCAGTCACGACACAAGAACCAAAGCCCTTGTGCGACGCTCCCACGGCTTGTAGGCACACGGTTTCAGGTACTATTTCACTCCGCTCCCGCGGTACTTTTCACCANGACACGCAAAGCGTGTCCGACGCTCCCACGGCTTGTAGGCACACGGTTTCAGGTACTATTTCACTCCGCTCCCGCGGTACTTTTCACCATTCCCTCACGGTACTATCCGCTATCGGTCACCAGGGAATATTTAGGCTTAGCGGGTGGTCCCGCCAGATTCACACGGGATTTCTCGGGCCCCGTGCTACTTGGGAAATGAACAAGCAAGCCGCTGACGTTTCAGCTACGGGGGTCTTACCCTCTACGCCGGGCCTTTCGCATGCCCTTCGCCTACATCAACGGTTTCTGACTCGCCCAACTGCCGGCAGACAGCTGAAGCTCACTCCCACAACCCCGCCTGCGCAACCCCTGCCGGGTATCACACACAAACGGTTTAGCCTCATCCAGTTTCGCTCGCCACTACTCCCGGAATCACGGTTGTTTTCTCTTCCTGAGGGTACTGAGATGTTTCANNNCAACTGCCGGCAGACAGCTGAAGCTCACTCCCACAACCCCGCCTGCGCAACCCCTGCCGGGTATCACACACAAACGGTTTAGCCTCATCCAGTTTCGCTCGCCACTACTCCCGGAATCACGGTTGTTTTCTCTTCCTGAGGGTACTGAGATGTTTCACTTCCCCTCGTTCCCTCCACACTGCCTATGTGTTCAGCAGCGGGTGACAGCCCATGACGACTGCCGGGTTTCCCCATTCGGAAACCCCCGGATCAAAGCCTGGTTGACGACTCCCCGGGGACTATCGCGGCCTCCCACGTCCTTCATCGGTTCCTGGTGCCAAGGCATCCACCGTGCGCCCTTAAAAACTTGGCCACAGATGCTCGCGTCCACTGTGCAGTTCTCAAACAACAACCAGCCACCCGTCACCCCCAGACCAACACACCTGGAGAACACCGGGACCGGCAAAACCGAAGGACGAGCAACAGCCCGTGCCTTCAGACACCCAACAGCGTGCCCGACCCGACCCGTCCAGAAGACCCTGCGTTCCACGCCGAAGCAGTACTAACAGTCCAACCAAACCGACCGTGCCGAGTAGTCAACGTTCCACCCATGAGCTGACCACCGCAGAACATTCGCCTGCGTAATGGCTCTGGACCCCCCGAAAGAGGCCAGGTGCTCCTTAGAAAGGAGGTGATCCAGCCGCACCTTCCGGTACGGCTACCTTGTTACGACTTCGTCCCAATCNGAGCAACCAGCATCAGACACTCGCTGATGTACTGGCCTCTGTACCGGGACAAGCCCGGCAAAGAAGTGCTCCTTAGAAAGGAGGTGATCCAGCCGCACCTTCCGGTACGGCTACCTTGTTACGACTTCGTCCCAATCGCCAGTCCCACCTTCGACAGCTCCCTCCCGCAAGGGGTTGGGCCACCGGCTTCGGGTGTTACCGACTTTCGTGACGTGACGGGCGGTGTGTACAAGGCCCGGGAACGTATTCACCGCAGCAATGCTGATCTGCGATTACTAGCGACTCC
>NZ_JARWBG010000117.1:0-5074 GCF_029846775.1 Streptomyces chengmaiensis
CGGTGTGGGTGAGGTCGTCGATGCCGGCCGACGCTGACGTCATGACGGCCTCGGTACGCAGCGGGTTGATCTCCGAGACGGCGCCGACGAACGTGGTCTTGCCCACGCCGAAGCCGCCCGCCACCACGATCTTCGCACTGGTGGTTGAGCGGGATGCACCGCCGCTAGAGCTTGCGAAGTCCACTGAGCACCCTTTCGAGCAGTGTCACATCTGGCTGACCGCCGGCGGACTCTTCACCGCCGGGCTGATGAATGGCGACAAGTCCGGCCTCGGCCAGGTCGGCTACGAGGATCCGGGCCACGCCGAGGGGGATGGAGAGAAGCGCCGAGATCTCGGCGACCGACTTGATCTCGAAACACAGTCGGCAGATCCGCTGGTGCTCGGGCAACTGCCCCTGCAGCCTCGCGGGATCAGCCGTCGTCGACACCAGCGCCTCGATGGCGAGCTGGTAACGCGGCCGCGTACGGCCGCCAGTCATGGCATAGGGACGCACCAGTGGGTTGTGCGCGCCCGAGGGACGGGCTCCCGCGGCCCCCGAACCGCCCGCGGACTGCTGGGCCCGCTGCTGCGGCTGCTCTGCCGGCCGCCGTGCCTGCCGGTTGAAGGTGCGGTCATACGGCGACTGGGGTGCCTGGGGCTGCTGGTACGGGTCCTGGCCGCCCCCTCTGCCCGTCGGTGCCGAAGGAAAGTTGAAACGGCTCTGAGGGTGTTCACCAGAGGCCTGATGCCCACCGTCATACGGGCGTCCGCCCGGGGGTGTTGCCACGTTTCCTCCTCCGACTGCCGATCGCCGGTCCATGTCCCTGTGGAGCCGCGCCACCGCACCCTACGGTGCGGTGGCGAGAAACGCACCGTTCGTCTGCTAGTTGAGAAGACTTCCCTGGAGTTCGGCGCGCAGGTCCGGGGTGAGAACACTGCCCGCGCGGTCCACCAGCAGGGCCATCTCGTAGCCCACCAGGCCGATGTCGGCCTCCGGGTGGGCGAGCACCGCAAGCGAGGAACCGTCGGAGATGGACATGATGAAGAGGAACCCGCGCTCCATCTCGACCACGGTCTGGTTGACCGGGCCGCCTTCGAAGATCCGGGACGCCCCCGCGGTCAGCGAGGTCAGACCGGATGCGACGGCGGCCAGCTGATCGGCCCGGTCGCGGGGGAACCCTTCGGACATCGCCAGCAGGAGTNGGCTCACACTAACGCTCCTGGTTGTAGGTACTACCCGGGCCGAGGCCCGATCCGTTCGTGTCCGTACCCGCGCTGCGTCCCCTCTGGACGCCGCGGCGCAGGTTGCTCAACCTGCCCCGGACATCCTCAGGGGCGCGGGACACCTGGGGGCCGGCCTGCGGGGTCTGCTCCGCCGTGCCCTCGACCAGATTGGCCTTGGGCACTCGCCGGGGAAGACCGGACGGGGTCACTCCGCCCGCCTTCGGGTCTCGGAGCTTCTCCGCCCGCTGCCAGCGCTGGTCGTTGACCGAGCGCCAGCCCTCGGGATCGGCACCGCTTCCGCTCCCGTTCGCGCTGCCATTCGCCTCGGTCCGCCCGCTCTGCGCGGCTCCAGGGGCCTGCTCCGCCGGCTGCTGCCACTGCTGCTGGTCCTGCGCCTGCTGGGGCTGCTGCTGAGGCGGCGGCGACTGCTGGCTGCTGCCGCGCCGCGGCAGACCTGCGTCGGTCAGCTCGTGGCCGCTGCTCGGAGCGGTTCCCGGATGGTTGAAGCCTACGCGGTCCGAGCCGTCGGCGGGAGCGCCGGGGCCAGATTCCGATTCGGTGCGGTAGTCAGGCTCGTAGCTGTCCTGATAGCCGCTCTGATCCGGCCACTTGGCCTGGTGGGGATCGGAGTCGTACGAGCCGGAGTACTGACCGTCGGAGTCCTGCGGGGCCTGGAAGTCAGCTTCCGCATATGCGGCCTGCTGTTGCTCCTGGTACGCGCCACCCTGACCGGGGCCGGAGCCGTTGGGGCTCGGGAGGCCGTCGTACGGCTGCTGCGGGGACTGTCCGCCCTGGTACTCCTGGTACTCCTGCTGGCCGTAGTCCTGCTGGTACGCCTGGTACTGCTGCTCCGGAGCGAAGGACCCCTCCTGGCCGAAGGACTGCTCCTGGCCGAAGGACCCCTCCTGGCCGTACTCCTGGCGGCCGTCGGGATGCGAGGACTCCTGGTACGAGGACTCCTGGTATGAGGAGCCCTGGTACGAGGAGTCCTCGTATGAGGCGTCCTCGCCGTACTCCGCGTCGTACTGCTGCTCCTGCCCGTACTCCGCGTCGCCCGCCTTGGCGTGGGCCTGAGCCTCCAGCGCCGCGCGGCGCTCCTCACGGATCAGCGAGCGGCCCACCGGGTCGAGCTGACGCTCGTCCCCGTCCGCGTTCTCGTAGCGGGAGTCGTCGAAGCCCAGCTCCGCGGCGGTGCGCATCGGCTCGGTCTCGTAGGAGTGCTGCTCCGGAATCATCTGCGAGACGGTGAAGTCGTCCTCGGGGAGCTGCATGCCGCCGCCACCGTGGGTGATCTCGTCCGGCAGCATCACCAGCGAGGTGGTGCCGGCCTGCTCGCCCGAGGGGCGCAGCTGGACGCGGATGCCGTGCCGGTCGGCGAGCCGGCCGACCACGAACAGGCCCATGCGCTGGGAGACGGCGGCGTCCACCGTCGGCGGGTTGGCCAGCTTGTGGTTGATGTCGGCGAAGTCCTCGGCGGTCAGACCGATGCCCTTGTCATGGATCTCGATCATGACTCGGCCGTCGGGCAGCCGGGTGGCCGTCACCCGGACCTTGGTCTGCGGCGAGGAGAACGTGGTGGCGTTCTCCAGCAGCTCGGCCAGCAGATGCACCAGGTCGGTCACGGCCCGGCCGTGGATGTCGGCCTCGGGGACGCCGGACAGCTCGATGCGCTCGTACTGCTCCACCTCCGAGGAGGCGGCGCGCATCACGTCGACGAGCGGGACCGGCTGGTCCCAGCGGCGGCCGGGCTCCTCGCCCGCGAGGACGAGGAGGTTCTCGCCGTTGCGGCGCATACGGGTCGCCAGGTGGTCCAGCTTGAACAGGTTCTCCAGCTGGTCCGGGTCGGCCTCGTTGTTCTCCAGATCCGTGATCAGGGTCAGCTGGCCCTCGATCAGCGACTGGTTGCGGCGCGAGAGGTTGGTGAAGATCGCGTTGACGTTGCCGCGGAGCATGGCCTGCTCGGCGGCGAGCCGCACGGCCTCGCGGTGCACCTGGTCGAAGGCGCGGGCGACCTCGCCGATCTCGTCCTGGGAGTCGATCGGGATCGGCTGCACCCGGGTGTCGACCCGGCCGGGCTCCGTACGGGAGAGCTGGTCGACCAGCATCGGCAGCCGCTGCTCGGCGATGCCGAAGGCGGCGGTGCGCAGCTCGCGCATCGAGCGGCTCATCTGGCGGGCCATGAGGCCGGCCAGGATGAAGGCGGCCAGGAGGGCGATCACGACGGCGGAGCCGATGACGATGGCGTCCCGCTTGGCGTCGTCGGCGATCGCAGAGGCCTCGGACACGGCCTTGTCGACGAGTTCCGCCTCGACCTGCGAGTAGCCCTCGAACTTGGCGGTGGCCGCGCCCATCCACGTCTCGGGCGTGATGTCCTTCGCCTTGAGGTCCTCCGGCGTCTGCCCCTGGCCGATCTGGTTGGCCATGCCGGTGAGGACGGAGCCGTCGGCGCCCTTGGGCGGGTTCAGACCGGCGGCCTTGAGCTGCTTCTCACCCGTGGCGGTCTTCGCCGCCATGACCTGCTTGAGGCGGTCCTCGTCCTCCTGGGTGCCGCCGGAGACGTACTCGGCGATGGCGATCTGCTCGAGGTAGTTGTACGAGTTGAAAGCGACGGTCTGCTTGGCGAGGACCTTGGGGTCCTCGGACGGGCGGACCAGCAGATGCATGCCGATGGAGCGCTGCAGCGACCCGGCGGCCTTGGACAGCTGGATGGCGTACAGGGTCCGGCCGAAGCTGGTGACGTTGCCGGTGCCCAGCCCCAGCTCGTTGGAGAACTCCATCAGGGAGTGCTGGACCTGGACATAGCCTTCTTCGGTGGCGACCGGGTCGAGCGCCTTGCCGTACGCGGCTTCGCGCAGCTTGGCGAGCTTGGGCTCCTCCTCCTGGAAGAGCCTCAGCCGGCGCTCAAGACCCTGCCCCTCGGGCATGTCCCTGATGGCGTCCTTGAACTCCGCTGCGGCCGAGTCCGTGGCGGAGTAGGCGTCGGTGACGACCCTGGCCTTGCGTTGGTCTTCGCTGGTGGCGGTGAGCAGGGGCTGGGCGGTGAGGTCGCGCTCGTTGAGCAGCGCCTGGCTGTACTTGGAGGCGGCGCGCACGATCAGCGCCGTCTTCTCCGCCTGCTCCGCCTCGTCCCAGGTGTCCACGGCCTGCTTCACCTGGAAGCCGCCCATCACCAGCCCGACGAGCACGGGTATGAGGAGGATGGCGTTCAGGCGGGTGGGCACGCGCCAGTTGCGCGGGGACAGCGGGCTCTGGCTGCCGCCGGCGGCGGGCGTCGCGGGCGTGCTGGGCTCCTCCGCGGGCGACGCGGCCGCACGCTGCGCCGGGGTGAAGTTGCCCCGCGCCTGCTGCTCTGCGGAGCTCGTCATGCTTCGCCTCACTCGACCAACAACCTCTCGGCGTCGGCACCAACGTTGTGCCGTGTGTTTCGTTCAGAGCCGTACTACTCGGGAGTTCGTCGAATTCCAGCACGTGGACCGGCCCCGATCCAAACACCTGGAATCAGTCATTCCGAGTAGCACTCGCCCCTGATAAAACGGGCATAAAGAACGAGGCCCGCCAAAAAGCAGGGGCAATGTCAGCACAGTGGCACCGATCGGATGCGATGGGTGTCCACTGTCCGAGAATTCTCTGTCGAAACGTTATGAACCCGCAGGGCGGACCGTGTCCTACGACACAGTCCGCCCACGCTTTCTCTACGACAACTGCCGTATTGCCGTGTCGACTTGGCGATCACTACTTCAGCCGGGCCATGAGGGCGTGTTCGACGAGGGTGATCAGGGCGCTCTTGGCGTCGGCGCGGTGGCGGGCGTCGGTGGTGATGATGGGGGTGTCGGGGCCGATCTGGAGGGCCTCGCGTACTTCGTCGGGGTT